>JAGHJP010000029.1 GCA_017886575.1 Clostridia bacterium
GCTCCCCGGAATCCTCGCCTACTGCGAAAGAACGGGAGCGGCGGCAGTGCTCGCCACGACGGGATATTCTCCCGAAGATCTGCAAAAGATCGAAGAGGCAAGCAAAAAGATCGCCGTGTTCAAGACGGCGAACTTTTCGGTGGGCGTCAACCTGCTCGTAAAATTGGTGCGCGAAGCCGCCGCCTTCCTGGGCGAGGGGTTTGACGTGGAGATCGTGGAAAAACATCACCATTTCAAGACGGACGCCCCCTCGGGCACGGCGCTCATGCTGGCAGACAGCGTGAACGCGGCCTTCGGCGGCAAAAAGGAATACCTCTATGGCCGCCGGGGCAACGTCGGCAGGCGGGGAAGCGAGATCGGCATCCACGCCGTGCGCGGCGGTACCATCGTGGGCGAACACGACGTCATTTTCTGCGGCGAGGACGAGGAGATCACCTTCTTCCACCGCGCGGCGAGCAAGCGGGTCTTTGCGGCGGGCGCCATCCGCGCCGCCAAATTCGTCAAGGGCATGCCCGCAGGCAAGTACGACATGAAGGACGTTCTGAAAAAACTGTAACTTTCCGCCGGAATGCGTTCCGCCGGGTATCCACATGCGGACTGCCCCCGCGCTTCGTATACAGACGGCGGCAACGGCATACGACCTGCAAGGTGAAGAGCGGCGCGCTTTTGAAAAAGCGCGCCGCTCTTATTTTTCGCATTGAACGAAAACAAAGAACGCAAAAACGAGGGCACCCATGCCCGCGTTTTTACCATTCTTCATACCTTTCCGAAAAGCAGAAAGAAGTTCGACACAAAATTTTCGGGTGTTGACAAAAACACCGCGGTGTGTTATACTGACCATATGAAAAAAATCAAGAAATACTGTGCCGTTTCCTATCGCCCCAACCGCGTCAACGTTTTAAAAGATTTTCTGAATGATCTTCGGCCTTTCGATTTGGTCATACAATGTGTTAAAGTTGACGAAAAAACCGAAAACCAATTGCAAAACAATAAAGAATATATCAATTTTTCCGCGCTCAAAGAGCGGATGGAACGGCATCTCCCGCCGCCAAAACTCGTTCAGCTGTCAGGTTTCGATTCCGAACGGGAGATCGCCGAATTGCTTGCCCCCGTGAAACCGGACCTCGAAGGGCTGACCCTGTTCAAATGCCCCGACCTTGCCGATTTGTCTTTTTTGGAAGACTTTCCGCGCCTGAAAACACTGCAGATGTATTGGAACAGAAAGGCAACGAAACTATTTAACGCCGCGCGCCTGCCCGCCCTGCAGAAACTTTACGTCACGGACTGCAATAAACTTACCGATTTTTCGGGCTTGCGGGGCAGCCGGCTCGCCTCCCTTACGCTGTACGGCTGCAACGGTCTGTCCTCCTTCACGCCCCGCCTGGACATCGGCGACCCCGATTTTCTGGCGGACATGCCCGCATTGAAACACCTTACCCTCGACATCATGCGGACACAGACGAACGAAGTCTATCTGAAAACGTTTGCAAACTTAAAAACGCTGGAAGTGCTGGAACTTCCGCGCAGTTTTTTCACGTTCGAGCAGTTCGCCTGGCTGTCCGCCCATCTGCCGAACGTAAAAGAATCCTTGGAAGCGTGTCCCCCCGCCGTAACGGCGACCACCCTCGCCATGAACAGCATAAGGGAAACATTTGCCGTCATCGGACGGCACAAACCGTGCGTCAAGGCGGAAAAAGCAAAAAAATATACCGCTGCCTATGACGCCCTGCGCGCGCAATTCAAAGACGCGGACGAACCGCCCGCAGTCGATTTCAAAATCACAATCTGAAAACTTTGCACTGTCCGGCTGCAACGGGCATCAGAAACTTTATACGAACCGAACGCAAAAACGCGGCTACCCATGCCCGCGTTTTATACTGTTTTTCAAAATTCATTCTTTCCCGTCAGGAGAGATCTTCACAGACGTACAGCAAGAGGCCTGCGGGGAAATACGCCATGTACATCTCTTCGGTGTAATACCGAACCTTTCCGCCCGTCATGTACGGTTTCTGCACGCAATGCCGCCACAGATATTCTTCCGCAAAATCGGGCGCACAGCCGTCGCCGCCCCGTTCCCATACGCACCGCAAAAGCGCGTTTTCCGTCTCTTCGTCCCGTCCCGCCGAAAAACCGCTTAAAAATTCCGCCGGTACGGCAGAAAAAGCAAAGACGTACTGCACCGTGCCGTCGCCGAGAAAGCCCTGATCGCTCGCATAAAAAATGAGTTCGCCCGCCGCGGGCACGGGCGACGAAAGGCGCCAGCGGTCGTTCAATATCCAAAGGGGATCGCTCCAATTTTTCAGCGTTACGCCGCAGGAAACAAGAAGTGCGAGCAAAAAGACAAGGACAATGCCGTAACAGGCAATGCGGCGCACTTTTTCAGATGTCTTCATCCTCTTTCTCCCCGCCCGCCCGGTCGGGCAGGTATTCCAGAATGTCCCCCGGCTGGCAGGCGAGCACTTCGCAGAGCTTGTTCAAAGTGGCGAGACGGATGGCCTTGACCTTGCCGTTTTTCAGGAGGGACACATTCGCCATGGTCAGCCCGACGCGGCGGGTCAGTTCGGTGACGCTCATTTTGCGCTTTGCCAGCATTACGTCCACATTGATCACGATCATATCGTTCCGTCGCTCTCCTCCTGTAATTTTGCCGCCTCGCCGAGGCACTTGGCAACGACGAAAAAGAGCAGGGCGACGGCTGCGCCGCAGAGGGTCAGGAAAATATACAGCCAGAACCAGCCGTTCAGCCCCATCCGCGCAAAGACGATGTTCCCGAACAGGAAGAAGATCAGATCGAAAAATAAAATGACCGCGCTCCGATGAAAGCACCGCACGCCCGCCGCGGAAAACAGCCTGCCCTCCCGCACCAGGTCGGACACCTTCCAGAGATACCCCGCAATGACGAAGCAGGGCAGCGCCGCAAGGTAGAAAAAGACACATTCCGATGCGAACGCCGTCCAATACTCCCTGCCGCCCGTTTCCGCCAGCGCGGGCATGCCCGAGGATACGCCGTACGGAAACCAGAACACGCAGATCGCCGCCCCGCAGAGCGCGACGAGCACGACCGCCGCCTTCATCAGTCCGTGATAGCTCTTTGCGGGGCGTTCCGCCCCGTTATCAAAATTCTGCATACCATCCTCCCGTCTTTTTTTGTTACAGATCTTCCGTCAAACCGGTATTTACCAACGCATAGAAGCCGAAGAAACAACTTTCCCCCTCCGCCGCGTCCTCCCAAAGCGGGCCGCTTTCGATGCGCACGAACGGATCGAACGCGCGGAGTTGTTTGTCATAACCGTCCCACGCGTAGTCGGCATATTTCTTTTCCGCCGCCGTTTCCGCCGCCGTTTGCGCCGTGAACGGCCGCGCAGAGAGCACATTGACATAGCCGACCGCCCGTTCGAGCGCCGCCCCGTCAAGCGCTTTGTCCGCCTGCAGGGGAACGCTGCATTCCAAGGCGAAAGTCAGCCTGTGCCACCGCGCGTCATAGGAGAGGGAAAGGACGATTTTTCCCGCTTCCTTCCCCGCGGCGCTCCCGTCATTTTCGCCGTTTTCGTTGTCCCCGCCGTCCGAGGGGGACAACGGCAAAATTTCCGCCCGCGCATCCCGCCCGAAAGAGAACGTTTCCGCGGCCCCGCCGTCCCCGTCGTAAAAGAAAACGGCGTCCCCGCTCTTTGCGGCAAGCGCGCAGACCGCTTCCCCGCCCCGTGCCGCGATCGTCGCCGCCCGCTCCGCGCTCACCCGCACATAGGGCGCGGCGGCATTGTAATAATATTCCGCGACCATCCCCGAAAGGGGCAGCAATATCCAGGCGGCGAGCAGAAAGACGGTCGCCAGCGCCGAGAACAGGCGATGCCCCTCCCCGCGCACGGTGAGATAGATGCCCAGAAAGGCAAAAAACAGCACGATGAGCGCCGCCATCATGAAGATGACGCCCATCGAAACGCCGCCCCAGGCGGCGGACGCCGAATCGTGCAGGGCGCAAAATTCCCGCACCGCCTCGACGCCGATCGCAAACAGAATGCCGCCGATGAAAAAATTGACGATCGAAATGATGACGTTGCCCGCGCCTTTCCGGGCTTTCCGTTCCATTTTCATGCACCTCTCAACCCTTTATTTTTTGTCCCTTCCTTTGTCTTCCGTTCCGTCCGCATCCGATCACATATCCGTCCGCGCAAAGGTAAAGATCCGCAATTCTCTCCCTTCGCCCCCCGCCGCCGACGGCGCACAGACCGCCTCCGCCGTCAGTTTGAGCGTACTTTCGTCATAGGAAAAGATAATTTCCGCCGCAAACTCGCCGCTCGTCGCGGACGGTTCCGTTTGCTGCCCGAACACATAAAAGAGCACGGAATCGCCGCCGTCCGCCGTATGCCGCAGCGCGGCGCAATATTTGTCCGCCGGCACCTGCGCCTCTTCGGGCTGCAGACGGGTGTGCGCGGACGCCGATCGCAGAGCGGCCTCGCCCGCAACGGGCGCAAAGAGCAAAAATACCCACGCGAAGAGCAGAAAAAACGACGCGCCCCGCGCCGCCCTCTTCGGCAGCGTCCTCTCCCCCGCCGCCGCACCGAACCCGATGACGAGCGACGCGACGACGAAAAACCCCGCGATAAAGAAGAGGATCGCTATGCTGCCGAGCCCCAGGCAAGAGCCGTCCAAACGGGGATACTCCGAAACATATATCCAGATCGCCCGTATGCTCAGTGCCAGCAGCGCTCCGCCGAACAAAAAATTCCACGCGGCCGCAAGCAACGCCCCTACGCCTTTCATGGTCCGCCCTCCTCTTTCTCATTTGCCCCCATTGTAGCACATGAAAAACATATTGTCAATAAAAATTTATTGTTTTACGATAAATTTTTTTGAAAAGAAAAAGCGGACATATCGTCCGTTTTTCCGTTCTGTTCCCGTTGTTCTTATGGATAAACGGCAAAAAACCGTGCGGTCATTCCCCGAGGGAACCATACTGCCCGTCGTCGACGGGTTCCAGCCACTCGTTTTTGGTCTCCTCGCCGGGAACTTCGACGGCGATGTGGGAGAACCAGCTGTCTTTCTTGGCGCCGTGCCAATGCTTGACACCCGCGGGAATGACGACCACGTCGCCGGGACGCAGGGAGCGCGCCTCTTTGCCCCACTCCTGGTACCAGCCGCTGCCCGCGACGCACAGCAAGATCTGCCCGCCGCCCTTTTTGGCATGGTGGACGTGCCAATTGTTGCGGCAGCCCGGCTCGAACGTGACGTTGGCGAAGAAAGGCACCCCTTCCGCCCCCGCGGTAAGCGGGTTCAGGTACGATTTGCCGATGAAATATTGCGCGAACGCCGTGTTTTCGCTGCCCAATCCGAATACGTTTGTCTTTTCAAAATCTTTGTAATCTGTCATTTTCTTGCTCTCCGATAAGGTTTTATTTTCATTGCATTCATTATAGCGCGCCCGCGCAAAAATGTAAAATAGTTATTTTTTATCGGAGACATGCCTTCGGGGCATGGAAAAAAGCTATTCGCCGAGGGGGAACGGCTCGAACGCCTCGCCCGTCTTTTCGATCTTTACCCGCCCGTTGAGCGCATCCGTCAAAGCGCGGACAAAGGTTTCCCTTTCCGTCGCGGGCATCGAGAGGGTATAACGCACCTCGGCGGCATATTCGGCGTCCGCGACGGTCAGGCCGCGGGCGGCAAAAAAGCGGAGCGCCGCGTCCGCCTGCGGATAATCGACGGTAACGGCAAACTTTGCCGCGGACTGCCAGAGGCAGATCTCCGCCGCGTCCAACACCTCGGCGCACGACGAGGCATAGGCGCGCACCAGCCCGCCCGCGCCCAGTTTGACGCCGCCGAAATAGCGCGTGACGACGACCGCCGTTTCGTACAAGCCCTTGCTTTTGATGACTTCCAGAATGGGCATGCCCGCCGTGCCCTGCGGTTCGCCGTCGTCCGAAAATCGCTGCAACGCGCCCGTGCGGTCGGCAACGAAGGCGTAACAGTTGTGGGTCGCCGCGGGGTGCATGCCTGCGATCTCCGCGACAAACGCCTTTGCTTCCGCCTCGCCCGACACATGGGCGCAACAGGCGATGAAGCGGGATCTTTCAATGACTTTTTCCTGCGTCGCCCGCCCGCGCACGCTGCGGATGATCTCGGGCATGGTATTACCCTACGATGATCTTGACGTGTACTTTTTTGCCCTTGTGCAGCACAAATTCCTTGGCAGGGACAGGCATGGCAAGGTCGGTCACCTTGTCGTCGTTCACGGACACGCCGCCCTGCTCGATGAGCCGCCGCGCCTCCCCTTTGGACTTGCAGACCTTCGCCGCGACCATCGCGTCGATGACGGTCGCCGTGTCCGCGGGCACGTTCGCCGTGGGCATGCCCTCTTCGCTGCCGCCGAACGCCGCCTTCGCCTGGGACTCGGCTCTCTTCGCCGCCTCCTCGCCGTGCACCATCTTGGTCAGTTCGTAGGCAAGCACCTCCTTGGCGTGATTGATGCGCTCGTCCTTATGCGCGCAGAGCGCGGCAATCTCGTCCAAGGGCAGATAGGTCAAAAGTTGCAGGCACTTTTGCACGTCCTCGTCCGCCGTGTTCCGCCAATACTGGTAGAACTCGTAGGGCGAAGTCTTGTTTTCGTCCAGCCAGAGCGCCCCCTTTGCCGTCTTGCCCATCTTGCGCCCGTCGGACGTAGTGAGCAGGGTGAAAGTCATGGCATAGGCGGGCTTGCGCTCCTTGATACGGATGAGGTTGGCGCCCGCGAGAATATTGCTCCACTGGTCGTCGCCGCCGAGTTCGAGCGAGCAGCCGTACTTGCGGTTGAGCACCAGGAAGTCATACGCCTGCAGAAGCATGTAGTTGAATTCGAGGAAGGACAGCCCGCGCTCCAGCCGCGTTTCGAAACACTTGGCGCGGAGCATTTCGTTGACCGAGAAATGCGCGCCGATCTCGCGCAGGAAATCGATATAATTGAGGTCGAGGATCCAGTCGGCGTTGTCGACGATGATCGCGCCGTTCTCCCCTTCGAAACTGATGAATTTGCTCATCTGCTTTTTGAAACAGTCCACGTTGTGCTGCACGGTCTCGCGGGTCATCATGGAGCGCATGTCCGTCCTGCCCGAAGGGTCGCCGATCATGCCCGTGCCGCCGCCGACGAGAATGATGGGCTTGTGCCCCGCCTCCTGCATGTGGTGCATGGCGATGAGCTGCAAAAAGTGCCCGACGTGCAGGGAATCCGCCGTGGGATCGAACCCGATGTAGAAGGGCACGCTCTCCTTGCCGAGTTTTTCGTACAACTCCTCTTCGAATACCGTCTGTTTGATGAAGCCGCGCTCTCTGAGCGTATCCATTACGTTTTTCATTGTCATTCTCCTTAAAACCGTTCGTTCGGTATCATTTTATCATTTTCCGCCGCCGAAGGCAACAAAAAAAGGGACGCCCGCCGTCATAAATCACGCGCCGTCCCCTGCCTTCCGTAAAAAAATTTACTCTCTACGTCCGTCATGCATGGAAAAAAGGCGCATTACATTTCCGATAGTAATACGCATAGATCGCATACATTCCGTTTTGCCGCAAAAAATGTTTCATGTTCCTATCATAACATAACCGCGAAAGGATTGTCAAGCCCTTTCGCGGGATAATTTTTTATTCATCTGCCGCCGTCCGTCATTCGCCGAGCAAAGGCAAAAACACCAACCCGTCCACCGCATAGTACATCGTCCTTTCGCTGAGCGCCCTGTCCGACTCGCATACGAGATAATCCGCATAGGGATATACGGTCAGGTTGAAAAAGCGGTCGCTGCCGTCGATCTCTATGCGGACGCCGCCCGCCGAGCGGTAACCGCACGCTTCGGCGCCGCAATTTCCCAGCATGGACAGAAGCTCCTCTGCCGTCACCGGAAACGGTGACCTTCAACACCGTATCTTCGGGCATGCCTGCCAGCAATTCACAATAATTTTCGACGGAGGGCGTTTCCGCCTCGACGGTCTTTTGATGGGCTTCCAGCGCGGCTGCATACTTCATCGGCCCGTGCACGCCCGCCAGAACGGCCGCCCCCGCAAAGAGCACGACCGCCGCCAGCACCGCCGCACCGACGCCCTTCCTTGGCCGCACCGGCACCCCGCCGTGAGAGCAGACGCTCTCGGCAACGCAGCAGACGACGAGCGCGGCGAGAGCAATGCAGAAGAGGGGCGTCAGATCGCCGTAACAGAGCTGCGAACCGAGCGCCGCCAAGGCAAGAAAGACGATGCCGACCGCATATTTTGCGATCATGAAAGCGCGGGGCGACGCGGAGAAATATTGCAGCGCGGTCAGCCCGACAAACATCCCCGTGCAGATGAAACTTGAAATTTCCAAAAAGAGCGCCGCCATGCCGAAGAGGCTGTACAGATTATAGCGAAACACAAAGTGGATGCCGACGAGCAGCGCGACGAGCGCGGCGCTGCCGATAAAACCGACAGCCGTACCAATTTTCTGTTTCATGTCCTTTTCCTCTCTTTTTCCCTGTCGGGCGCGCCGAAGGCGGATTCCTTTTTCTCCCTCCGACGATATTCTCATTTACAGTATAGCAGGAAAGGACGGTTTTGTCAACGGCCCGCTCCGTCCCGAAAAAGTGAAATTTTTTGCGCTTTCCGGGGCAAAGAGGCTTTTCCCTTTTTCAACGGTTGAATGCGGGGCGGCGCGGCTCCGCGTCCGCATGGCGCAGCCCCCTTCTCTCCCCCAACTCGGCGATCGTCTCGAGCGCGGTCTTGTTCCGTTGCAGTCTCTCCCGCAGCCGCCGCTCCTCCGCCGACAGCCGTTCGCCGCCGAATATCTGATAGTCGAAATAAAACCCTTTCACGGTTTTCATCCTCCTTATTTTTGCTTTTGCAAGAGTATTGACATTATTTTATGATATAATACTTGACAAATATTGTCATATATATTAAAATTTTCCAAAAAACAAAAAAATTTTTCCGCGGAGGAGAAAAAGGGAATGAAGTATCAGATCATCATGGACATGTTTTTCACGCTGCTTGCCCGCAAGCGGGTGAGCGCGGCCGAGCTGGCGGCGCGCTACGGCGTGTCCGTCCGCTCGATCTACCGCTATGTGGAAGAACTGACGGTGTCGGGCGTGCCCGTCGACATAGCGCACGGGCGGTACGGCGGCGTGTATATATCGGACGCCTACAAACTGCCCGTCAACTTCCTCAACAAAGCGGAATATCGCGCGACGCTGGACGCCATGCAGGCGATGCGCGGGCAGATCGAGGACGCCGCGCTCGATTCCGCCATTGAAAAAATTTCCAGCCAATACAAAAAAACGGACGCGGAACTGCCCGTGCGGGGGGATGTGATCGTCGACAGCAGCGCCTGGGGCGATTACCGCTTCCGCGATAAGATAGAATTGTTACAGCGGGCGGTACGGGAAAAGGAATGCCTGGAGATCGATTACGTCGCGCGCACGGGCGAAGAGACCCGCCGCACCGTCGAGCCGCACGTTCTCGTCTACAAACAGAACGTGTGGTACATCTATGCGTGGTGCCGCAAGCGCGCGGCGTTCCGCCTGTTCAAGGTCGGCAGGATCCGCATGGCGGTCCGCACGGGGCAGACGTTCGAAAAGCGGGACTTTTCGCCCGAGGACATTCCCCTGCGGTTCGACCGCGAAGACGGGGAGCCCGTGGAAGTGGAGCTGGAGATCTCGCCCGCCGCCCTGCCCGACGTCGAAGAGTGGCTGGGCGTGGACTGCATCCGCCGCACAAAGGACGGAAAACTTTCCGCCGTCGTCGCCCTGCCCGACGACGAGGGGCTTATCCGTAAACTTTTGGGCTTGGGCGCGGGGGTGCGGGTGCTTGCCCCCGAACGGGTGAAAGCCGCCGTGAAGGCCGCGGCGGAAAAAATGATCTCCCAGTACGGCTGAACGCCCACGGGAGAAATTGAAAAAAATCATACTTTAATACTTTGCGCCCGCTTTGCATACGATATAGATACGAGAATATCCGCCGCAGGGCGGAAGGAGGCGCGGCGCATGAAAAAAATCGTATTCACGGGCGGCGGCAGCGCGGGGCATGTGATGCCTAACATCGCACTCATGGAGGAATTGCAGGACCGGTACGACCTATGCTACATCGGCTCGGACGGCGTGGAAAAGCGCATCGTCGCGCCCTTAAAGATCCCCTACGGACAGATCGCCTGTCCCAAATTCGTCCGCGGGTTCTCTCTGCGCAATTTTTCCATTCCCCTCGCCCTGCGGCGGGCGGTGAAAGAGGCGGAGGAAAAACTTGCCGCCATCCGACCCGATCTCGTCTTTTCCAAGGGCGGCTACGTCGCCCTGCCCGTGGTTTTTGCGGCAAAAAGGCTGAAAATACCCTGCCTCACGCACGAAAGCGACCTGACATTAGGGCTTGCCAACCGGCTGATGGCGGGGCGTTGCGCCTTTGTCCTCACGTCCTTCCCCGAAACCGCCGAAAGCGTCATCAACGGGCGGTACACCGGATCGCCCCTCCGCCGTTCGGTTTTCGGCTCCGACGCGGGCATGGCAAGGGCAAAATACGGCTTTGCCTCGCGACACAAACCCGTTTTGCTCGTCCTCGGGGGCGGCTCGGGCAGCGCGGCGATCAATGCCGCCCTGCGCAAAGATTTGTTTTCCCTCTGCAAAAAGTACTACATTCTGCACCTCTGCGGCAGAGGAAACGCCGTGGAGAGCAACGCCGCGGGGTATATGCAGCGGGAGTTCGAGGAGGACATGGGTGCCGCCTATGCCTGCGCCGACGCCGTCGTTGCACGCGCCGGCTCGAACACCGTGTTTGAAACGCTCGCCCTGAAAAAGCCCGCCCTGTTCATCCCCCTGCAAAACGCCCGCACCCGCGGCGACCAGGTGAAGAACGCCCGTTATTTTGAAGAACGGGGGATGTGTCGCGTGCTTCCGGAACGCAATCTCGACAATCTGGAGGCCGCCATAGACGGCCTGATGCAGGATTCCGCCCTGCGCAAGAACCTGAAAAACTGCGACGTGGAGAGCGGCAACGAAAGGATCGTCGCCTGCATGGAAGAACTGCTGTGATCGCCGCCCCGCAAGGTGCGCCCGTGCATGTTTTGCGCGGGCGCGTTCTTACGGGCATGTCCCGCTCCTTTTTGTCGTCGTTTGCCGATATGCAGCCCCGCCGCGCTCTGTGCCCCCTGTACCTTCCGCGCCAAATTTTTCCGCCCGTGCCCCTTTATCAATTCGTCGCCTGCGCATGCGCGCATGCGCACACAGGAACACATGCGCCGCCGTTCCCCCTTTCCCCTTCTGCGGCACCGCCCTCCCGCTTCCCGTTCCCCCGTCCCCGCCGGACACTTTCCGGCGGGGTTTTTTCATCCGAAAAAAATTTTTCGAGAAAATCGCGTAAAACTCTTGACAAATGCGTGCTTACTGTTTATACTGTATATAAACAGTTGAGGAGGCGAGCGGATGAACATATTCATCGACAACCGCAGCGGCGCGCCGATATACGACCAGATATACACGCAGATCAAGGACCTGATCGTCGGCGGAAAACTTGCCGAGGGCGACGCGCTGCCGTCCATACGCAACCTTGCCAAGGACCTGCGCATCAGCGTGATCACGACCAAGCGGGCGTACGACGAGCTGGAAAGAGAAGGGTTCATCTTCACCGTCGCGGGGAAGGGTTGCTTCGTCGCACCGCAAAACGCCGAACTGCTGCGGGAAGAGAGCCTGAAACGGATCGAGGGGCACATGCGCGCGATCGCCAACGAGGCGGCGGCATGCGGCCTGTCGAAGGAAGAACTTGCCGACATGTACGCGCTCGTTGCCGAGGAAGGGCAATAAATACGCCGCACGGGCGCAAAAAATTCCGAAGGGAGAACAGCAATGAACGAAAATGCGATCGAAATTCACGATTTGACCAAGAAACGGGGCAAATTTTCCATACAAGACCTGTCGCTGACCCTGCCGAAGGGGTGCATCATGGGGCTCGTCGGCGAAAACGGCGCGGGCAAGACCACCCTCATCCGCCTGATTTTGGGCGCACTGCAAAAGGACGGCGGCAGCATCGCCGTGCTGGGCAGGGAGAGCGGCGGAAAGGACTTCCGCTCCGTCAAGGAGGACATCGGCGTGGTGCCCGACGAGATCGGCTTTCCCTATTCCATGAACGCGAAACTCGTCGGCAGCGTCATGCGCCGCACCTACAAAAAATGGGACGAGGCGCTGTATGAAAAATATCTTGCCGACATGTCCCTGCCCGCTTCGCAGCCCTTCAAGGACTATTCGCGGGGCATGAAGATGAAACTCGGCATTGCCGTCGCCCTCTCCCATCGTCCGCAGCTGCTTATCCTCGACGAGGCGACCAACGGGCTGGACCCCGTGGCGCGGGACGAGGCGGTGACCGCCTTCGGCGAGTTCACGCGGGACGAGGGACACGCCGTGCTCATCTCCTCGCACATCGTGGGCGACCTGGAAAAGATATGCGACTATATCGCCTTCCTGCACAAGGGGAAACTGCTGCTGTGCGAAGAGAAGGACGCCCTGCTGGAAAAATACGGCGTGCTGCGCTGCCCGAAAGAAAGCCTTGCCGGCCTGCCCGAGGGGGCGGTCGCGGGCAAACGGGAATCGCCCTACGGCGTGGAAGCGTTGGTGAGAAGAGACCTGTTGCCCGAGGGCATGCCCGTGAGCAACGTGTCGCTCGAAGAGTTGTTCGTCTTTATGGTGAAGGGAAACGGCGCGGCGGAAACCGCGTCTTTCGAGGAGGATTTTTTCGCATGAAAGGTTTACTGATCAAGGATCTCTATATGGCGTTCCGCCACTGCGGCGTGCTGCTCGTCATCGCGCTGGTGTTCATCGGCGTATCGATCGCGGACGCGGACAACGCGCTCTTTGCATTCTTCCCCGCCCTCTTTGCGGGCGTCGTCCCCCTGACCGTCATGAGTTGCGACGAGCAGTGCAAGTGGAACGAATACGCCGACGGGCTGCCCTATTCCCGCGCACAGATGGTTTCCGTCAAATACATTTTAGGATTGCTGTGCTTCGTCCCTCTCTGCATTCTGAGCGTGGCGGGATTTATGCTGCGCGCGGCGGTCCTGCAGCAATCGGTCGAAGCCGCGCAATTGTGCGCCGACGCCGCCCTGCTGTTTGCCGTCAACCTCCTGTTCCCCGCCTGCACGCTGCCCTTCTTCTTCCGCTTCGGCGCGAACAAGGGACGAATCGCCTATTATGCCGTCATCGGCGCATTTTTCGCCTTCGTCGCCGCCCTCGGCATTTCTTCGTTCGGCGCGCCCGCCGCGGAACCCATAGCGATTCCCGCCTATGCCGCCTACATTTTCCTTGGCTGCGCCGCGCTGCTCTTTGCCATCTCCTGGCTGTTGTCCGTTTGGTTTTACCGGAAAAGAGAGTTTTAATCCCTCCGGCAAACAGCGCCGCCTGCGTTTGCCGGAACTGCCTGCGGCACAAGAAAAGCCGCGCCCCGTTTTTGAAAACGGCGGCGCGGCTTTTGCTGTCATTCGCTTATTTCCATGCACCCATGCTCACAATTACATGTGTACATATAAAAAACTACCTCAAATCAATCATCGTCATCTTCTTCGCTCGGTTCTTCAGCTACGATATTGACTTCAAAATCATCCTTGGAAAAACCATATTCCGAAAGCAAATTTTCAATAAAGCGCATACAGGACCAAGCAGACAAATTCGCTTCCAAAAAGACCCCTTCTTTTACCTTCCAAGGCCACCGCATGCCTTCGCCGTCAGTGTTGATATGTACATGCTTTTTTTTGTGGTAAAGGAATATTTCTTCCCCGCAAGTTCTTCAAGTTTCCCGGGGCACTTCTTATCCAAAATTTTGATAACATCCAAAAGCATGAGTGCATATCTTTTTTGGCGATACGTTTCACCAAACAACTTGAAAGAAACTAATTTTTTGCCTGTTATATCATCGTAATCGTCAAGCGTAAGAGTTTCTACATAATCAAATTCGATTGCGTCATCCTCAATTCGTTCAATCTTATATCTGCTTGTTATAATCCCTGCAAGCCTCCTGGCTCGGTTACGAATATCTTCAATTGTCCAACTTTCCTTGTCGAGAACATCGCTGTTTAATATGACTGCCTTGGAATTTTCACGGATAATTTCCCTCTTTTCTATAAAACTTTTGTTGGAAAGTTCGGGGTTATAACCGGTTACAGAAAGATTGCCGAGAGTATGCACATATTCCTCGTGTTCTTCCGGTTTTATATGACTCCAATCTGCACTTAAAGTTTGCGGCATTATATGTTCTATCGTCAGATTTTCAGGCTGTAACACTTCTTTACCGTCACCATTTTCTATATCGAGAAGTAAGAAACGACACAGAACGTTATTGCCGTAGATCTTTGCCGTTTGCAATGCACGCGCAAATTCACTTTCCGAAGGTATTACGTCCTTGGAGGAAACAGTAAACAAAAATTTATTGAGTGTTTGATAATATTTCTGCTTATTCGAAGTAACCTTAAAGATACGATTATACAAATATGTGAACAATCCTCGCAAAGTGTTGGAGGGAACGCCACAGACAAGTCTGCGAATCAGATATGCAAGGATAAGATTGAGCACCTTTTCCACAGTATGCTCATCAATTACGCCGTTGTTAAAATCATCGAATACATGCAGCAAGAACGGATAGCAGGTTGTCTGATTTAGTATGCGCAATTTTCGCAAGCACCGTCGAATCGGTTCGGAATATTTTGGACTTTCATAAACGAAAGCTCCGTAAATTCCTGCATAGTAACGAAGTTCCTGCAAACTGCTCTCCTGCGAATAACCGCTATCCTTAAACAATTTGACAAAGCTGTTGTACAGTTGACGGCTTTTTACAGGCTTACTTGTCTTGTATATAATATATAATGTAAAAAAATCATCAAGATATGAAAGGTCCGTTTTCTTTTGCAAAGACTTTTCTATATGCAACCAATAGTTTTCATACAGCTCTTCCTGATTTTCGGCATTCATGAGCAGGAAGTTGCGTATCAGATCCGCATTTGTCAGTTCCAATCCGGTAGAATTGATACTTTCAAAAATGACTTGCGGGTCATCTTCACCTTTTGTGAGCACGATTTCCACTATTTCAAGTTTTGTAAGCGCATCTAAAATTCTCGAAGGGGCAATGCCTTTTTCTGCCCAACATTCAAATCTTTCCTTGCATCTTAAATAATTACGGTAGATGTGCGTGTCCTCGTCCATTTCCTCTTCTTTCCCTTCTAAAAGAAGCAAAAATTGGGCGTTGTCAGATTTTATGGGCTTTAGTTTTACCTTAAATTCCTCATCGCAATATTTGTTATGAAGATACTGCTCTTCTATTTCGTGGTAACATTCATCGCCTGCATTTTTAGCGACCACAGAGAGCGCCTTTAATATCAGCATGAGCGTCGTAAGACGCTGCTGACCATCTATAATTATATACTCCTGCAAAGAAAAACCGCCGTTTTTTGCCGCCATAAAAACAATTGTACCGAGAAAATGTTTTTCTCCGCTATCAATAATATCTTTTATATCATCCAATAAGCGGTCACAATTAGTCTCCGACCAATCGTAATTACGTTGGTATACGGGAATACGGAAAAGAACTTTGTTCGTACCGATAAAATCCCTCAACATCCAAAGTTTGTGCGCGTCCATGCCCATTCTCCTCAAACACGTTTTTCTGCAAAAATGAAGATAGTAGAAATAAAAGAATTTTCTCTATAGCGATCTCTGCATATCCACATTATATCCTTTCGACGCGCAAAAGTCAATGGGCGGCGCAAAGTTGTTTATCTGCTTTTATGCCGATATGCACGGGCATGCAGACGAAAGGCGGAGTGACTGGTTCAGTCCGCCTGTGCGGAGAGGACGGAGCCGTCGCCGAAAATGTCCGTCTGCCAATAGACGTCCGGCACTTTGCCGACCAAAATGCTCTCGCAGAGGAGCACCTGCGTGACCGATTGCACGGAAGAGGTGCCCGAAGGCAGGATGATGGATATGTCCGCCGTAATGTCCAGATACACGGCGTGGCGGGTCTGATTGATACCCGCCTGGCGGAAATCGGAGGAAAAGCGGCAGGACACGGCGGCGACGGGAATGACGTCCAGATGGACGGAGGGGCCGAGACCCGCCCATGCCTCGATGCCGAAAAAGGCGCCGAGCGGAATGTCCACCCCCGCCCGGCTCTCCTCTTCCAATTTCTGTTGGGCGATTTGCGTCACCGTGCGGGCGATGCGGTTGATCTGCAGGGCGTTGGAAGTGATCGCCACGATGTCGCCCGCGCCGTCCCGTTCGACGGCGATGAGATCGTCGTAAGCCGCGCCGTCCTCCGTGCTTTCGAGCACCGCTTCGTTGACGGCGGAAACGGTGTACGAGCGCATGGCGGCTTCGGCGGCGGCGGTGATGACGCCGTCGGCATTGCGCTGCAAAAAGATGAGCAGGAGCGCGAGGGCCACGCCCACGCAAACGGCGACCAGCCGGCGGACAATCCTTTTTTTCGAACGGTTGTAATCGTATTGCATCTCTCATATATATGAGCGCAAAAAGGGAAAAATGAAGGAAAAAACTTGTCCCGCGTCTTTCCCGCTCAACGCGGGCATGTCCCTTTCCTTCCTTGCGGCATAAGTCAAAACCACCGGTGAACCGGTGGTTTGCACAGGCCCTAAAAGGGTTTAATGCCGGCGTACCCGTCAACGGGTATCGAAATTTGGCAACGCATCACGATTCTCCGGCAGCCGCTATGTCGCGGCTGTCTTTTTTGCCCCATGAATTGTGCTATACTTAAATACGGTGGCACACCCACCAACATATGGATGTGATCCGGACATGCTCCGCTTCGATAATTTCCACTTTCTTCTCGTTGCAAAGTTTCCGTACGATCTCTCCTATATCTTTTTTCCGTTGTCCATATATTTCTTTTCTTCTGTATTTAGGCGCAAAGACTATATAATATTCACATCTGTATGTTGAATGTGCCGTAGCTTTATTTCATTCTTCATTTGATAAAAACCTCCTGTTGTTTTTAGTGATGCGGTCGCCAAACCTTACACTATTATAACATAGAGAGGTTTTTATTTACTGAAGTTTTTTTATCTCCCCCGGTAAAACTGGGGGAGATTCATGCTAAAGAGCCAATAAGTTCTGCGGCACCGGCGGACGGCAACGGGCGGAAAAATACGCAAAACTTTTCCCCCGTATAAGCAATCCATATACAAAAAAATGCCTGTTTTTACCCGATTTTTGCACAAAAAACTTGACTTTTCGGGCTTTTTTTCGTTAAAATATAGTTATTAAAAATATTCGTTCACATTCGTTTGAAACAAAGAATTTGCCTTGCGGGAAGAGGAGGGATCGCCCGTGCTGAAAGTGCTGCTGACAAAATTAAAAGAATCTTTGACGTCCGTCCTGCCCGTGACGCTCATCGTCATCATTCTAAACTTCACGCCGCTCGTCGACCTGACCCTGACCGAAGTCGGCGCGTTCGCCGTGTGCTCGATTTTCCTGATCTTGGGCATCGCCCTCTTCAACCTGGGCGCCGACCTTGCCATGACACCCATGGGCGAACAGGCGGGCACGGGTCTGACCCGCTCTGGCAGCATGAAGCTGCTCCTCTCCGTCTGCTTTGCCATGGGCGTGCTGATCACGGTGGCAGAACCCGACCTGTCCGTGCTCGCCTCGCAGGTGGCGGGGTTCATCAACGGAACGGCGCTCATCGTCACGGTGGGCGTGGGCGTGGGCATCTTCCTCGTCCTCTCCATTCTGCGCATGGTGTTCAAGAAGAGCCTCTCCTCCCTCCTGATGTTCTTCTATATGTTTCTCTTCATGCTGGCGGCGCTGGCGGTCGTCGCCGATAAATCGGACTTCCTCGCCCTCGGCTTCGATTCGGGCGGCGTGACGACGGGCCCCATCACCGTGCCCTTCATCATGGCGCTCGGCGTGGGCGTGGCGGGCTCCCTGGGCGGCAAGGACGCAAGCGAAAACAGTTTCGGACTGGTCGCCATGTGCTCCATCGGTCCCATCCTCGCGGTCATGATCCTCGGCCTTTGCTCCTCGGGAGAAATGAGCTATGAAGTGCCGGACTATTCCCTCACTTCCCTCTCCGAAGTGCCGCAGGCCATTCTGGACGTGATGGGAGAAGTCGGGCTTGCCCTCGGGCTGATCGTGCTCTTCTTCGCCGTCATTCAGATATTTATCCTCAAACTCCCCAAGCGGAAGATATTGCAGATCGCCGTGGGCATCGTGTATACCTTCGTGGGGCTGGTCGTCT
Source organism: Clostridia bacterium (assembly GCA_017886575.1). GTDB lineage: Bacteria > Bacillota > Clostridia > Christensenellales > Borkfalkiaceae > RGIG4074. Next base: position 18,199 of record JAGHJP010000029.1, read on the forward strand.
TTCTGACCGCCGTATCCGTCGGGTTCATGCCCATCGGGTATAAAATGGGCGTGGAACTTGCCGAAAACCACCCCGCCCTGCTCATCGTGTTCGGCTTCATTCTCGGCTTCGTAGTCGTGCTGGCAGAGCCCGCTGTACACGTTCTGAACAAACAGGTCGAAACCATCACGGAAGGCACGGTCAGCCGCCGCTCCATGCTCCTCGCCCTCTCCATCGGCGTGGGCATCTCCATCGGTCTCTCCATGCTGCGCATCGTCTTTGACTTCAACATCCTCTACTATCTTGTGCCCGGTTACTTCCTTTCGCTGGGACTGTCCTTCTTCGTGCCGAAACTGTACACGGCGATCGCCTTCGACTCGGGCGGCGTGGCGAGCGGGCCTCTGACCTCCACCTTCATCCTGCCCTTTGCCATCGGCGCGTGCGTGACCATGCAGGGCGCAGAGAACGTGATGGCAGACGCCTTCGGCGTGGTGGCGATGGTCGCCATGACCCCGCTCATCACCATTCAGCTCCTGGGCTTCCACTCCGTCGTGACCCGCCGCATGCGCGAGAAGATCGCCATGAAGCGCATCCTGAGCGCGGACGACGAGCAGATCATCAACTTTATGTAAGGAGGGTACCATGCCCGAAAAAGAGAATATCTCCACGCAAGAAAAACAGGAAAAACACATCCGCCGCATACCCATACGCGGCAGGCTCAAACAGCGGCTGCAAAACCGAAAAGAGGACGCGCGGGCAAACCTCGCGCCGCGGAAACTGAAACTGCTGGTCACCATCGTCAACCGCAGGAAAGCCGAATTTTACGCCGACCTTTTGCAATCTTTCGAGATCAATATGCAGCTTTTAATGCGGGGCGAAGGCACGGCGAACTCGGAAATGCGGCACCTTTTGGGGCTGGAAGACAACGAAAAGGCGGTCATTTTCAGCCTGGTGCGCGCGGACAAAGCGGACGCCGCGCTGGAAACGCTGGAAGAGAAGTTCCGCACCGTCCGCGACGGCAAGGGCATTGCCTACACCGTGCCCCTGTCGAGCGTGGTGGGCGTGGCGATATACAGTTTTCTGAGCAACAACCGCATGGCGCGGGAGGAGAAGAAGTAAAATGGAATTTGAGTATGAAATGATCTGCTGCATCGTGAACGCGGGATATTCCGAAACCGTGATGGACGCCGCCAGGGAATTCGGCGCGCGCGGCGGCACGGTAGTGCACGCCCGCGGCACCGCCAACCCCGAGGCGGAGACTTTTTTCCATATCACCGTCCAGCCCGAAAAGGAGATGGTGATGATCCTCGTGCCCGCCAAGCTGAAAGACGACATCCTGCACGCCCTCTACAAGGCGGTCGGGCTGAACACGCCGGGGCAGGGCATCGCCTTTTCGCTGCCCGTCGACCGGGCGGTCGGCCTTTCCGCGGCGGAAAAACAAGCGAAAAAACAGACGGCGGGCGGAGACGCCGCTGTCGAAGCCAAAGCGCAACCCGCCGCCGAAGAAACTGCGCACGCGGAGAGCAACGCGGCGGAGAAAGACTGACACCCTCTGCCTTTGCCCGTTTCCGCCGAAAAAAGATCAAAAACGACGCGAAAAACCGACCCCGCCGAAGCAGGGTCGGTTTTCACTTTTTTCGCATCGTCAGCGAATATATTCCGTTATCGGTTCCGTATCCAACACCGCTTCCCACGAGACGGGGGCATATTCCGCCGCCTGCCAACCGATTTGCTCGATCTCCAAATAAACGGATTCGACGGAAATTCCCCCCGTGGGAATGCCGAGATACAAACACAGGTGGTAGCCGAAAACGCCGATAAAGGGAAAACTGTCTATGATTTGCGCAAGGACGGCGGACCCGAGAACTCCCCTTACGTCCACCCACAAATCAAAGCGCTCTCCCCGCCATGTAAATTCCGCCGGGAAAAGCATGCCGGTAACACCGCCAGCACCGCTTACGGACATCACTCCCGTCCAAAGCACGTCATCGCCGTCCGACAAAGAAATCGTCATCTTGCCGTCTGCCAGGGAAATACCGACGCCGAGCGCCGCGCCGACGGGCGCCCCCGTTTCAAGCGTATGCCCGCTCAGTTCTATCTCCCCTTCATATACCCCGTCTTTCAGTTTTTCGCCTGCGCAGCAGCGATACCCCGCCAGATCGAACAGCGCGGGCGGTTCATAGAGGAAGTCCAGACGGTAAGACAAATTCAATACCGTCTCGGGCATATCGGACGCCTCTCTTGCGTCAAAATCAATGCAAAGATCGACCCCCGCCAATCTTTTTGCGGCATCGAAGCGGAAAACTAAAACGGCTTCCCTGCCGTATTTTTCCCAATACACGCTCAACCCTTCATAGAGGGACGCAAAGTTGGCTTCCAGACTGTCCCCCAAATCACCGCCCAGGTGCGGGAGCACGAAAGATACGGCTTTATAAGGCGTAACGGAATCTATCTGATCTCCGACGAATCCGATTTCATTTTCAAATTTGCCCGCGATCTCTTTCACGATTTCGGGAAGCCTTGCCAGGCAGGCGCGCAGATACCCCGCCCCCGACTGCGTTTTGCCGGGTGCGGGCAGGAGCGCGCCGAGATCCGCCGCTTCGATCGCGTCCGCGGAAACGTTGTACGCCCATGTCAGAAACGCCTTGACCGCGACGCGCAGAAAGACGTGCATATCCTCGGCGTCCGCATCGGCAAAGAGGCGGTTGCTCAATGCGATGACCTGCGGAAGTTCGGCAAAGTCCGCCCAGGACATGTCCGGATCTTCGTCCATCTCCCGCAGGAAGTCCTTGATCACGCCTTCGTATAACTCTTCCGCGCAGTCCCGCAGATTATAGGTGAGCGTATAGCCCCCGTCCGCCGCAGCCGCTTCGCCGTCGAAGAGCGCGAACATCTGCCCGAAAGCGTCCGCGATCACGCCGCAGGCGGCGAGAAAATCCTGCCGCGTTTCCCCCGCGAGCCGCTCGAACCGTCTCGTCGCGCTTTCCCGCCGGAACAGCACATCCTCTCCGTCCGCTATGTATTCCTGCAACGCGGCAATGTTTTCCTGCATCAGATCCGTTTCGGCGGATCCCGTCTCCGTCAGTGTATAGACCTCGCCCAAGTCGCCGTCGTAAAAATCGATGTCGCGGAAAAAAGCGGCGGAGGTATATGGCGGGCCGCCCCATTCCACGGCGTCCGATCCCGGTTCTCCGGTTCCCCTTCTTTCCGTCCGATAGAGATCCGCGCCGAAAACGCCGTCTTCGTCCCGCGCCGCCGTCGTTTCGGAATAGAATTCGGAATACTCCCGCGACTGCCCTCGCTTTTCGTGCCGCGTTCCCCGCAAGCCGTAAATTTCGTCCGATTCAAACGCCTGCAAGAGGGTCTCCTCCAATTCCTCCTCGGTCATCTCCGCCCCGCCCGACGGGGCGCCGCCCGAGGAATTTTCCGCCGCCTGCGGCTGACAGGCGGACAGCACGAACGCCGCAAAGGCAAAGACGAGCGCCGCCAGGCATGCCGACAACTTTTTTCCGTTCTTCATCGTGACAAACTTCCTTTCCTTTATGTATTTTTACGGATACTTTTTATACAAAAAAGTATTTTCCATTTTATTATACCCCCCCCCCGTAAATTTTTGTCAAGCGTTTTCGGAGATATTCTTGAAGAAAAAAGGCTCCGGCACACCGGAGCCTTTTTTTGACGCACATACGTTGTTATGCAATCACGTCGTATATGCTTTCCGAATCAAAAGCCACTTGAACGGACGCAGGGTCATAATACACGCCGCCCGAAGATTCGATCTGTTCAAACGACAATGCAATGGAACGCATCCGCGCATCGCCGGAGGACGCTACCGCCAAAGCCGCGGAACAGCGCAGCGCAAAAACACTGCCCTGCCACTCGATCTCTGCCGATATTTCTCTCTGATCGAAAAGATCTGCGGCCGAAATCTCTTCCGTCCAAAGCACGGCGTCCCCGTCCGACAGGACGACCGTTGCCAGGCGGCCGTTGTTTTCCACGGATACCCGCGCGGAGAACGTCTCCGTGACGGACATCCCCTCCAAATCAGAGCCGTACAGCATGACTTCCTCTTCATATGTCTTATCGAGCACCCTTTCGCCGGCATAGTAGCGGTAACCCGTCAGGTCGAAAAGCGCGGGCGCCTCATAGCAGAAGTCCAGATGCCCGTCCAGAAGAAGGGTAAAGCCGACCTCTTCTTCGGTGCTCGCTTTTTCCGCCGAAATGTATATATCCAGCCCCGTCAACGTCCTGTCTTCATTGAAAATGAGAACAAAATATTCATCGTTGCCGTACGATTCCCAATCGGACTTTTTGCCTTCATACCATTCCGCGAACGCATCGCCCAGAGACTGCTCTTCGTCCGGCACGATCCCGAAAAGTCCGGAAAGGAAACCCTCCATCCACATGTGCGGCGTGAGCGAATCGATATCCTGCGCCACGTCCTCGCTCATGTTCCCGAGCATGGTCACGATCTCCTCTGCGATCGAGGGGAACGCAGCGACACAACTGCGCAGATATCCGCCCGCCGACTGCCCGGACGGCGGCACGGGGAATGCCGCATCGAAATCGACTTTTGCGACCTCTTCGGCGGACACGCCCATGGACGTCATCATGAGTTCTTTGACGGCGATACGCAAAAGCCCGTACATATCTTCCGCGCTATAGCCGGCAAACAGACGGTTGGTCAGCGCGATGATCTCGGTCAATTCCGAAAACTCCCCGCAGGTCATTGCAGGATCTTCATCGACCGCCTCCAGAACACCGGTCAATACGTTTTCCACAAAGAGATCGGCGCAATCCCAAAGCGAATACGTGAGCGTATACCCCGTATCCGTCGCGTCGACTTCGCCGCCGAAATAGGCGGGCAGCTGTTCGACGGCGCCGAGGAACACGGCAAGCGCGTCCAGAAAATCCTGCCGCTCCTCACCGATCTGATCCGACGTGAAAGAGATATTTTCCAGCCAGTCGACGCTCGATCTGTCAGCCACGATGTCGGCTTTGTTCTCCGCGATATATTCGCGCACGGCGCCGACCGTCTCCGGCGAAGGTTCTGTTTCCTCCAAATCGTACGGTTGTACGGTGTAACAATTATATCCGCCGCCGTAAAAATCGACGTCGCGTGCAAACCCGCCGTATTGCAGATAACTTACGGGACCATCTGCCGATTGCCGATGTTTGCTCACGGTATAGGCGTCCGCACCGAATACGCCGTCGTCGTTCCACGCGGCGGTCGCCTCCATATAATTGAGATCCCGCTCGTCGGTCAGGCCGGAGGGGTCTATCGCCGTTCCCCCCTGATCCACGGTCAGCGTCGCCACGAGCCCGCGGACACCGTCCAGTTCGACGGCATCATAGAGGGATTGCCTGAGTTCCGCCTCGGTCTCCTCGGCGGGCGTATCGCCGCCCGGACCGCCGCCCGAGCTGCCGGAAACGCTCCCCGAACCGCTGCCCGGACCGCCGAGCACGAACTGACAGCCGGACAGCACGAACGCCGAAAGGATCAGCGCGACCGCTGCCAGACAAACCAACAATTTTTTCCCATATTTCATGACGAAAACCTCCCGATCATGTATTTGTATGGAAATTATAGCATATTTATGGTTTTTTGTCAATAAACGTTCAATAAATGAAAAAATTTTTCTCTATTTACTATTTTAATAAAACGAACGACCGCCTGCGTACGAACGCAGGCGGCCGATGAAGCAAAGCGCCATATGACCGAAAGAGGGGCACCATGCCTGTAAAGAACATATTTTTCATGTTCCCTCCGCAAAGGAGAAAGCGTTTATTTTACAGTTCCACGCCGTTCTTTTCGAGCAGGGCGCGCGCCGTCTGGACGCTGTCCGTGCCCGTCGCGTTCTTGACGGGCGCGAACTCCTTTTCGCGCACGACTTCGAAGGGCAGACAGGTGTCCATCAGGCGGACCATGTCCAGGATGAGCGTTTCGAACTTATAGGCGTTGGGCGCGGAAGGAACGACGATGTTCCCCGCTTCGTCCACGTACTGCACCTTCTTTTCGACGACGTGCACGGGGATCTTGCTGCCGAGCACGGAGACAGCCTTTCTGACGTTGAAGAGATAATTCAAGATGACCCCGTAGAGATAGACGAGGTCCCCCTTTTCGTCCCGCAGGTTCGCCATCTCCTCGCTCATCTCGTAATATTCGATGATGTTGGGCTTACCGTCCTCCAGGCAGAGCACGCCCACGCGCTCCTGCGGGCCGCTCTTGCAGACGACCTTTGCGCCGCAGTTGCAGCCGCTCAAAATGGTCGCGCCGACGAACACGGGGTCGGCGATGCGCTGCAGGACGTTGTCCACGGCATAGGCATTCAGCCATTCGATGCCGCGGCGGGAAACATCCTCCAGAAGCCCGCACTTGCGCATGGAGGAGAGCCAGCCGCCGTTGCCGTTGGGAGAGAGGGCGATCTTCCCCTTCTCCGCGAGCAGCGCCTTGCCCTTCCCGTCCACGGCGGGCGCCATCTCCTGCACGAAAAACCTGACATATTCGGCGGGATAGGAAAAATAACCGTGCGCCTGCCAGAAAGCGACGGTCGCGTCGTGGTTGAGGTCGCTGGTCATAATGTAGAGAGGCACGTACGCGCCGCATTCCTCTACGACTTCCAACAGGTTTTTCACCTGCTGTTCGAAGATGTACAGATGTTTCGTCACGCCGATGTCGAAGGCGCCCTTGGGCCCGTCGAACCCGAGGCGGGTGCCCTGCCCGCCGGCGAGGAGCACCGCGCCCACTTTGCCCGCGCGGATCGCCGCCTTGCCGGCGGCACGAAACTCTTCTTTCCGCATTTCGATGTCGGCGAGGCGCAGCCCCCCGATGGGCTCCGTCCTGCCCTTGCCGTCCAGCTTTTCGTGGTGAAAAAAGTTGTCGATGACCGAAAAATCGGTCCTGTCTATCTGCTGTAAGAGCGTTGCACGCTCCCCGTCCGTCAATTGATCGTAAAAGCGCAAGAGCTGCTCCTGCGAAACCGCTGCGAGCTTTTTTTGCGCGTCGGCATACGTCATGCTTCTTCTCCTCGTCGGTCGTTCCGTCCCCGCGGAAAAAACTTTGCTTTCCCGCGGAACTTATGCTGTTCATTATATCCCTTTTGCCCGCCGTTGTCAAGAGAAAAAAAGCGCGCCGCCGCGGCATTTTCTCCGCGGCGGCGCGCCCTTCGTTGCTTTCCGTTATTTGGACAGTTTTTCCAGCTCGTCCACGACGTCCTGCACCGTCTTGATCCTGTCGAAGGACTCTTCGGGCAGCTTGACGCCGTATTCGTCCTCGAGGTTCATCAGCATTTCCACGACGTCGATGGAATCGGCGTGCAGGTCCTCGGTGATGTTGTCGGTGGGTTTGATGGAGTCGGCGGAGATGTTGAGCTGATCCGCCAGAAGCGCGCATACTTTTTCAAACATAGAATTCAGGTTCTCCCTTTTGGTAGATTTCAATGATTTTATTGTAATACTTTTGCCACCGGTTGTCAACGGAATTGCGGGGCTTTTATTTCCTTTTGAGCGAAAGCAGGGCGTCTTTTTCCCCTTTCGTCAGGCGGAAACTCTCCCGCGCCTTCTGTATCGCCTTGTTGTGCGTGCGCTTGTCCAGGCGGTTTTCCCGTAAGAAGGCGACGCCCCGGTCATAAAACTTTACCAGCACCTCGGCAAGCAGCCACGCCGCGCCCATGTGCGTGTAATAGGGCGCCGTGTCGCTTTCCTGCAGGCCGCCGAAGATCAGCGGCAGATACTTCTCCTCCATGTAAAAGGAGAGCAGCGTGACGAGGGCAAACCTTTGGGAGAATTCGCCGCCCGCGAGATATTTTTTTATGTACGGGACAAATTCCTCCCTGTGCTTTGCGATGCAAGCCGGTTTGAACGTGTCGCAGAGCGCCCAGTTTTCGATGGCGTTCACGCATTCGTCCAGACAGGGCAGCAACGCCTCGAAGGGCAGCAGCGCGGCGGCGTTCAGTTTGAGGAAAGCCACCTCGTAATATTCGTCGGGGAAGGTGAGGAACTCCCGCCATGCCGCGCGGTATTTTTTGACGAGGCGGCGCAGGACAGGCGTCCGCACGCCGACGATCTTCTGTGCGCGGGGATTGACGATCTTTTCCTGAAATTCGGCGAATTTTTCGTCGCGCAGGGCGTACAGTTCACGAATGAGAGCCGAATATTCCATCGAGCGCCTCCTTCCAGATCTCATAGCGGTAGCGGGGATTGGCGGGCGAAGTGGAGGGCATCAGAAAATAGGGCACGCCGCAATCCTTATATCCCTCCTCGAACACCGAAAACGCACGCCTGCCGTTGAGCAGGATGCGTTCGATCTTCGCATGCTCCAATACCTCTTCGATCCGCGCGGGGACGTAATTGACGATGCTCTCGTCCTTTGACCCCGCAACGTCGCAGGACATCACCGCGTCCCAGAGCGCCACGCCCCGTTCCAGGACAAACGCCCTCTTTTCCTCGGTCGTCGCAGGCATGGGTGCATGGAAATAGTCGCTCAGCATTTTCCAGAAACGGTTCTGCGGGTTGCCGTAATAGAAGGAAACGCGGCGGCTTTGCACGGAGGGAAAACTGCCGAGGATGAGCACGCGGCTGTGTTCGTCGAACACGGGCGGAAAGCCTTCGGCGTGCGTATAGCCGCCCGTCTTGACCGCGGGCATGTCAGAGCGGGAGCGGGGCGTTCACGTCCCCCACCACGGCGACGCCCCGCTTTTCGGCGCCGAAGGTATCTTCGAGCGCCTGCATGACGTCGTCGAGGGTGACGGCGTCGTAACGCGCCTGCTGCGCCTCGAAACTGTCCACGCGACCGTCATGCAACAGGTTCCTGCCGTACCAGAGCATCTGCGAAGAGGTGCTCTCCTGCGAGAAGATGCCGCTCGCGCGGAGCTGTTCGCGGGCGCGGGAGAACTCCGCCTGCGTTATCCCCTCCCGCAGCGCCCGTCCGATGACTTCGCCGATGGCGTCGTATGCCTTTTGCGTATTCTTGGGATTGACGCCCGCGTAGACGGTGAAGTGGCCGCATTCGCGGTAGAACGAACCGTAGGAGTAGACCGAATAGGCGAGCCCGAGTTTTTCGCGCACCTCCTGAAAGAGGCGGGAACTCATGCCGCTGCCGAGCAGGGTGTTCAAGATCTGCGCCGCCTCGACGCGCTTGTCCGTGCGGCAGATGCCGGGATAGGCGACGGCGAGGTGCACCTGTTCGATCTTCTTGTTCTTGAACAGAGTACGGCGCAGGGAGAGGACGGACTTGTCCCGGCGGCGGAACTTGCCCCCCTCCATGCCGCCGAAATATTGTTCGGTCAGCTCCTTCGCCTTGTCGAAGGTGATGTCGCCCGCGAAACTGACGACGATGTTTTCGGGGCGGTAGAGCTGGGATTTATATTCGTCCACGGCGGCCTTGGTGAACCCGCGCACGTTTGCGGCGGGACCCAGAATATTCCGCCCGTATCCCTCTTCTCCGTACATGGCGTGCGCCAGAATATCCAGACAAAGATCCTCGGGCGTGTCCTCGTTCATGGCGATCTCCTCGCAGATGACCTCCTTTTCGCGCACCGCCTCTTCCTCGGGGAAGATAGAATGCAAAAAGAGGTCGGAGAGCAGCCCGAACGCCTCTTCGGCGTGGGAGGCGGTGGCTTTGGAATAATAACAGGTCATGTCCTTGCCCGTGAAGGCGTTGACCTGCGCGCCGATGTTGTCGAAGGCGTCCGAAATTTCCCGCGCGTTGCGCGTTTCGGTGCCCTTGAACTGCATATGTTCGATGTAGTGGGAAATGCCGTCCTCCCGCGCCGTTTCGTAGGCGGCGCCCGCGCCGACCAGAATGCCCATGGAGACGGACAGCAGCCCGTCCATGCGGCGCACGATCAGCCGGAGCCCGTTTTTGAATGTGTGATGTCTGACCATAAGCGAAATGTGATTATCCTCCGTATGTAAGGTTTTCCGTCACCGTGACGGCGCGGAAACCGTTCTCCCGATAGTATTGCAAAATACGCGGCAATGCCTGCACCGTTGCGGGCATGGGGTGCATGAGTATAAATTCTCCGCCGCTCACCCCGTCCGTGGCGCGCTCGTAACAGAGATCCGCGTCCTTATCCCGCCAGTCGACCGTGTCCTTGCTCCACAGAATGAGTTTCATGCCGAGGTCGCCGCAGACCTGCACGGTCGTTTGGTCGTACGCGCCCGAGGGCGGGGCGAAGAGCCCGACTTCGACGCCCGCCGCGAGGAGCAGGAAACGGCGGGAAAGGTTGATCTCCTCCGCCGTCTCTTCGTAGGAGAGCGTCGTGCAGTCCTTGTGAAAATAGCCGTGGCTGCCGATCTCGTGCCCGCGGGAGACGATCTCCTTCACGCAGTCCGCGTTGTCGTCCGCCCACGCGCCGCCGATGAAGAAGGTGGCTTTCCCGCCGTATTCGTCCAGAACGTCCAGCATGGAATACACCTCTTCCGTGCCCCAATAGACGTTGACGAGGAGAGAAACGCAGTCGCTGTCCTCCGCGCCGCGGCGGTACACCCCGTCCCCCGCGCTCGTCGCCACGGACACGGGATAGAGACAGACCACGCCGATGAAGAGCGCGACCGCGAAGAGCGCAAGGTTGGAGCCGATGAAAAACTTTCTTCTTTCCGATTTTTTCTTGCTTTCCGACAATGTCAGTTTACCCCAAAAACAGAATACATATTATTTGTATTCGCCCGCAGGGGCAAACTTGCCCGAAAAATTTTGCCTTTTTATGTTTTTATGCGGCGCCCGCGCAGACCGCTCATTTCAGGCGGACGACGGTCACGCCGCCCTCCCCCTCGCCGTAGGCGCCCGAGCGGAAACCTTCCACCCCCCTGTGGGTGCGCAGATATTCCTGAATGCCCTTTTTGAGCCGGCCCATGCCAAAGCCGTGAATGATCTTCACTTCCTCGATGCCCGCCACGGCGGCAGCGTCCAGGAAGGGGTCTATCTCGGCGATCGCCTCGGCGACCGTCATGCCGATGACGTTGATCTCGCGGCGGGGGGAAAGGTTGGACTGCAGGTTTTTGACCACGCGCACCTCCCCCTTCCCGGCGGGCGGCGGACTTTTTTTGCCGCCTTTGCCGTTTTTCCCGCTCGCGGCTGCGGGCGCGGGGCGCATAAGGTCGGAAAATTTCACCCTTAAACGGATGCCGTTGACTTCCGCCTCCGCCTCCTTTTTTTCCGGACGCACCGAACGCACCGTTCCCTCCGCCCCCATGGCGGAGACGTACACCCTGTCCCCCTCCTTCGGCGGGGCGTTCAACGGCACATACTGCGGGCGGACGGGCTCTGCCTCGCCGCTCTCGAACGCCTTGTCCGCCAGGCGGTTTTTCAGCGTCCGGGCACGGATGAGGTCGCCCTCGGAGATCTCTTCCTTCTCGAATATCTTCTCGATCTCGGAGAGGAGTTCCTCCGCCTCGGCGGTGCGTTCGTTGACGATGCGGCGGGCTTCCATGCGGGCTTTCGCCGAAAAGTTCTCCTTCTCCTTGCGCAGTTTTTCGCGCTCGGCGTCCAGAGAAGCGACCTTTTCCTGCCACTCCCGTCGGACGGCCGCCGCCTCGGCGCGCTCCTTCTCGGCGGCAAGGCGGCTGTCCTCGGCGCGGCGGAGAATGTTCTCGAAGGAGCGCGCCCCTTCGGACAGGTTCTTCATCGCCGCCTGCAATATCTCCTCGTCCAAACCTAAGCGGCGGGAGATGAGCAGGGCGTTACTCGAACCGGGCATGCCGATCTTGATGTGATAGAGGGGCTGCAGGGTCTGCGCGTCGAACTCCATGGAGGCGTTTTCGATGCCCTTGACGGCGTAGGCGTACTCTTTCAGCCCCGTATAGTGGGTGGTGATGATGCCCTTGCAGCCCTTTTTGAGGAGATACTCCGTGACGGCGCGGGCGAGCGCCTGCCCCTCTTCGGGGTCGGTGCCCCCGCCCAACTCGTCGATGAGCACCAGGCTGTTTGCCGCGGCGTTTTTCGTGATCTCGATGATGTTTTTGATGTGCGAAGAGAAGGTGGAGAGGCTCTCCTCGATGCTCTGCGCGTCGCCGACGTCGCAGAACACCGAATCGAACACGGCGACTTCCGTCCCCTCGGCGGCGGGCAGGAACAGCCCGCAGGCCGCCATCAGGCAAAACCGCCCCGTCATTTTTAAGGTGACCGTCTTGCCGCCCGTATTGGGCCCGCTGATGAGGAGAAAATCGTACTCCTCCCCCAGGGAAAGGGAGACGGGGATGACCGTTTTGGGATCGATGAGTGGGTGACGCCCCTTGACGATGCGCACCGCGCCCCTGCCGTTGACGGCGGGACGGACGGATTTGGTCTTGTACCCGTATTCGGCGCGGGCGAAGAAACCGTCCAGTTCCGAAAGGACATCTATGTCCGCGCGCAGGGCAGCCGCCATGCCGCCGACGCGGCGGGAGAGTTCGGAGAGGATACGCTCGACCTCTTCCTTCTCGTCGATCATGAGCGAACGCAGTTCGTTGTTCATTTCGAGCACCGCCTCGGGCTCGATGAACACCGTCGCGCCCGATTGGGACTTGTCGTGCACGAAGCCCTTCACGCTCCGCTTGTACTCCGTGCGCACGGGCAAAACGTACCTGTCCCCGCGCATGGTGACGATGTTTTCCTGCAGATATTTTGCCGTATCTCCCGTCAGATATTCGTTGAGCCGCGCGCGGATGCGTTCGTTCAGCAGTTTGATCTCCTGCCGCAGGGAATAGAGTTTGGAACTTGCCGTGTCGGCGACCTGCGTGTCGCTCAGTATGGCACTGCCGATGTCCTCTTCCAGGCGGCGGTCAAAGGCGAGCCGCGCGATCAGCCTTGCAACGTGCGGCACGGGAAAACCGAGCGCGGCGGCGGGGAATTTTTCCGCCAGCCGCGCCGAACGCAGCAGAGCGGCGATTCCCAATAGCTCGCCGCAGGAGAGCGCGGAACCCTTTGCCGCGCGGCCGATCTCGTCCTCTGACGGCGGGAAATATTCCACTTTGCCCGTTCCGTAGCGGTGGAGCAGGACAGAGCACTCTTCGGTGGTCGCCAGAAGGTCTTTGACCTCTTCGACGGCGCGCGACGGCTCCAGGGCAAGCAGGCTTGCCTTGGTATTGTCCAGCACGGCGCACTCGGCGCACAGCGCGAGGATCTTATTCAGTTCCAGTCTGTTTTCCGCTTGATTCATAAACCGATTTTTATATCTTGAAAATTTTTTCGGACTTTACAAGCAAGGCTTCGCCTTGCGCAACCGAGGTTTCCAAAGGAGCGTGGCTCCTTTGGCAGGGTCAAGGGCGGCGCCCCTTGATGATCGGACGCTGCAAGCAAGGCTTTGCCTTGCGTTTATATATCGCCCCTGGGGCGATATGCGCGGAGCGGTGCTCCGCTTTGTGAAAGCCCTTCTTTCGCAAAGGGCTTCGCCCTCTGCACTCCTACCAAAGGGATATTGTCCCTTTGGAATCCCACGTTATCGCCCCTTCGGGCGACGGGCGCGGAGCGATGCTCCGCTTTATAAAGGCCCTTCTTTCGCAAAGGGCTTCGCCCTCCACCCGTTCAAAGGACACCGTCCCTTGAAAATCCCATGTTATTGCCCTTCGGGCGTTACAGCACGCTTTCGCGGCTATGACCGGCTGTGGAAAGGGGCAATATTTTTTTCAGTTTTTCGCGGTCGGCATAATTTTCGGCTACCCCTTTCGCCGCGGGCATGGGCAGCGCGGAAAGATCGATGAGCACGTTTGCGAAGTCCTGCGGAGCGCAGAGAGGCGCACAGTTATAGAGCTCGAACCGGCAACCGCCCGCCGCCAGATACCGCCGCACGGGAAACTTACGCCCCGCCTCGTCGGTCAATGTGTAAAATTTGCGCCGTTCGCACGAGGAACATTTTTTGCCGAAGGGGCAATAGAGCAGGTCCATGACCTTGATGTCCCCCGCGGAGAGCACAAAGGCGTTTTCTCCTGCGAGCGGCTTTTGCTCGGCAAAATTCAGTTCTTTGGACAGGGCGTAATACCCGCCGCACGCCGCGACGGCGGCGACGGCGCAGGCGTTGGTGAGGTTGCAGCCCGTGCCCGCAAAGAGTTTTTTGCCCCATTTTTCCGCGCACAGGACGCCGTAGGTTCCCTCGGCGTATACGCCGTCGAACGAACCTATATTCTCTTTGACAATCTTCAATTCTCCGTCGCTCATAAAGGCGGGCAGGTACAAAAACCGCTCCCCCGCGCCGCAGGCAAACTGATAGGCGTCGCAGTCCTCATAATTTTCGGGTTTGAAAATATATATATCCGCCTGTATCCCCGTGAAGTCCGTGCCAATGACCGCAAGTTTTTTGGGCTTTTCCTTGGGCATGGGTGCGGGAAACGGGAAAGAAGCGGGCGTATATTCGTACCTTGTGTTCCTGTTCTTTGTCCGCTCTTTCCACACCGCGGCGAAAAAGTCGCGGCGGAAGGCGTTCAGAAGCGACTTGGGCGCAAAGCACGGCCCCTGCAGGGAAACTTGCACGCGCACGTCGAAGGGCATGCCGTCCGTCTTTTCGAAAGAGTCTTTCAGTTCCGCCGCCGTCAGCGGGCTGTTTTTAGCAGGCTGCAATAAAAACTCCGAACGGCGTTCCACGCCCCCGCCGCGCGCCGCGAGGGGCGCGTTTGCCGCCGCCATCACTTCCACGTCCAGCGGGTATCGCCTGTGCACGGACAGAAGGCGCGCGCCGAGGGCGGTGTCCGTGGTGAGGAACACGCCGTCGCCGCCGCGCAGCCGCGCGCGCGAAGCGAGGAAAAATCCCCGCTTGTCCGACGAGAGAAAGGTACCCCCGCCGACCTCTTTCCCCTGCCGCAAAATCTTGAACCCGTCCCCCTTGGCGGGGCGGAAGGCGCTTTCGACGTAATATTTACCGTTTACGACTTTCAAAACGCCGACCTTTTCGCCGATGTGCCCCTGCACCAGCGGGGACAGGAGCCGCTTGTCCTGCCCGAAGGCGAGCCCTTTTGTGTAGTTGCCGCGGTTGTAGGTGCGTTTCAGGTCGGAAAGTTCCCGCTCGGCGTTCCCGCCCGCGAATATTTTACGGCAATACCGCACCGCCGCCGCGACGTATTCGGGGCGGCGCATGCGCCCCTCGATCTTGAAGGAATACACGCCCGCCGCCGCGAGGTCCTTGGCCCTTTCCCCCACCGACAGGTCGGAGAGGGAGAGCGCATAGGAAAATTCCCCGCCCGCCGCGTCGTCGTAAAAATATTTTTTGCGGCAGGGCTGTTTGCAGCGGCCGCGGTTGCCCGAATTGCCGCCCGCGAACGAGGAGAGATAGCACTGCCCCGAAAGGCAGGTGCACAGCGCGCCCTGCACGAACACCTCCGTTTCGATGACGGCGGAAACGGCTTTTATCTCTTGAAGCGACGCTTCGCGGGCAAGCACGACGCGGGAAAAGCCGCATTGCTTTGCCAGGAGCGCGCCCGGGACGTTGTTCGCCCCCGCCTGCGTGGAGAGGTGCAGCACGATGCCGGGATAGCGTTCGTGGATGTACTTGCCCAAAAATATATCCTGCAATAAAATTGCGTCCGCGCCCGCGTTATGCACCGCGACGAGAGAAGAGAGAAATTCTTCCAACTCCCCGTCCTTGACGAGGGTGTTCATGGCGACGTACACCTTCACCCCGAAGAGATGGGCGTAAGAGACGACCTCTTCCAGCGCGGTCAGGTCGAAGTTTTCCGCCCCCGCCCGCGCCGAAAAGGCGGCGTAGCCCAAATATATGGCGTCCGCGCCGGCGTCGACGGCGGCAAGGGCGCACTCTCTGTTCCCCGCAGGGGCCAAGATCTCGTACATACGCTTATTCTATCATGTTTCAACGGCTTTGGCAAGAAGAAACGGGAAAGCTCGCCCCGGTTTTTCCCTATGCGAGCACGAATTTTTCGAGATAGTCGCCCACGGCGTCCTCGTCGCACGTCTTATCGTACACTTCGTCGGCGACGGCCTTCAAAGACGGATCGGCGTTCGCCACGGCGACCCCGTGCCCCGCCGCCGCCAGCAGGGGGGCGTCGTTCTGGTTGTCCCCGAAGGCGAGCAAGTCGCCCTTCTGCACGCCGTAATGACCGCACAGGTATTCCGCCGCCGCGCCCTTGGTGTCCTGCACCGCCGTCACCTCGACGAGCGTGGAGGCGCTGCAACTGACGTAGAACTCCCCTTCGCCCAATTTTTCGCGGAGAGCGTCGCGCACGGCGAGGCGCTCCTCCCTCTCCACCATGGCGAGCAGTTTGAAAAACTTGTTTTCCGATCTCTCGATGTGCTCGTACACGTCGGGCACGCGCACAGAACGGATGGCGCAGACTTCCTCGTAGAGGCGCAGGGCATCGTCCTCGTAATTGACGAAACAGTCGTCCCTGTCGTAGGCGTGAATGCGCAGACCCATGCCCTGCATGACGGCGCATATGCGCAATGCCTGTTCCTTGGTGAACCCGCTCTCGTGCAGGATCTTTCCGCTCTGAATGTCGCCCGCGACGGAGCCCTGGTAGGCGACATACAGCCCCTCCAGCCCGCAGCGCAAAAGCACGGGACGGATGGACGAGGGCATTCTGCCCGTGCAGATGACGAACTTCCCGCCGCGGCGGACGTATTCCTTGACCGCGCACAGCGTCTTTTCGCCCACGGTGTTGTCGCGGCGGCGGAAAGTGCCGTCGTAGTCGGATATGATCAGTTTGTACTTCATCTGTATTTCTCCTCGGTGTCAACCCCGTAAATTTTCGTCGAAATATTTGCGGATGCGCCCCGCCAGTTCCCCGCCGATGCCCTCGGTCTCGGCAAGCTCCTTTACGTCCGCCGACAGAATTTTATCGAGCGTGGAAAACTTTGCCATGAGCGCCTGCTGTTTTTTAGGCCCCACGCCCTCGATCTCGCGCAGGACGGAGGCGAGGTTGCGCTTGGAGTGCAGGTTGCGGAAATAACCGATGGCGAAGCGGTGCGCTTCGTCGCGCAGGCGCTGCAGCATTTTGAGCGCATAGTCGCGGTGGGAAATTTTCACGCTATCGGGCGAGGAGAGGGTGAACACCTCTTCCTCCCGCTTGGCGAGCGAAATGAGGTCGATGTCCTTTACGCCCAGTTCCTCGAATATCCCCCGCACGGCGGAGAGCTGCCCCTTGCCGCCGTCGATGACGATGAGGTCGGGCTTGGGAAATTTTTCCTCTTCGTCCGTGCCCAGCTTGGAGAGCCGCCGCAAGAGCGTTTCGCGCAGGGAGGCGAAATCGTCCGCCCCCTCGACGGTGCGGATGCGGAAACGGCGGTAACTCATTCTGTCCGCCTCGCCGTCGATGAACACGACCATGGACGCCACCTTGTCCACGCCCGAGATGTTGGAGATGTCATAACACTCCATGCGGCGGGGATAGCGGGAAAGCCCCAGAAGGGATTGCAGCCGTTCGCAGGCGCGCTTGGTCATGTCGTCCTTGTGCCTGATCTTTTCGATGTTCTTGGCGAGGTATTCCTCGGCGTTCTTCCCCGCCATTTTCAGAAGTTCCCTCTTCGCGCCGAAGCGGGGGAGGACGATCTCCACCTTCTTGCCCGCACGCTCGGAAAAATACCCTTCCAGAAGTTCCTTTTCGCAGTAGTCCTCGGTGATGATCTCCTCGGGGATCTCGTGTCGGGAGTAATATTGGACGAGAAAGGCGGTGAGGGCGTCCTTGCCTTCGAGCGAGGCGTCCTCCAGCGCAAAGTTCGTGCCCCCCTGCATCATGCCCTTGCGGGTGATGAGCACGCTGACGGCGGCATACAGCCCGTCGCTGCGGAAGGAAACCACGTCGGCGTTGATGCAGCGGTTGATGGCGGTGACGCGCTTTAACTTCAAGCGGGAGAGCATGCCCAGCTTTTCCTTGTAGGACATGGCGATCTCGAACTCCTCTCTTTCGGCGAAGAGGAGCATCTTTTCGCGCAGGAGCGCCTCGGCTTCCTCGTAGTCCCCGTCCAGGAACCGCAGGGCTTTTTTGACCTGTTCGGCGTATTCTTCCTCGGAACAAAGCCCCGCGCAGGGCGCGCCGCAACGGTGCAGGTGGTATTCGAGGCAGGGGCGCTTGGGCTTTTCGCCGACGGACACCTGACAGGTGCGCACGTTGTAGACCATGGACACGATCTCGATGATGTCCTTGCAGCGCACGCCCGCCATGAAGGGACCGAAGTATTTGCCGTCCTTGCCGATGCGGCGGGTGATCGAGATATGCGGGAACGCCTCCCGCGTGTGGACTTTGACGTAGGGATAGGTCTTGTCGTCCTTCAGAAGAATGTTGTACTTCGGTTTATGCTTTTTGATGAGCGTGTTTTCGAGGGAAAGCGCGTCCGACTCGCTGGCGCAGACGATATAGTTGAAGTCGGCGATGTTCGCGACCATGGCGGCGACCTTTTCGGGCTTTTCGTCGTTGTGGAAGTACTGCCGCACGCGGTTTTTGAGCACGCGCGCCTTGCCGACGTAGATGACGGCGCCGTCCTTGTCCAGCATGATGTATACGCCCGGGGAATCGGGCAGAAGTTTGAGTTTTTCCTGCAATGCGCTCATGTGCCTATTATACAACTTCCCGCCCCGTTTGGCAAGAGAAAAGAAGCGGGGTTTTTCCCTCAATATCCCAAAAATTCCACGCCCTTCAGGAGCACGTCGTTGACGGTGTCGTTGACCAGGCTGTAAAAGATGATCTTTCCCTGCCGCCTGGACTGCACGATGCCAATGTTCCGCAGAAAGCGGAGTTGGTGGGACACCGTGGTCTGGTTGAGGGAGAGGATGCCCGCAAGATCGGTCACGCACATTTCGGAGATGGCGAGCGCCGATAGCATCCGCACCCGGGTGGGGTCGGCAAAAATGGAAAAAAAGCACACGAGGCCGTCGAGGATCTCCCCGTCGGGAACGTAATCCTCCACCAGGCCCTGCGTGCGCTTGTCGAGCAACAGCATTTCTTTTCCCTGCATATCTCTTTACCTCCTTACAGGCGGGCATGCCGGCGGGGAAAAGGAGCTTCCCCGCCGCCGTCCGTATGCTTGTATGGTAACATATACAAGTGAAAGTATTTTTTATTTTTTTGTATTTTCCCGTCTTTTTCAGTCGATTTTCGTGACGGTGTAGCCCGCGTCGGCGACGGCGGCGGCGAGGGCGTTCACGTCCGTCCCCGGCTGCATTTCGACGACGGCGGTCTTCTTTTTCAGGCTGACCTCCGCCTTCTCGACCCCTTCGACGCCCTCGAGCGCCTTGGTGACGTGCATCACGCAGTGCTCGCACATCATGCCGTCCACATGCAAAGTCTTTTTCACGGCCGTATCCTCCTTTTTATCATTGTTTTCGGTCTCTGTATTTCCGGCGCCCGCCGCGTGTTTCTTCCCCTTACGGAAGAAGGTGATGCGCAGGGCATTGCCCACCACGAAGAGGGAGCTCAGGCTCATGCAGGCAGCCGCGATCATGGGGTTGAGGGAGAAGCCCGCCCAGGCGAACGCACCCGCCGCCACGGGAATGGCGATGCAGTTGTAGAAGAACGCCCAGAACAGGTTTTCCTTGATGGTGCGCACCGCCTTGCGGCTGAGAGCGAACATGTCGTCGAGCGCGGAGAGATCGCCCGCGGCGAGAACGACGTCCGCGCTGTCGATGGCGACGTCCGTGCCCGTGCCGACGGCGATGCCCACGTCCGCCCCTTTCAGCGCGGGGGAATCGTTGATGCCGTCCCCCACCATGGCGACCGTGCCGCCCATCTGCCGCGCCTTTTCAACGTAGGAGAGTTTATCCTCGGGCAGCACCTCGGCATAGTACTCCGCGATGCCCGCCTTTTCGGCGACGGCGCGCGCGACG
Source organism: Clostridia bacterium (assembly GCA_017886575.1). Taxonomy (GTDB): domain Bacteria; phylum Bacillota; class Clostridia; order Christensenellales; family Borkfalkiaceae; genus RGIG4074. The sequence goes on from JAGHJP010000029.1 coordinate 37,920, forward strand.
TATTCGTTGTCGCCCGTGAGCATGGCGACCCTGATACCCCGTTTTTTCAGGCATGTCACCGCCGAAACGCTGCTTTCTTTCAGAATGTCCGCCACGGCGAACAGGGCGATGAGGCGATCTTCTTCGGCAAAATAAATGACCGTTTTGCCCTCTTTCAGGAACTTTTCGCCCCGCTCCAGCCCCTTGACGCCCGCGAGAAGTTTGGCGTTGCCGATGCGGTATTTTTTGCCTTCGCACACGGCGGCGGCGCCCTGCCCCATGACGTAGCGGTAGTTATCCACTTTGCAGTCCGCCCCGCAAAATTCGCGCACGCACGTTGCCAGCGGGTGATTGGAAAGACTTTCGATCCCCCCTGCAATGCGGCGCACCTTTTCCTCGTCGCCGAGGCACACGAAGTCGGTCACGCGCGGCTTGCCCTCGGTGAGCGTCGCCGTCTTGTCGAGGAGCACGCAGTTGATCTCCTGCGCCTTCTGCAACGCCTCGGCATCCTTGTAGAGGATACCCATGCCCGCGCCGCGGCCCGTTGCCGCCATGACGGCGACGGGGGTCGCCAGCCCGAGGGAGCAGGGGCAGGAGATGACGAGGACGGACACGGCGTAGTTCATGGCTTCGCCGATGTTGCGGCTGACCGCCAGCCAGATGAGAAAGGTGATGAGCGCGATGCAGACGACGGCGGGAACGAAGATGCCCGCCACCTGATCGGCGACCTTCTGCAGCGGCGCCTTGCTCGCGCCAGCGTCCCGCACCATTTTGATGATGCGGGAGAGCGTGGTGTTTTCGCCCACTTCCGACGCGCGCACCTGCACCGCGCCGCTTTTGACGATATTCGCCGAAGTCACCTTGTCGCCCGGCTGCACTTCGACGGGCAGGCTTTCGCCCGTGACCGCCGATTTATCCACGAAGGCGTGACCGCCGACCACTTCGCCGTCCACGGGGATATAGTCCCCCTGCCTTGCGAGCACCACGTCGCCCGCTTCCAGCTCGGAAACGGGCACCACGCTCTGCGTGCCGTCCGCTGCCACGAGGGTCGCCGACGAGGGCGCGAGGCGGATGAGTTTTTCGATCTCGCTGCCCGTGCGCCGCTTGGAGAGCGCTTCCAGCCACTTGCCCAGCGTGACGAGGGTCAATATCATGCCCGCCGACTCGAAATAGAGCATGGGGTGCTCTTCTGCGGGCGCAACGAACCAGAGGACGACGAGCACCGCGCTGTAAACGTAGGACACCGCCGAGCCGAGGCTGACCAGCGTATCCATGTTGGGCACGCGCTTGACGAGCGCGCGCGTTCCCACCGTGAAGAAGCGGAAGTTGACGGCGACGATCGCCGTAGCAAGCACCCACTGCACGACGGCGCTCACGGCAAAACCGGGCTGCGGCAGACCGGCCATGTGCCCCATGGAAAAGTACATGAGCGCGACCAGGACGACCGTCGACACGATAAAGCGCACCAACAGCGCTTTGTCCTCCCGCTTTGTCGCCTTGGCGGGCGCGGCGCCCTCGTCGTAGATGCCGTAGCCGAGCGAACGGACGGCGGAAAATATCTCCTTCTTGCCGACGGTATTTTCGTCGTACTCGATCTGCATGCTCTCCCCCATCAGGGAGACGCTGACGGACGCAACGCCCGGCATTCTTTTGAGGGTGTGCTCTATGCCGCTCGCGCACGCCGCGCAGGTCATGCCGCTGACGGCAAATTTCTGATTTTTCATAGACTGTCCTCCCGCCGCCGCAAAACGGGCGGCATTCCGCGGCAGAGAGACCCTTTCCCTCTCCCGCGGTCATCCATTACTGAAACCGGCGGAACAGATCGACGATCTCGTCCACGACCGCCGTATTGCCGTTTTGTATCTCTTCGACCATACAGGTATGGATATGCGTGTCCAGTATGACGTTGGCAAGGCTCTTGATCGCCTTGTCGATCGCCGAGAGCTGGATGAGGATATCGTCGCAATAGCGATCCTCGTCCACCATTTTGCCGATGCCCGTCATTTGCCCGACGATGCGGTTGATGCGGTTGGAAAGCATCTTCTTTTCTTCCGCGCTCCGCGCCTGCTTCTTGAAACGGCACCCGCCTTCCGCCATGTTCTCTCTTTCGTCTTTTTCCATTGTTTAACTCCTTTTGTTTATACCTTGCTGGGGTATTTTTTGATTATTATATACCCCCGCGGCGTTTCTGTCAAGCGTTTGAAAGGGATATTTTCGGAATTTTTACGACGATATTGACAAGCGGGCATGCGCATGATAGAATGATGATATGGATATTTTGTTAACGTGTGTCTGTTATTCGTTGCTTATCGGATGCCTTGCATACATCTTGCTGATCGAAAGAGGCAAGAGCGTCAGGAAAAAGAACATAGTAGCAGAGGTGCATTATGGATTTTGGACCGCGCTTGTCAGCTGGACCATCGGCTTTGCTTTCATAACGCTATTCACCTGCGGGTACTACATACGGTTTTTTTCGGATGCGTTCGACCTTTTGCATTATTTTATTACCATAACGGTCTTTTTGCCGCTGTTTGCGATCGCTTATTATCTGGAAAGGTGGAGAATAACGATCGACGGCGAAAACGTGATCAAATATGGCTTGTTTCTGAAAAAAACATTCCATATAAGCGACTTAATTGAGGTCAAACAGACATGGTTCGGGTATAAATTTTATCTGAAAAACAAGAAGGCTTTTGGCGTTGACGCGCGCTATCATGATTTTTCCCGATCATCCATAAACGATCTGAAAGAGAAAGTACGCCGTTAAACTTGCGATTGATTGTAAACGGAACTTTCTTCATAATGCTAATGACGGAACACAAACGAAAAGGAGGGAAAAACCTGCAAACAGGTCCCTCCTTTTTTGTTTGCCGCCGTCCCGCTCCGCCGCTGTCGGTTTGTTTCGCCGGAAAAGTCCCCCCTACGCGCTGGGCGTCATGGCATGCGTCACTCCCCGCCCCCGTAAGCGCGGTTGCGCAGCCAAGTCGCGATACAAAAGATGACCTCGGCAAGCCCGATGACGACATACAGCGCGATGCCCGCGACGATAAAATAAGAGCGGACGGTGACATCGGGAAACTCGCTGCCGAAAAAGACGTTGTTACCGTCGGCAAAAATTTCCACGGCGAGCGCGAAGAGCGTTTTGAAGACCGTAAAGAGAAAAATAAGAAAGCAACGAAAGCCGCCGACCGTTCGCCCGGGATGCCAAAAGGCCGCCTGAACGCCCGTCGCCGCCGCCCAGATGAGAAAGCAGAGCAAGGCGATGGACGTGGGCGACCGCATGACGATCGCCACCGCCGCCGCGGTGACGAGGAGCAGAGCGTACAAGACGGCGAGCGTCCGCTTCTGCCACTTTGCCGTTTTGGAGAAAAAACGCCTTTCGCCGCCGTTTACATAAAAATTTTTTTGCATAGGAACGCCTCCCTTTCCCTTCCATTATACCACGTCCCCATGCAAAATTGTCTTACGCGAATCTTACATGAATCTTACATTTTTGTAAGATTTCCGTCAAATCACAGAAAAACAGAAAAGCAATATATTGCCGTGCATATGTATATTGTTGCATATTTATTGAAAAAGGGCAAATATTTCCCCTCGCTTGTGGCAAAACGCATCTGTCTAAGCCCCGCACAGCGAAAAAATGCTCCGTGAGCGCAATCGACGGAAAGCAATATATTTCGTATGCGGCGGCTCGCACTGCGACGAAAAGGAGGACACGAAAAAAAGACAGAACGCGCATGCGCTCTGCCTTACGACCGTTTTTCAAATTTCGTCGGTTTTTCAGGCTTTCTTTTTTTCGTCGTGGCTGACGACCTCTTTGCCGTCATAGTAGCCGCAGTTGGCGCACACGGCGTGCGCGACTTTCAGCTCGTGGCAATGCGGGCACTCCACCAGCGTGGGAGCCTTCGCCTTGAAGTTGGCAAATCTGGTATTGGTCCTCTGTTTGGATTGTTTTGTCTTGGGAACTGCCATTTTCTATACACCTCTTCTCTTTGAAATAAATTTCCGCGTCTTATTCCGCTTTTCCGTCCTCGCCGCCGTATGCTATCCCTTCGCAGTTTTCTTTGCAGAGAAGGACATGCGGCATGCCGAGCAGTACGGCGTCCTTTACGCTTTGCCCGAGATCGACGGTATCACGCTCGTAGGAATATTCTTCCTCTTCGGGTTCTCCCCGGACAAAGACGGGATCCCATTCGGCTTCCAGCCATTGCTCCGCCGGTTGCAGGCAGCGGGAACAAGCGCCGCGCAAAAGAAAGCGCACTTTGCCCCTGACTTCGAGCGTATCGTCCTCGTACAGGCGGTAAACGCCGTTCGCCTCTATTCCCGACGCCATCTGTGCGAGGGGAACGGTGACGAGACCGTTGTCGGGCGGGAGCGTGAAATGCAACTCGCCCTCATATCTGTGCTCTGCGTTGAGCTTCCGAATGTCGATCACCATAAACTATCGGCGATATTATAATATATCTTGCGCACCTTGTCAACTCATTTTGCCGCGGTGCGCCGATTTTTTCCCTTTTTTACCCGCAAACGGAAGCCGATACGCCCCGCCGCGCCCGAAAAAGCGCGGCGGGGCGCCGAAAACTCCCTTTTTACTTGACGAGCGCCAGCGTTTCGCGCGCGATGACCAACTCTTCGTTGGTCGGGATGACCAGCACCTTCACCTTGGAAGCGGGCGCGGAGATCTCGCGGACCGAACCGTCGTTTTTGCCCTCGTTCTTCTCTTTATCGAGCTGCACGCCCAAAAATTCCAGCCCTTCGCAGACGCCCGCGCGGACGACGGAAGTATTTTCACCCACGCCCGCGGTGAACACGATGCAGTCCACGCCGCCCATTGCCGCCGCATAGGCGCCGACGAACTTCTTGCACTGGTATTCGAACATGTCGAGCGCCAGCCTGCAGCGCTCGTTGCCCTCCTTCGCGCCCGCGGTCAGATCTCTGAAATCGCTGGAAACGCCCGAGATACCCGCCACGCCGCACTTTTTGTTGAGATAGGTGATGACTTCGGCATGGCTCATGCCCTTCTTGCGCGCCAGAAATTCGACGGCGGAAGGATCAACGTCGCCCGAACGGGTGCCCATCAGGACGCCCGCGAGCGGGGTGAAACCCATGGAAGTGTCCACGCACTTGCCGCCCTTGACCGCCGAGATGGAGGAACCGTTGCCGAGGTGGCAGGTGACCACCTTGAAATTTTCGTCCCCCTCCCTGCCGCAGTACTTCGCCGCTTCCTGCGAAACGAATTTATGCGACGTGCCGTGCGCGCCGTACCTTCTGACCCCGTACGCCTTGTAATCGTCGTAGGCGATGCCGTAGAGGTACGCCTTGGGCGGCATGGTCTGGTGGAAGGAAGTGTCGAACACGAGCACCATGGGGGTATGCGGCATGACCTGCATACAGGCGCGCAGCCCCGTCGCCGCGGCGGGATTGTGCAGGGGGGCAAGCTCGAACGTCTTTTCTTCCAGCACTTTCAGCACTTCGTCGTCGACGAGCACGGAATGCTTGAAATACTCCCCGCTGGCGACGACGCGGTGCCCGACGGCGGAGATCTCGTCCATGTGCGCGATGACGCCGATCTCGCCGTCCTGCAGGGCGTGCAGAACGAGTTCGATAGCGACCTTATGGTCGGGAATGTCCTGCTCGTAAACCTTTTCCTTGCCGTTGCCCTTTGCCTTCAGGAGCGAGCCCTGTATGCCGATGCGCTCGCAGCCGCCCTTGGCGACCACCGCCTCGGTATCCATGTCGATGAGCTGATACTTCAAAGAAGAACTTCCCGCATTTACAACCAAAATTTTCATTTTGCGTTTCTCCCCTTTCGGATGATTTTCCTCTTATTTCGCCTGCAGGGCGGTGATCGCCACCGTTGCCACGATGTCCTCGGTGCAGCAGCCGCGCGACAGGTCGTTGAGCGGCTTGGCAAAGCCCTGGCAGATGGGACCGAACGCCATGAACCCGCCGAGGCGCTCGGCGATCTTATAGCCGATGTTGCCCGCGTTGATGTCGGGGAAGATAAAGACGTTGGCGTGGCCCGCGACCGAAGAGCCGGGCGCCTTGACCGCGGCGACCTTGGGCACGATGGCGGCGTCGAACTGCAGTTCGCCGTCGGCTTTCAGCCCCGGTTCGCGCTCTTTGACGATCGTCACTGCCTGCTGCATCTTGGTGACGGTATCCTGATATTTCTTATCGTTGCCGCTGCCGTGCGACGAGAAGGAGAGCATGGCGACGGCGGGGTCGAGTTCGGCGATCTCCCGCGCGGTCTCCGCCGAGGACATGGCGATCTCGGCGATCTCCTCCGCCGTGGGACAGATGTTCAGGGCACAGTCAC
>JAGHJP010000030.1 GCA_017886575.1 Clostridia bacterium
CTTCTGCTCTTCGGCTGCTTTTTTCTGTTGCTCGGCGCGGGACGGCGGTACGGCTCCTTCGGCGGTCTGCTCCAAAGCCTCTTCGGCAGGTGGGCAAGGGCGGTGCGCCTTCTCTTTCTCGTCGGCTCGTTCATCGTCCTCGCCGCTACGGCGGCGGGCATCGACGCCCTTGCGCCTTCGTTTGCGCCCTGGATATCCCTTCTCACCGCCGCCGCTTGTTTTTTTATCGTGAAAAAGGGGATGAACGGCGTCAAGTTGCTCCATTCGGTTTTGGTCCCGTGCGTGGCGGCATACCTCATTTTTTCTCTTTTTTCCGAGGGGCGTTTCAATTTTGCCTTTTCCTCGGAAAACGCGGGCATGGATACTCTCTTTTGTCTCTTATACGTTGCCATGAACTTTTTTTTGTGCGCGCCCGTGGCGGTCGATTTGGGCGGCACGCTCGTCGGGAAAGGGTATGCCGCGCTTTGCGCGGGGCTTGCCGCCGTCGCTGTGGCGTTTTTGGCTGCGCTCATCCTCTCCGCCGTCGCGGCGGCGGACGGGGCGGCGGAAAGGGTGATGCCGCTCGTCTATGTGATCGGTCGCGGCAGGCTGTTCCCGCTCATCGTGTTCTTCGGGTCGGTCACGGGGTTTGCCTCGGCGTATTATCCGCTGCACAAGGCGGCGGAGAATTGTAAAAAAAAGGACGCCGTCAGGCTCGTTTTGCTCGCCGCGGCGTCCTGTCTTGCCCGCTGCGGGCTCGATCGCATCGTACAGACGGTCTATCCCGCGTTGGGCGTTTTCGGTATTTTGTTTTTAACGTCTGTCGTTCTTGACGGCAATTTTTTCCAGAAGCACCACCAGAAAATACATCACGCCCGCCAGCAGGCAGAGAATGACGGTCGCCGCCATGACGAGGTCTAATTTGAACACCTGCCCGCCGTAGACGATTAGGTATCCCAGCCCCGCCTTGGACACGATGTATTCGCCCATGATGGAGCCGATCCAAGCCATGCCCACGTTGATCTTGAGCATGGAGATGAAAGCGGGCAGGGAAGAGGGGATGACAAGTTTCTGCAATATCTGCAATTTGCCCGCCCCCATCGACTGCAACAGCAGGATCTTGTTCTTATCCGTGGACACGAAGCCGCTGAGCATGTTCATGATGGCGATGATGATGCCGATGAGCACGGTGATGGCCACGATGGCTTCGCTTCCCGTCCCGCACCAGATGATGATGAGGGGCCCGAGGGCGATCTTGGGCAGGGAGTTGAGCACCACGATGTACGGCTCCAGGATCTTGCGCAAAAGGTCGCTCCACCAGAGGACGAGGGCGATGAGATAGCCGCCGACCACCGCGATGGCGAAGCCCGCCAGCGTCTCCCCGAGCGTCACGCCGATGTGGTAAAAGAGGGTGCCCTCCCGGTAGAGGGAGGCGATGGTCGTGCAGATGCGCGAAGGGGAGCTGGTGATGAAGGGATTGACGATCTCGAAGTCCGCCAGAAGTTCCCATACGCCAAGCAGGAGTACGAGCAGCAGTATGCGGGAGATCTGCACGGTCAGGTCGGTGCGTTTCAGTTTCCGGAGATACAGAAGGTGTTCCTCCGAAAAATTTTCTCTCTTGTGTTTCATACGTTCAGTTGCCTCCAAAGCCGTTCGAACCAGCCCGAAAACGTCTTTTCCTCCCGCCGTTTGAGCGGTTTCATTTCCCGCGGGAATGCAAGTTCGTGCTCCCCGAGGACGTGCGCCGGGCGGCGGCTCAACACCAACACGCGGTCCGCCACCGAAATGGCCTCGCTGATGTCGTGCGTGATGAGCAGGGCGGTCTTGTTTTCGCTGCGGATGATGCGGTACACGTCGTCGCAGACGTTCAGTCTCGTCTGATAGTCGAGCGCCGAGAAGGGCTCGTCGAGGAGGAGCATCGCGGGGTCGCTCGCCAGCGTCCGTATGAGCGCAGCGCGCTGGCGCATGCCGCCCGACAGTTGGTCGGGATAACTGCTCAAAAAATCGCCTAAACCGTATTTGACCGCCAGGTCGAGCGCCTTTTTGCGGTTTTCCGGCGTGTTCGTCTTTTTGATCTCCAGGGGCAGGAGGATGTTCTTTTCGATGGTGCGCCAGGGGAACAATTCGTCCTTTTGGAGCATGTATCCGAAGGTGACGCCCTCCCGCACGGTTATCCTGCCTGCCGAAGGCTTGATGAGCCCCGCCGCCAGGGAGAGAATGGTCGTCTTGCCGCAGCCCGAAGGCCCGATGACGGCAATGAATTCCCCCTGTCCGACCGAAAAGGTCAGGTCTTTGAGAGCGGCGGTCTCGCCCTGCGGCGTGTGATAGATCATCGTTACGTTTTCAAATCTGAGTATCTCGTTTTTCATATCGTATACCGCTTCTCCGCGGGGAATCCCGCGGCAGCCTTTTCAATGTTTTTTATCCGTACACTGCGTCGTAAGCCGCCTGCGCATAGACGGTGTCGACCAGGTCGTCGAATTCTACGCGCTCGGGCAGCTCGCCCGCGTTGTCGATGATGTCCTGCAATCTGTCCAGCGCGCTCCTCGTCATCGCCATATTGCTCACCCACGCGTCGATGGCTTTGTAGCTGTCCAGCGCGACCGCAATGGATTCGAGGGAGGTCGAGGCGAACTGTCCCTGCAGATAGGGCGCCACTTCCTCGGAGGAGTGCTCGTTGACGTATTTGATCGCCTTGGTCATGGCTTTCAAAAAGGCGCGCGCGGTGTCTTCGTTGTCTTCCAGCCAGGAGCTCATCGCCATGTAGCAGGTATAGGGCACCTCGCCCGAAGCTTCGCCGACGGACGCCACGACGTAGCCCTTGCCCGCCGCTTCGTATTCGGATGCCACCGGTTCGAACATCGTGCAGTAATCGGCGGTGCCGCCCTCGAACGCCGCGGTCATCAGGTCGAACGCGACGTCGAAATTCAGGTCGACGTTCACGCCGTCGTACAGCCCGTTCTGGTTGAGGATGTATTCAAAGGTCATCGCGGGCACGCCGCCCTTGCGCCCCGCCAGTATCTCTTTGCCTTCGAGGTCGCTCCATTCAAAATCGGGTTCGTCCGTGCGCGAAACGAGGAAGGAGCCGTCCCGCTTGGTCAGTTGCCCGAACACGGTCGGCACGTCGGTCGAGCCGCCCGCCAGGACGTACAGCGCGGCTTCCGGCCCGCAGAACCCGATGTCCGCGTCGCCCGAAAGGACGGCCGCCATGACCTTGTCGGCGCCGCCGCCGTTGGTCAGTTCGATCTCGATCCCCTCCTCCTCGAAAAAGCCCATGGAATCGGCGAGGTACATGGGGGCGTAGAAGATGGAATGGGTCACTTCGTTGATCTTCAAAGTGGTCAGTCCGTCCTTCTTTTCGCAGGCGGAAAGGGGCAGAAGCAGCAGAAGCGCTGCAAAAACGATGGAAAAAATTTTTTTCATGGTTCACTCCGTAAAAATTTTAGTAATAATATATTGTATGACGTCGGCGGAACAATTGACATCGCGCGAAAAAAGTTTTATAATAAACCCGTATCTATTTTTTTCGGAAAAAGGCGGTTTTTTGAGTATGGAAATGCAAAAGACGTACAGTCCCGGCGCATTCGAGGACAGAATATATAAAGAGTGGGAAGAGAAGGGGTATTTCCGTGCGGAAGTCGATCCCGAAAAGGTACCCTTCACCATCGTCATGCCGCCTCCCAACATCACGGGACAGCTCCACATGGGACATGCCATGGACGCCACCTTGCAGGACACGCTCATCCGTTTCAAGCGCATGCAGGGGTATTCCGCCCTCTGGCTGCCCGGCTGCGACCACGCCTCCATCGCCACCGAGGTCAAGATCGTGGAAAAACTCCGCAAGGAGGAGGGCAAGGAAAAGACGGACATCGGCAGGGAGGAGTTTTTGCGCCGCGCCTGGGCATGGAAGGAGCAGTACGGCAACCGCATCATGCAGCAGCAGCGCAAAATGGGAGCAAGCTGCGACTGGTCCCGCCAGGCGTTCACCATGGACGAGCGCTGTTCCCGCGCCGTGCGCGAGGTCTTCGTCAATCTCTATAAGAAGGGGCTCATCTACCAGGGCAGCCGCATCATCAACTGGTGCCCCTGCTGCAAGACCGCTCTCTCCGACGCCGAAGTGGAGTATTCCGAGGACGCGGGGGCTTTCTGGCACATCAAATACCCCGTCAAAGATTCGGACGAATATCTCGTCGTGGCGACCACCCGCCCCGAGACCATGCTGGGCGATACCGCCGTCGCCGTCAACCCGACGGACGAGCGGTATATGCACCTCATCGGCAAACAGATCGTCCTGCCCCTCGTCGGGCGGCTCATTCCCATCGTGGGGGACGAGCACGCCGACAAAGAGGTCGGCACGGGCTGCGTGAAGATCACGCCCGCCCACGACCCCAACGACTTCGAAGTGGGCTTGCGCCACAACCTCGAAATGATCAGGGTCATGAATGACGACGGCACCATGTCCGAGAATACGGGGGTGTATGCGGGGCTTGACCGCTATGAAGCGCGCAAGCGCATCGTGGCGGATCTGGAGGCGCAGGGGCTGCTTCTGAAGACCGAGCCCATCACCCACAACGTCGGGCATTGTTACCGCTGCCACACCACGGTGGAGCCCATCGTGTCCAAGCAGTGGTTCGTCAAAATGGAGCCGCTCGCCAAGCCCGCCATCGAGGCGGTCGCAAAGCACAAGACCAAATTCATCCCCGAGCGGTTCACGAAAATTTATTACAATTGGATGGAGAACATCAAGGATTGGTGCATTTCCCGTCAGCTGTGGTGGGGGCACCGCATTCCCGTGTGGTATTGCAAGGACTGCGGCGCGGTCGTCTGCGAAAAGGAAGACCCGTCCGTCTGTCCCGTCTGCGGCAGCAAGGATCTGCACCAGGACGAAGACGTGCTGGACACCTGGTTCTCCTCCGCGCTCTGGCCCTTTTCCACGCTCGGTTATCCCGACGAAACGGAAGATTATAAGTATTTCTATCCCACCGACGTGCTCGTCACGGGCTACGACATCATCTTTTTCTGGGTCGCCAGAATGATTTTCTCCGCTCTCGAACACACGGGCAAAGTGCCCTTCCGCGACGTGCTCATCCACGGGCTGGTGCGGGACGAAAAGGGGCGGAAGATGTCCAAATCCCTCGGCAACGGCGTCGATCCCCTGGCGGTCATCGAAAAATACGGCGCCGATTCCCTGCGCCATTCCCTCCTGACGGGCATCGCGCCCGGCAACGACACCCGCTATTCGGACGCCAAGGTCGAGGCGGCGCGCAACTACATCAATAAAATTTGGAACGCCGCGCGCTTCGTCATCATGAACGCTGAGGGCAAGAAGGTGCCCCGCCTTGAGGAGATCAAACTGACGGCGGCGGATAAGTGGATCATCTCCAAATTGCAGAACTGCATCAAGGAAGTCACGCTCAACCTCAACAAATACGAACTCGGCGTGGCATGTGACACCCTCTATTCCTTCATGTGGGACGATTTCTGCGACTGGTACATCGAGCTGACCAAGCCCGCGCTCTACGGCGAAGACGAGGGCAAGCGGCTCGGCGCCGTCGGAGTGCTCTGCTATGTGCTCGAAAACGCGCTGAAACTCCTGCATCCCTTTATTCCCTTCGTCACCGAGGAGATCTATCAGAACCTGCCCACGGCCGAGGGGAGAATCATGGTTTCGGCTTTCCCGCGCTACAACGCCCGCCGTGCCTATAAAAAGGAGGCGAAGGCGTTCGAGGGGATCATGGAGATCGTCAAGTCCGTCCGCAACATCAAGGCGAACGTCAACTGCCCCGCTTCCAAAAAGGTGGACGTCTACCTCATCGCGCCCGAGTCGAAGCGGCTCATCTCCGCCAATAAGAACAGCATTCTGAAATTGGCGGGCGCACGGGAACTTTGTTTCGTCGAATCCGCCGACCGCGTCCCCGGCAAGACCGTTTCGCAGGCTTGCGAGATCTGCCAGATCTATATCCCGCTCGGGGAGTTGGTGGACGTAGAAAAGGAGCGGGCAAGGCTCTCCGCCGAATTGGAACGCATCGAAGGGGAGATCCGCCGCGCGGGCGGCAAACTCGCCAACCAGAATTTTGTGACCAAAGCGCCCAAAAAATTGGTCGAGGATGAACGTTCCAAACTGGAAAAATATATCGATATCAAGTCCAAAATCGAGAAGCAGTTGCAGGAACTGTAAAATAATTCATCTTTCAGCAGAAAAGCCGCGTTTTTTCAGAAAAATACGGCTTTTCTATTGACTTTGCCGGAAAATTCCCGTATAATAGATTTATCGATAACGATATATCGAAAGGAACCGCACGGCTGCCGGCGGCATGCCGTCGGCAGAGAGGAAAAATATATGATACACCGTTCTCCCAACCATGAAGAGGCGGGCGTCTCCAAGGCGACGCTCTCCCGCATGCCCGCCTATTTGCGCTACCTCAAAGAGGAGAGCGTGAAAGGGGTGGAATACGTCGCTTCGGCGGCGATCGCCAAGGACATGGCGGTTTCCGCCGTGTTGGTGCGCAAGGACCTGGCGCTCGTGTCCTCGGTCGCGGGCAGGCCGCGGCTCGGCTTCGAGGTCAACGGGCTGATCGCGGACATTGAAAAATTTTTGGGCTATGACAACGTGTCCGACGCGCTCATCGTGGGCGTGGGGGGCTTGGGCAGGGCCTTTCTCGGTTACGAGGGCTTCAAAAATTACGGGCTGAACATCGTGGCCGGCTTCGACGTCGATCCTCGCCTCGTCGGCACGAAAATTGCCAAAAAACCCATTCTTCCGCTCGACGAGCTCACGAATTTCGTGCGCCAGCGCAACATCAACATCGGCATCATCACGGTTCCCAAGGGGGCCGCACAGGGAGTCTGCGATCGCATGGTGGAGGCCGGGCTCAAAGCCATCTGGAACTTTGCTTCCGTCAAACTCAGCGTCCCCAACGGCGTCATCGTGCGATATGAGGACCTGGCGGCTTCTCTCGCCATGCTTTCGGGCGAACTCTTCAACGTTCTGGATAAAAAATAAACGCGGCGGTCGCGGGAGCGCGTCTGTTGCAGAGATAAGGAAAAGTATGAAGATCGAGTATTATATGGAACAGTCCCTGCTCGGGCTGCTCAAAAAGAAACCCATCGACGAGATCCGCGCCACCGAGATCATCGACGGCGTGGGTACCTGTAAGGGCACTTTTTACAAATATTACCGCGATAAGTACGACCTGTTGCTCCGCTCTTTCCGCAATAACATTTACGGGGATATCCCCGAAACTTCGGCGGACTGGCGGGAGTTTGTTGCCCGCTGTCTGTCCGTTTTCGAGCAAAACGCCCCCGTCATCCTCAATGCCTTTTCCTCTTCCGACGTCAATTCCGCGCGGCACCA
>JAGHJP010000001.1 GCA_017886575.1 Clostridia bacterium
CCGACCCACCAGTTCCCGTTTTCTCCGATGAACGGTGTTTCGCCGTCCTGGCCGTCCTGGCCGTCCTGGCCGTCTGCGCCGGGCGCGCCTTGCTCGCCCTGTTCACCCTGCGCGGGAACGCCCGTGTCCGTATCTCCGATCCACCAGTTCCCGTTTTCTCCGATGAACGGTGTTTCGCCGTCTTGTCCCCGTCCGGCTTCACCGTCGGCACTGCAACCTGCAAACACAAGCGCACACACGACTGCGATGGCCATGACCAACGTCAGCAAAATCATGCTCAGCCATTTTCTTTTGTGCATAAACTACCTCCCGTGATTTTTCTTATATCCATTATAGCATACCCCCCCCCGTGTCAATGGGTGGTTTGAATTTTTTTGAAAAAATAATCGGCGAAACACATGCCGTGCGCCGCAAAACGGACGAAAGAGAGCCGATTTGACCCGCCGCGTGCGCCGCCACACAGATGCAAAACGCCACATACAAGCGGGGCATGCCCGAAAAAAAAGGGAGAACGGAGAGAACACGGAAAAAGCGTTCCGCATTTGCGGAACGCTTTTTGTTCTTGTTTTTTCATCGCTTTCCTTACTCTTCCTTGAAGGGAAGCAGGGCGACCACTCTCGCGCGCTTGATGGCATAGGCGAGAGCCCTCTGATGTTTGGCGCAGGTGCCGGTCATCCTGCGGGGCAGGATCTTACCGCCCTCGGCGATGTACTTTTTGAGCCGCGCCACATCTTTATAGTCGATGGTCTCCACTTTTTCCTGGCAGAAAGCGCAAACCTTTCTGCGGGGACCCTTTCTGAAACTCTTTTTCACGGGTGCCTTTTCTTCCATAACGGTTCACTCCTTATTAAAATTGATGTTCCCGCATCAGAACGGGATGTCGCTGTCGTCTTCGAATGCTTGCAGCACAGGTTTCTTTCTCTGCGAAGGCGCGCGGGAAGGCGCGGCATCGGACGAGCCGTCCTCGGCATTGCTGCCCTTCGGGGACAAAAATTCCACGTCCTGCGCGATAACGTCGACAGCGGTGCGGCGGACGCCCTGGTTGTCCTCGTAATTCCTCATCTGGATGGACCCGATGACCGCAACTTTGGAACCCTTGTGCTGGTACTGCGCCACGCGCTCGCCCAGATCTCTCCAAGCGGTCACGTTGAAAAAGTCGGTCTGCCTTTCGCCGTCGGCGGAAGCGTAGTTGCGGTTCACCGCGATGGCGAAACGGCACACGCTCACGCCCGACGCCGTGGTGGTCAGTTCGGGGTCTCTCGTTAAATTACCGATCAAAAAAACCTTGTTCATATCCTTACCTTCAATTTCCTGATTACGCGATCTTGACGATGGTCTGTCTCATGACTTCCGCGTCGATGCCGCTGACGCGCACGAGTTCCGCGCAGATATCCCCTTCGCCTTCAAACGTCATCAGCGCATAGTACGCCTCTTTCTTGAAGTTGACGGGATACGCAAGTTTCTTCGTGCCCCACTTGTCCGTGGAAACAACGGTGCCGCCCTTCGCGGTGACGACGCCTTCCAATTTGGCGAGGGTCGCCTCCTTGACGGCGTCTTCGGACTCGTTGTTCAGCATGACGAGCATTTCGTATTTAGCCATACTCTTTTTTACCTCACGGTCTTATTCCGCATGCCACCTGAGGCATGCAAGGTCTATTCCGTGCGCGGCGATGTCCGTTCCCCGTGCACCGTCTTTTTATTTTACTATATTTCTCGCCTTTCGTCAATAAAAAAAGAGGCGGAAAACAAAACTTTTTTCCGTCTCTTTCGCCCGTTCAATAGGGTTTTTTGCCGTAGAGCGCCTCCATATTGTCCGAATAGCGCTTGGCGCGGGGGTACTGCCGCACGTCGTCGACGCGCGAATTTTCGATCGCCGCCCGCTGCTCTTTGGTCAGCCGGGTGGGCACTTCCACGAACACGCGTGCATACAGGTTGCCCGTTCCCTGGCGCGAGGCGATGCCCTTGCCGCGGATAGTGAACACCGTGCCGTTCTGCGTGCCCTCGGGAATGTTGTAGAGGAAGGAATCGTTCAGGTCGGGAACGCGCACGGCGCCGCCGAGCGCCGCCGTGGCATAGGGTACGGGCAGGTCGACATAGAGATCCATGCCCTTGCGCTGGAAGAGTTTGTGCGGCTCGACGCGGAAGATGATGTACAGGTCGCCCGACGGCCCGCCCGTGGGAGAGGCATGCCCCATGCCGCGCTTCAAGATATAACTGTCGTTGTCCGCGCCCGCGGGGATATTGACGGAAAACTTTTCCGCTTCGCGGGTGTAACCCTTGCCCTTGCAGACGGGGCACTTTTCGGTGATCTTTTTGCCCGTGCCGTTGCAGTCGGGACAGGTCGTCACGCGGATCGTTCTGCCGAACATGGTGTCCTGGCTGACGCGCACGCGCCCCTGCCCCCCGCAGCGCGAACAGGTGGTGTACGCCGTGCCGTTCTTGGCGCCCGTTCCCTTGCAGGCGGCGCAGGGTTTGTTGCGGTAAAAACTGACTTCCCGCGCGCAGCCCTTGGCGGCGTCCATGAAGCTCAACGTCATCTGCAGCTTGATGTCCTCGCCGACGTTTTCCTCGGGACGGGAGGACGAGCCCCCCATGCCCCCGCCGAAGAAGGAGGAGAAGATATCCTCGAACCCGCCGCCGAAACCGCTGAATCCCCTGCCGGAGAACCCGCCGCCCGCGCCGCCCATGCCGGGATGCTCGAGTTCGTAGTCGTACGCGGCGCGCTTTTGCTTGTCGGAAAGCGTTTCGTTCGCCTCGTTGATCTCCTTGAATTTTTCCGCCGCGTCCTTGTCGTTCGGGTGCAGGTCGGGATGGTATTCCTTGACCTTTTTGCGGTAAGCCGCCTTGATCTCGTCCTCGGTCGCCGTCTTGGACACACCCAAAATATCGTAATAATTCTTTTTCTCTGCCATAATGCACCTATCCCGTCCGCGCAAAGATCCGCCGCCCGTTTTTGATAAACGGACATTGCGCGGGCGCCATGCCCGCGGCAAAGGACTTTTCCGCGATCCTTTCTTTTTCCGTATCCCCTCTGCCTTCCGCCCGCGCCCATACCCGCCGGGCGCGGGCATGGACGGCTGCTTTTTACCCTTTCGGGCATCGGCGGATTTTTTTCTCTAACTTACAAAATTACCCAAACGCCGTTCCATTTGGGTAATTTTGCAAAACTGTTCACTTGCCGCCCCCGCGGGGCGGGATCGATTACTGATGGAACTCCTCGTCGCCCGCGCCGGGGTTCGCCCCCGCGTCCGGTCCGGCTGCGCCGCCCGCCTGCTGATAGAGTTTGGCGAACACCGGCTGCACGGCGTTCATCAGGGTGTCGTACGCCGCGGTGATCCTGCCGTCGTCGCCGCTGTCGAGCTCGGCTTTCGCCGCGTCGATGGCGGACTGCACGGCGGACTTGTCGTCCTCGGTCAGTTTGTCGCCCGCGTTCTTCAAGGTCTGTTCGACCGAGAAGATGGCGCCGTCGAGTTTGTTCTTGTTCTCGACCTGCTGTTTGCGCTTCTTATCCTCTTCGGCGAAGCGTTCGGCGTCCTTGACGGCCTTGTCGATCTCCTCTTCGGAGAGATTGGTGGAGTTCTGGATGGTGATGTCCGTGGACTTGCCCGTGCCCTTATCCATGGCGGTCACGTGCACGATGCCGTTGGCGTCGATGTCGAAGGTGACTTCGATCTGCGGAATGCCGCGCGGCGCGGGCGCGATGCCGGTGAGCATGAAGTTGCCGAGCGTCTTGTTGTCGCGGCAGAACTCCCGCTCGCCCTGCAGGACGTGAATGTCCACGCTGGTCTGGTTATCCGCCGCCGTGGAGAAGATCTGGCTCTTCTTGACGGGGATGGTGGTGTTTCTGTCGATGATCTTGGTGAACACACCGCCCAGGGTCTCGATGCCGAGGGACAGCGGCGTGACGTCGAGCAGCAGCACGTCCTTGACCTCGCCGGTCAGAACGCCGCCCTGCACGGCCGCGCCGATGGCGACGCATTCGTCGGGGTTGATGCCCTGGAAGGGCTTCTTGCCCGTTTCCTGCTGCACCTTGGCGATGACGGCGGGCATACGGGTGGAACCGCCGACGAGAATGACCTTGGAGAGGTCGGAATATTTGAGCCCCGCGTCCTCGAGCGCCTTGCGCATGGGGATGACCGTGCGGTCGAGAAGATCGGCCGTCATGGTTTCGAACTTCTGACGGGTCAGCGTTTCGTCGAGGTGTTTCGGCCCGTCCGCGCCCACGCTGATGTAGGGCAGGTTGATGTTGGTGGAAGTCATGCCGGAGAGCTCGATCTTCGCCTTTTCGGCAGCTTCCTTCAAACGCTGCATCGCCATCTTGTCCTTGGAGAGGTCGATGCCCTCTTTGGATTTGAACTGGTCAATCAGATACTGAATGATCTTGTTGTCCCAGTCGTCGCCGCCGAGGTGGGTGTCGCCGTTGGTGGACTTGACTTCGAACACGCCGTCCGAGATCTCGAGAATGGAGACATCGAACGTACCGCCGCCGAGGTCGTAGATCATGACTTTGGCGTTTTCCTTTTCCTTATCCAGCCCGTAGGCGAGCGCCGCCGCCGTCGGCTCGTTGATGACGCGCAGGACGTTGAGCCCCGCGATCCTGCCGGCGTCCTTGGTCGCCTGGCGCTGGGAGTCGTTGAAGTAAGCGGGGCAGGTGATGACGGCGTCCTTGACGGGCGAACCGATGTACGCCTCCGCGTCCGCTTTCAGTTTGGAGAGGATCATCGCGGAGATCTCCTGGGGCGAATATTGCTTGCCGTCGATGTCCACGTGATAATTTTCGCCCATGTGGCGTTTGATGGAATAGACCGTGCGCTCGGGATTGGCGACGATCTGGTTTTTGGCTATCTTACCGACGATACGGCTGCCGTCCTTCTGGAAGGAAACGACGGAAGGCGTCGTCCTGTCCCCCTCGGCGTTGGGGATGACGACGGGTTCGCCGCCCTCCATGACCGCCACGCAGGAATTGGTCGTACCTAAATCAATACCGATTACTTTTGCCATAATGCTCAGCCTCCTCGATTGGATGGAATATTTTTTACATTTTATAATTTACACGCATTCCCCGCCGTCTAAACAGGATTTTGCAAATTTTCTGAATTATTTTTCCGCGGCGACGCCCGCTTTCCGCCCGCGCCCGCCTTATCGCGTGACGACGACCTGCGCAAAGCGCAATATCTTTCCGTTCTTTTTGTACCCCTTCAGGAAGGTCTGCTTGACGACGCCCGCTTCCTCGCCCTCTTCGGCGGGCTGAGCGGCGATCGCCGTCGACGTCATGGAATCGAACGCCTCGCCCGTGGGATCGAAGCCCTCGATGCCCTCTTCCGAAAGGAGTTTGTCAAAACTCGCCTTGACCATTTCGAGGCCCTTCTTCATGTTTTCGTCGTTGCAGACGGCGAGGGCGCGGTCGATGTTGTCCCCGACGGGGAAGAGTTTGACCACGACGTCCGCGCGACCCTCGGCATATTTCTGGGTCGCCGTCGACGCCATCCGCTTGCGGTAATTGTCGTATTCCGCCGTGACGGCATACCACTTGCGCTTATAGTCCTCCGCCAGCGCGACCGCCTTTTCGAGTTCGGAAGGCTCCTTCGGCTCCTCTTTCGCTTCGGCTTCCGCCTGCGTTTCCGCCGTTTGCGCTTCTTCCGCCGGCGCGGTGTTTTCGAGTTCTTCTTTTTCGTTGGGTTCCATAATTGACACACTCTCCCGTCGTTTTTTTATTTACCTATTTAATGTAAACCCCTCCCGCATTTTCTAAACGCCCGCGGGCAAAAAAGTTGAAGCCGCGGCTGGCATTCCTTCCAGTGTTTTAATTTTTATCATTTTTTGTCTTTGCTTTTCATATCCGTATTGACATTTGCCGCAGAATGTGATACTATACCGTCGGAAACATATGCGGGGCGGCGCACGGACCGCGTTCCGCCCGTTTTTCGGTCAGATTTTTAGCGAGGGGTATTCTGCGATGAAAAACGATTTTTACAGAATGAAACGGCTTTCGGTCGCGTGGATTGTTACGGGAATCGTTTTCATTGGCGCGCTGATCGGATTTATAATTTACCTGTTCAGAGGAATTTTCAGCGGAATCGGCGACAACAGCGATCCAATTCTCGACATGCTTCTTTTCCTCTTGATCCCGCTCGGCTTTGTAATTCTTGCAATCGCTTGGCGGCTGACGGTGAAAAGAGCAAGAACTGTTTCCTCCGTAATTTTCTTTCTGTTCACGCTTGCCGTCCTGGCACTCGCCGGGTTGCTGATTTTTCTGATCATGCTCACGCTTTCCCTGCATCCGATCGAATCCGTGATGCCCATATGTCTGCTGATCGGTCTGACGGTTTGGTACATCCTCTTTTTCATCCTGCGCAAAAACTATTCTCACCTCATCGGGATGAACGAAAAGCATGACGGCGCATGAATTTCATGCACCGCCGCACAAATATTTTTACAGGCGCAAAAAAACGGGGATTGACAACGCGGGGCGCTTATAGTATACTGATAGCGGTCAAACGCGCATGCGCGACCAATGCATTCAGACAAAGATAAGGAGAATTTTATGAAAGAATGTCCCGCCTGTCATGCCTTCAATGACGACGACGCAAAATTCTGCACCGCCTGCGGCGTGTATTTTTCGCGCGCGGCGGCGGACGAACCGCAGCCTGCCGCCCCGGCGGGAGACGACGAAGCGCAGACAGAAATGGGGGTGACCGCCCCGCAGGAGCTGCCCATGCCCGCAAACGGCGGGAATGCCGTACATGCGGAAAGCGCGGCGGCCACCGGCGAAACCCCTTCCTCCTTCGGCATCTGCAACGATTCCCCCATGACACCCGCGACGCTGCAAGAATTTTACATGCCCATCAAATGGGCGGGGATCTTTGTCGCCGCCGTCGGCGCGGTCGTCCTGCTTGCGGACCTCGTCTTTTCCCTGGCGGCGGGGGAAAGCGCCGACCTTCTCTTTTTCGTGATCGGCATCGTCTGGCTCCTGGGCGGCGGCTTGTACCTCGGCATGTACTACGGCTATTACCTGCGGAACGACCTCTTTTTTGACGGAAAGCGCGTCCGGTATGTCTGCGACGAAGAGGGGCTGCGGCAGTACACCTACGACGAAAACGGGAAACTCGGCGAATACCTCATCCCCTACGGACAGATACAAAAGGTAACGGCGCGGAAAAACCTCCTGGTCCTGCACATACAATCGGGCGTGCTGCTCCCCTACCGCAACGCCTTCACCCAGGGGACGGAGGCCGACTTTTTGGCTCTCCTCCGCAACCGCGGCGTCAACGTGAAAGTCAGATGACCGCGCGTTCAGTCCCTGCAGAAATTTAAATTTAGACACAGAAACTTCCCCGACCGTCTGCAACAGACGCAGCGGCGGATCATATTATACTATCCAAGGAGGAATTTATGAAAGAATGTCCCACCTGTCATGCCTTCAATGACGACGACGCAAAATTCTGCACCGCCTGCGGCGTGTATTTTTCGCGCGCGGCGGAAGAGGTGCAACCTGCCGCCCCGGCGGCGGGAGACGGCGAAGCGCAGACGGAAATGCGGGTGACCGCCCCGCAGGAGCCGCCCATGCCCGCAAATGGCAGCGATGCCGTACATGCGGAAAGCGCGGCGGACAACGCGGCTGCGACGGCGCCCCTCGTCCGCAACGACACCCCCATGACCCCGGCGACCATGAAAGAGTTCTATTCGCCCATCCGCCTGGCGGGCTTCATCATCCTTGCCTGCGGCGCGCTGCTCATTCTGCTGGAAGTGTTGTTGATGGCATTTGCCCCGAATGCCGCCGACATGCTGTTTTTATG
The DNA here is from genome assembly GCA_017886575.1 of Clostridia bacterium. Classification (GTDB taxonomy): domain Bacteria; phylum Bacillota; class Clostridia; order Christensenellales; family Borkfalkiaceae; genus RGIG4074. Next base: position 7,797 of record JAGHJP010000001.1, read on the forward strand.
GTGCGGCATCGTCTTTGCCGCGTGCGGCGGAGTGTATCTCGGGCTGTACTACGGCGTTTACACGCGCGGCAAACTTTTCACGGACAGCACGCGCGCCCTGTATATCTGCGATGAGCGGGGCATAACGCAGTACATGCACGACGCAAACGGCAAGACGGGCGAACAGTTCATCGGCTACGCGCAGATCGACAAAGTGACGTCGCGCAAGCATTTCCTCGTCGTCCGTTTCGGCGCGGCGGCGTGGATCGTCGACCGCCGCACCTTTACCTTGGGGACGGAAGCCGACCTTTTGACCCTTCTCCGCAGCCGCGGCGTGAACGTGAAAGTGAAATGACAATAAAGGCAACAAAAAAACGGCTTTCCGACGAAAGCCGTTTTTTTTCGTACTCTTACAAGCAAGGCTTTGCCTTGCGCAACATGGGATTTTCAAGGGACATTGTCCCTTGAATGGGGTCAAAGGGGTGAAACCCCTTAAAAAGCGAACTCCGTAAGCAAGGCTTTGCCTTGCGCGACCGAGGTTTCTAAAGGAGCGATGCTCCTTTGGCGGGGTTTATAAGGGGCAGCGCCCCTTATACATTGAACCCTATAAGCAAGGCTGCGCCTTGCGCCGTCATCGCCCCATGGGCGATAAACGCGGAGCGACGCTCCGCTTACGATAGGCTTTTTACACGGGAACGTTATACGGGAACGCCGTTCCCGCACCCTTGCCAAAGGGGGGGGAGCACCCCCTTTGGAATCCCGGGTTACCGCCCGTTCGGGCGGTGATCGCGGAACTTTGTTCCGTTTTCGGAAGGGTTTTCATCCGCAAAGGGCTCCGCCCTCTGCGCTCCGGTCCCAGAGACCATCGTCCCTTGGAAATCCCAAGTTATCGCCCCTTCCTGCGGGGCATGCCCCGCAGTTCAGTATTCGATGTGTCTGATACCGTCGCGGGAAGAGCGGCGGTAGAGCACGGCTTTCCGGCCCATGACGATGACCACTTCGGCGTGCAGCCGCGCGGCGATCTCATCCGCCAGCGCGCGCGGGACGTCCGTCGCGCTCTCCAAAATGGTGATCTTGATGAGTTCGCGCGCTTCCAGCGCGTCGGACAGGGACTTTATCAGGTTTTCCCCGACTCCCTCCTTGCCCACCTGCATGACGGGCTGCAGGTTCGCCGCCAGCGATTTGAGGTGACTTCTTTCTTTGCTCGTAAACATATATCCTTTCTCTCCTTTATCGCGCTCCGTCCGTAGTTGCCTTCCGCGCCCGCCCTTCCACGGGCGTGAACGTGTAGCCGCAGGCATAGACCTGTACGCCGCCGCTGCCGACGACGACCGCCCTGGCATCGTAGGCGCGCAGCACGGGGGCGAGAATGCGCAGCGTTCGGAAAAACTTCTTTTCCTCAAAAACCAACATTTCCAAAATGAACCCGCGCCCGGCGCAGTCGGAGACACCGAAACCGAGCGCGCTCAGACCCGTGTCGGAAGGGTCGCGCAGCGGTTCGGGCACCGATTTCATGTTGCTCATATACCACTGCAAGGTCTGCATGGGATTTTCGGGGTCGTCGATCTGGCGGGGAACATAGAGGTAGACATATTCCAGCCCGAAAAGGCGGTTCCACCAGAGGTCGCCCTCGGTCGCGTCCTTCAAAGACAGCATGGTGAGTTCGGGCACCGACGTCATGCACTCGACGCGGGCGGCGTGATAGGGCAAGAGGTCGAACGCCGCTTCGTCCGCGCTTGTTTCCGCCGCCGAAACGGCATCTCCCTCTTCCCCTTCGTCCCGCGAAAAGCCGTACGAGGGCGGATACGGAAGGTTGCCCTCCTCGTCCGCCGCGCGGGCGCGCAGGTCGTCATACTGCTTCGTCAATTTGTCCTTCAACGCGGACATGGTCATCTTCTCTTCGTTGTCCCACACGACTTCATACCCCGCGACGACGCTGCCCGTCACGTTTTCGCCGAGGCAGGCGGCGAGGTGGTCGTTGACGTCCGCCATGATCTCTTCGCGCTTCTTTTGCGAGAGTTTTGCCGCCTTCGGGTGGCAGATGCGTACGACGACCATGGCGGGGTTTTCGGTGGGCGCCGTGTAAAAGGAAATGCGCTTGGTTTTCAGGGGCGATTCCTTAACGCCCGCGGGCAGGAAGGGAAAGACCTCCCAGCCGCATGCGCGCACGGGAGAGTCGTCCAACCCCGCCACCGCCGCGAGGAACCCGACGATATTCATGCCGAGCGAAGTCGTTTCCGCGCCGGCGGACAGGTAGAGACGGTATGTACCGTTTGTCCGCACGCCGTACACGCGCAGGGCAAAATAAATGTGCGTGAGCTCTTCGTTGAAAATCTTGTTGAGTTTTTTCTGCTTGTTGCGGTCGATGCAGGCGGCAAGTTCGCCCAGACGCCCGGCAATGCGCGCCCAGAACACTTCGGCACAGCGGGAGAACGGCCATTTTTCGTCTTTCCCCTCCCGTTCGTAGCACACGCCTTCGAGCGACATTTCGCGGTGATGCCCGTTCAGGTCGGGTGTACCGTCGTCCTCGTACCGCTCGCAACCCGGGCAGCGCAGCTTTACCTGCCGTCCCAGAATTTCGTCGTACTCCGCGCGGGAATACAGGTTGACGGACACCTCGAACACGCGGGCGGGATCCTCGATCTCCAGATCTTCCTCGGCGATGCTCTCGTACACGAAATCGGGCGCCATACAGAACTCCTCTTTCAGCCGCCGCACGGATAAAAAGCCCCGCTCCTTCAGGTCCGCCAAAGAAGGGCAGTCCTCGGGGAACAGGTAGTATTTATAGTCGTAAAAAAATGCGCGTATATCTCTTTCCATTTTGTTTCATTTTCTCCCGTAAAAATTATGGACCGTAATTGCCGCAGGACCTGCGGCGATGGTCAGGGCACGAAGTCGAACTCCACGTCGCCCACGATGACGGTATCCCCTTCGCCGCAGCCCGCGCCCTCGAGAGCCTTGATGACGCCGCGCGTGCGCAGGGTGCGCTGGAAATACGCCATGGAAGCGGCGTCGTTCAGCTCCACGTTGCGGCTGAGCATTTCGACCAGCCCGCCCGTGACTTCATAGACGTGCGCGTCCAGCTTTTCCACTTCGAAATGGTCGGCGTCGGGACGGTCGGTGTACACGAACTCCTCCTCGGGGCGGACGGGTTCGACGGGCGGAAGGGTGTCCAGAACGGCGAACACGCCGCGCAGCAAGTCGTCGAAATGCTTGTCCGAAACCGCCGAAAGGGCGTAAATTTTGTACGTTCCACCGTATGCCGCGCGGAATTTTTGGAGATTTTCCGCCGCCTGCGGCAGGTCGCACTTGTTGCAGACAACGATCTGCGGCAGCGAAGCGAGTTTCGGGCTGTATGCGGCGAGCTCGGCGTTGATCTTCCGAAAGTCCTCCGCAGGATCCCGCCCTTCGCTGCCCGAAACGTCCACGACGTGCAGGATCATGCGCGTGCGCTCGATGTGGCGGAGAAAATCATGTCCCAGCCCCGCGCCGTCCGCCGCGCCCTCGATGAGCCCCGGAATGTCCGCCGCGACGAAGGAACGGTCGTAATATTTCACCACGCCGAGATTGGGCGAAAGGGTGGTGAAGTGATAGTTGGCGATCTTGGGCCGCGCCGCCGAAAGGCGGGATAAAAGCGTGCTCTTGCCCACGTTGGGAAAGCCCACGATGCCCACGTCGGCGATCATTTTCATTTCCAGAATGACGTCGTGCGGCCGGACTTTCTGCCCCTTCTGCGCGAAGTGCGGAGCGTGCCGCCGCGCCGTGGTGAAACGGACGTTGCCCTTGCCGCCCCGTCCCCCTTCGGCGATCTTGACCGTTTCGCCGTCCGAAAAGACGTCGGCGATGATCTTGCCCGAGTCAAAATCGCGGATGACGGTGCCGCAGGGCACTTTCAAAACGACGTCCGCGCCGTTCTTGCCCGTGCAGCGGTTGGTGCCCCCCCGCTCGCCGTTTTCCGCCGAAAAGTGAGAGGCGAAACGGTATTGCAGCAGATCGGTCATGTCCTTGTCGCCGACGAAAAAGACACTGCCGCCGTCACCGCCGTCACCGCCGTCGGGGCCGCAGGCCGGCTTGCCTTTGAACGATTTGAAGGAGTTCATGCCGTCCCCGCCGTCACCCGCGCGGATGACGATACGCACTCTGTCCGTAAACTGATTCTTGTCCATACCCGCATTATAGCAGATTTTTCCGCCCGTGGCAAGCAAAATGCCCCCGTTTGCCGCAGGGAGCCGCCCGCAAAACCGAACGCATGCGCCGCCGCACAGATGAAAAGCGCCCCATGCGGGGCGATCTCCGGCGATTTTCCCTTCCCCTGCGGCGGGGCGCATATGTCTTTTCGCGCATATAAGCGATACCATGCCCGCATATTACGGCAAAAGAAGCGGGGCATGCCCGCGCTATATGCGCACCTTTTGCCCGGGATAGAACGCCGCCGTGCCGTTGAGGGCGATAAAGCGCTCCTTGCTGCCGCAGAGGGTGACCATATCGTCCCCCGGCTGCACGGTATAGAGATTGCCGGAAGGCGGCAAGACGAGGAGCATGCCCGGGCACAGGGCGGAAAAGGAAGGAAGGGCGTTGCATTTGCAGAGCGCGAGGGGCGAGACGTTTGCCGCGCGGGCGACGCGCTCTATATCGTCCCCCTCCCGCACCACATAGACGTCGGTTGGCAAAAACTGTAATTTCTGCATATTCTAATATATTGCGCGCCGGCATAAAAAAGCACTTCCATCCGTAAAATAGAGCATGAGCAAAAACACCCTGATCAAAATGGCGACGACGGTGACCGTCCTCTCGATATGCGAGCGCGCACTCGGTTTCTTGTACCGCATCATCCTCTCGCGCACCATCGGGTCGGAGGGCATGGGCATCTATCAGCTCGCCCTCTCCGTGTTCGCCGTGTTCGTTACGGCGACCTCCTCGGGCATACCCATCACCGTTTCCCGCCTCATCTCCAAATACCGCGCGAGACAGAACCCGCAGGCGGAACGGCAGACGGTCACCGCCGCCGTGTGCGTGACCCTCGCCTTTGCCGTGCCCGTCTTTCTCGCCCTGTGGCTGCTGGGTGACCGCCTGGATTTTCTGTTTTCGGACGAGCGGTGCACGCAGGTCTTTCTCATCATGCTCTACGGGTTCGTGTTCACGTCGGTCTACGCCGTCGTGCGCGGAAGTTTCTGGGGAAACAAGCAGTTTCTCGCCTATTCGATCATCGAATTCATCGAAGAGGCGGTGATGATCGCCGTCGGCTCGCTGCTCGTCGTGCACATGACGGACGTGCTGGACGGCGCACGGCGGGCGGCGTTCGCCGTGGTGATCTCCTATATCACCTCCTTCACCATCGCCATGATCTACTTCTTTTTCAAGGGCGGAAAGTTCGTCAACCCGCACGGGCAGTTCAAACCCCTTCTCTCCTCCGCCATGCCCATCACGGCGATGCGCACCTCCACCTCGCTCATCAATTCGCTCATCTCCGTGTTGCTGCCCGTGCGCCTCATTCTGGGCGGCATGACCTCGGCGGAAGCCATGTCGGAATACGGCGTCGTTTTGGGCATGGCTATCCCCGTTTTGTATATGCCCTCGACGATCATCGGCTCCATCGCGCTCGTTTTGACGCCCGAACTTTCGGACAGTTTTTACCGCAACCGGCACGAAAAGCTGAAAAGCGACATCGAAAAGGCGCTGAAGATCACCGTGCTCATCGCCTGTACGCTGATCCCCCTCTTTTTCGTGTTCGGCGCGGACATGGGCATGTTACTTTTCGATTCCGCACGGAGCGGCGAGATCATACGCAACTGCTGCGTCATGCTCCTGCCGATGGCGCTCTCCATGATCACGACGAGCATGCTCAATTCCCTCGGATGCGAGCGGCACACCCTCGTCAACTTCTTTTTCGGCGCGGCGGCGATGCTCGCCTGCGTGTGGTTCCTGCCCCCCTATATCGGCATTTACGGGCTGTGTCTGGGACAGTTCCTGGATCACCTGATCTGCTGCGTTCTGAACCTGCGGCTGCTGCACAAAAAGTGCGTGCGCAAGCCCGCTTATCTCGGGTTCTGCCTGAAAATAGCGGCGATCACCCTGCCCGAAGCGGGGCTGGGGCTGCTCGTCTACCCCCTGCTCCAAGAGGCGGCGGGCGCGTGGCTTGCCATCGCGATCGCGGCGGCGGCGATGCTCGCCTTACAGGCGCTGCTCCTGCGGATCGCGGGCGCACACAGGCTGTTTTTCGGGCAAAAAGAGGGAAAAACGCAAAAAAAACTGTCCGTCAAAGGGATAAAATCTATTTGACATACAGAACGGATTGATATACAATAGGGAAGGAAAAACGAAGTTTTATTATATCGGAGGTTTCAAATGAAGAACAAGGCTTATTGCGAGAGCATGCGGCTGACCGTCGACTACACCAACATGATGTCCTCTGCTCTGGGCGAGAGAGGCTTCACCGACAAGCGGTTGGCGGGCTATGCCGCCCGGGCAAAACAGGCCTGGCAGTTCGTCGCGGACAACAGAGGCAAGGACGAACTCTATATGGGCTGGACGGAACTGCCCTACAACCAGAAAGAGATCGTGGCGGACATCAAGGCGACCGCCAGAAAGATCCGCAAGGAATTCAAATATTTCGTCGTTCTCGGCATCGGCGGCAGCGCGCTCGGCCCCATCATGGCGTTCACCGCCCTCTGTCATTTGCACTACAACGACCTGCCCGACAAAGTGCGCAAGGGCCCCAAGTTCTTCGTGGAGGACAACGTGGACCCCGTCCGCATGCACGACCTGCTGGACGTCATCGACCCCAAAAAGACGTGCTTCAACGTCATTTCCAAATCGGGCGCGACCAGCGAAACCATGGCGCAGTACCTCATCGTCAGCGACCTGCTCGAAAAGGCGGGCGTCGACGTCAAAAACAACCTCATCTTCACCACCGACGCGAAGAAGGGCAACCTCGTCAAAATTTCGCAGGCACTGGGCGGCGTGAAGAGTTACGTCCTGCCCGACGGCGTGGGCGGAAGGTTCTCCGAACTCTGCCCCGTGGGACTTCTGCCCGCGGCGGTGCTGGGCATCGACATCTCCCTCCTTCTCGACGGCGCGGCGTACATGGATAAACTGTGCAAACAGAAAAACATGTACAAAAACCCCGCTTTGCTTTCGGCGGCGCTGCAGTTTGCCGCCATGCAGGACGGCAAGAACATCGGCGTGATGATGCCCTATTCGGATAACCTGAAATACCTCGCCGATTGGTACGCGCAGCTCTGGGCGGAATCGCTGGGCAAGAACAAGACGCTCGACGGCAAGGACTGCAACGTGGGGCAGACCCCCGTCAAGGCACTGGGCGTGACCGACCAGCACTCGCAGGTGCAGCTCTACGCCGAAGGGCCGTATGACAAGGTCATCACCTTCCTTTCCGTCGGCAAGTATAAATACGAAACGCCCATTCCCCGCGGTTGCAAGGACATTCCCGACGTGGGATTTTTGGGCGGGCACACGATGGAAGAACTCATTCAGGCGGAGAACAAGGCGACGGCGTTCGCACTGATGCAGGCGGGCAGGATGAACTACACCGTGACGCTGCCCGAACTGAACGCCTTCACGCTCGGGGAACTTCTGTTCTACCTCGAACTGCAGACGGCGTATACGGGCGCGATGCTGAACATCGACACCTTCAACCAGCCGGGCGTGGAGAACGGTAAAAAGGCGACCTTCGCCCTGCTGGGCAAGGCGGGATACGAGGCCAAGAAAGCCGAGATCGAATCCGCCGACGCGCTGCAAAAATATACCGTATGATCCCATTGTCCCGACAAACACCCCCTTATTGCTGAAAAAACTTTTACCGTCCGCGGCGTTCCGCCGCGGGCGGATTTTCATTTATTCCGTTTCGGATAAGGGCATGCCCGCGTTCAACCGGAAAAACATCTCTGACGCGGCGCTTGATTTTTTCCACGTTTTTCTCTCTCCCCGCGGGCGGCGCGGGGCGGCATGAAACCGCCGCAAAGCGGCAAAAAAGGTATAAAACGGCGCAGAGCGGGCAATACTGATGTACGGAATGCGCAATATGCCCGCTTTTTACATATAATGGAGAGAGGGCGTATTGCAAAAGAAGAGAGGCGGAAAACCATGAACATCAAGAGAGGAGAACTCTATTACGCCGATCTGTCGCCCGTGGTCGGCAGCGAGCAGGGCGGCGTGCGCCCCGTGCTGGTCGTGCAGAACGACGTGGGCAACCGCTATTCCCCCACGATCATCGCGGCGGCGGTCACCAGCAAACAGCACAAAGCCAAACTGCCCACGCACATCGAACTGCCGTCCTCCTTCGGGCTGGCAAAGGACAGCGTGATATTGCTCGAACAGATACGCACGCTGGACAAAAAGCGGCTGAAAGAGCGCATCGGCGAATTGCCCGACGACACCATGAGCCTGGTCAACAAGGCCATTCTCATTTCGCTCGGGTTCATTGACACACAGCGATAAAAAATATCCCGTTCGGCTTTGAACGGGATATTTTTAACTTTTATACGGCAAGAACGGGAACGAGACCCCGCCTTGTTCAGTCGATGAGCACCAGCGGCTTGATGAGGTCGCGGGGCTTATCCTTCATGAGCATGAGCGCGGGCTCGACGTTTTCCAGGCCGTGGAAAGTGTGGGTGATGAGCTTTTCGGGATGGATGCGCCCCGTGGTCACCAGGCGCGCCAGCTTTTCGGAACGCGCGCGGCCGCCGGGCATCAGGCCGCCGGTGATCAGTTTGTGCCCCATGCCGCAGCCCCATTCGGCGCGCGGGATCTTGACGTAGTCGCCCTCGCCAAGATAATTGACGTTGCCGATCCTGCCGCCCGCTTTGAGCATGCGGATCGCCTGGTCGAACGTATCGTTGTCCCCACCCGCGACGATGATCTTGTCTACGGGGCCGTGGTTGAGGTCGAGGATCTGCTCCACGATGTCCCCTTCGCGGTAGTTGACGATGCGGGTCGCGCCGAACTCGAGGGCGAGGTCGGCGCAGTTCTTGCGCGAACCGACGGCATAGATGTTTGCCGCGCCGCGGATGGCGGACGCCGCGACGGACATGAGCCCCACGGGGCCGATGCCGATGACCGCGACGTTATCGCCGAACTCGATGCCGGCAAGTTCGGCGCCGTGGAAGCCCGTGGGCACCATGTCGCTGATCATGCAGGCGGCGCCGAGGTCCATGCCTTCGGGCAGGTGCGCCAGATTCCCGTCCGCGTCGTTGACGTGGAAGTATTCTCCGAACACGCCGTCTTTGAAGTTGGAGAACTTCCAGCCCGCCAGCATACCGCCGCTGTGCATGGAGTAGCCCTCCTGCGCGGCGAACGAGCTCCAATCGGGCGTGATGGCGGAAACGAGCACCTTGTCGCCCGGTTTGAAGTCCTTGACGAGGCCGCCCACCTCGACGACCTCGCCCACCGCCTCGTGCCCGAGGATCATGTTGTGCCTGTCGCCGATGGCACCCGCCCAGACGGTGTGCACGTCCGACGTGCAGGGCGCAAGCGCGATGGGCTTGCAGATGGCGTCGAGCGGCCCGCACGCGGGCATGTCCTTTTCGACCCAGCCGGTCGAACCGATTTTCAGCATTGCGAATCCTTTCATTGATTTTTACTCCTTATAAAATAATTCAAGTGTCATACATTCCGGCGATCTTCAATTCGGGATTCCCGTGCCGTACGGGCATGGGCGGCACGAATTTGCCTTTCCCCGTCATTTTCCCGATATGATAGAGCCCTTTTTCAGATGGTCGTCCAGCCGCCGTCCACGCACAGGAGCTGTCCGGTGGTGTAGGAAGAAGCGTCGGAGGCAAAATAGATGAGCGCGCCGTCCAGCTCGCCCTCTTTGCCCGGGCGGCCCATGGGGCAATATGCCGCGGCGACCGCGTCAAATGCGCCGCTGCCCAGAATGGCGTTAGTCATTTCGCTGTCAAAATAAGCGGGGCCGATGGCGTTGACCGTGATGCCCTTCTTTGCCCATTCGCTGGCGAGCGCCTTGGTGAGCATCTTGACGCCCCCCTTCGCCGCGGCATACGCCGCGACCGGCCAACAAGCGTCGCTCATGACCACCTCGGAATGCAGAGAACCGATGTTGACGATCTTGCCGTAGCCGTTCTTGATCATGACCTTGCCGACCTCGCGCGCGCAGTAATAGACGGCGTCGAGATTGGTGCCGACGACCTTGCGCCACATTTCGTCGGTCATGTCCTCGGCGGGAGCGGTGTCGCCGACGCCCGCGTTGTTGACGAGGATGTCGATCTTGCCGAAGTACGATTCGACCGCCTTGACCGTTTCGCGGATCTCTTCGGTGTTGAGCACGTCGCACTTATGCGCGTAGCACTTTACGCCGAGCGCTTCCACTTCCTTTTTGACCTGTTCGAGCTTCTCCACGCGCCGCGCGCAGATGGCGACGTCCGCCCCTTGCCTTGCCAGCGCCTTTGCGAACTGCACGCCGAGTCCCGAGGAAGCCCCCGTTACAAGCGCAACTTTGCCTTTCAGACTGAATAGATCTTTCATCATTATACTCCTTTTTATTGGTTTTTAGTCTTTACAAGACGGCAGTATTGTCCGGCAAAACCGCTGCGGAAACCTGCCTTTTTCGCCCCGCGGGGGCGTTATAAAGCACAGGAAAGCCGACAAAAGAAACTTTTGCCGGCTTTCGCATATTTCGATTTAGAAATCGACCTCGGTGTCGTAGTAGCAGCACTTCAACAGTTTTTCCATCTCTTCGACGGAAGGCTGACGGGGGTTGGAGCCCGTGCAGGCGTCGCCGATGGCGTTGACCGCAATGTCGTGCAGTCTTTCGAGGAAGACCTTTTCGGGAACGAAGCCCTGCTCGCAGGGATAGCTGTCCGCGCCGTAGTTCTTGATGCAGTGCGGGATGTTCAGTTCGTCGTTCATCTTTCTCAGGCAGGCGATGAGGAGCGCGACCTTCTCGTCGTCGTTTTTGCCGCCGAGCGCCATGTAATCGGCGATCTCGCCGTAACGCTTTTTGGCTTCGGGGTTCTTGGCGTTGAACGCAATGACCTTGGGCAGGTACATGGCGTTCGCGGCGCCGTGGATGATGTGCGCGCCGTAATCGGCAAACGCCGCGCCCGTCTTGTGCGCCATGGAGTGCACGATGCCGAGAAGGGCGTTGGAGAAGGACATGCCCGCGAGGCACTGCGCGTTGTGCATTCTGTCGCGCTTTTCCATGTCGCCGTTGTACGAGCCGACGAGGTCGGACTGGATCATCTTGATGGCGAAGATGGACAGCGGATCGGTGTAATCGCAGTGCGCCGTGGAGACGTAGGCCTCGATGGCGTGCGTGATGGCATCCATGCCGGTGTGCGCCACGAGCTTTTTGGGCATCGTTTCGGCGAGTTCGGGGTCGACGATGGCGACGTCGGGGGTGATCTCGAAGTCCGCGATGGGATATTTGATGCCCTTGTGATAGTCGGTGATGATGGAGAACGCCGTCACCTCGGTCGCCGTGCCGGAAGTGGAGGAGATGGCGCAGAATTTCGCCTTCTTGCGCAGTTCGGGCAGACCGAACACCTTGCACATATCCTCGAAAGTGCAATCGGGATATTCATACTTGATCCACATGGCTTTCGCCGCGTCGATGGGCGAACCGCCGCCGATGGCGACGATCCAGTCGGGACCGAAATCGAGCATTGCCTGCGCGCCCTTCATGACCGTTTCGACGGAGGGATCGGGTTCGATTCCCTCGAAGAGTTTGACCTCCATGCCCGCTTCCTGCAGATAGGAGACCGCCTTGTCCAAAAAGCCGAATTTCTTCATGGAGCCGCCGCCCACGCAGACCATTGCTTTCTTGCCCTTGAAGGTCTTTAAGACTTCCATGGAGCCCTTCCCGTGATAGATATCCCTGGGTAATGTGAATCTTGCCATAACTAAAACTCCTTTCTTTTCTTCTAAATGGATTGACGGGGTCGGAATCCCGAAACCGTTATCATATTCATTATAGCACACCCCTTCGGCAAGCACAATAGGATATATCGATAATAAATCTATTTTTATCGATAAATTTTTATTCTTAATTCGTCCGAGTCGGAACGCGAAAGCGCGGGAAGGCAATACGGCGGGCTTTTTACGGGCGAAACGCTTGACGAACGGAATATTTTGGGGTATACTGATACTGTGCGGGGAGACCGCATTCATACCGATAAGGAGTTTTAACCGTATGGAAGAAGGTTTTCAAAAAGTAAAAGAATACAGTTTTTCGGACTTTTTCACGGTCCTGAAAAAGCGCTGGCTGCCCATCCTGCTGAGCGTGGTCATCACGGGCGCGGTGATCGGCGGCGCGCTGGGATGCGTGGCCCTGTTCGTCCGCCACGACGAATACAAGATAACGCTCGTCAAGGTGGACGACACCTATGACGTGCCCATCGTGCGCAGCACCCTGCGCGACCGGATCCGCGCGATCCTGGGGGAAAAATATGCCGAAACGCTTTCGGACGATGCTTTGGACGATCTGAGCGACGATATGGACGACCATCTGGACCTGACGACGAACGACGAAGGTGCCTATATTTTCACGCTTGACTTCTTCGACACGCGGCAGACGAAAATGTCGGAAAACGACTTCAAGGAAGTGCTGAACACCGTCGTCGATTCCTTCCGGCAGGGGTACACCGAAAAAATAAAAACCGCCTATTCCATCCCCTTTACCTCTATGAGCGACACCACGCTCGCCCTGACGTATTATCTGCAGATAGACGCGCTGGAATCCATGATCGACTCGCTCATCGACGAGGTGGAGACCGTGGCGGGCATGAAACAGGTCGTTCCCCCGACCTACACCGGAACGGGGGTCGTCGTCACCGAGCGTTCGGACTTCGCCGCCTACTATTGCGAAGAAAACGGCATGCGCATCAACGACATCCTGCTCGATCTCGAAAATTTACACAACGAGCTGACCTACACCCGCCAATACATCAGCAGCAACGGCATTGAAAAATCGGGCGCGGGCACGATGACCGACTACATCGAATGGCAGCTTCTCCGGTATCCCTCGAACAGCGACAGCGAAGAAAAAACACTGCTCGAAAACATGCGGGAGCTGTTCGGTGAAAATTCCCCCTACGCACAGGCGGATACGGAAGGAAAACAGGCGCTGGAAGAAGAGGCGCAGGCGCGCATCGGGGGCATCGTTTCTTCCATGCAGGCGGTCATGGATAACTACAACCTGATCGCCGAAAGCTATGCGCAGTACAAGGTCCACGAATATGTGATCATTTCCTCGCTGTCCGTTTCGGACAGCGGCGCGATCGACGCGATCGTCGTCGGGATCGTCACCGCGGCATGCGCCGTCGTCGCTTTCCTCGCCGCCTTTTTCGTGCAGTTTTCCAAACTGCAGCGGGCGGGAGAGATCGGCGTCGAGGTGGACGAGGAAACGGACGAGCCCGCCTGAAAAAGAGAGACAAAGGAGCGGAAAACATGAGAGCGCTGCTGGCAAAACTGCACCGAAAATACCCCGCGCTGACGGAGATTTTCCGTTTTCTCGTCGTGGGAGGCATTGCCACGGCCGTGGACATGCTGGTGATGGCTTTGGTGCAATATGCCATGGAACCCGCGCTGTACACGAATTTTTTATCACTGTTCACAAAGAACGGTTCTCTTTTCTCCTACATCGCCGGCACGGCGTGCGGGTTTACGGCGGGACTGATCGTCAACTACGTCCTGTCCGTCCTCTTCGTGTTCGAACATAAGGGAAAGAGCCGTTCGGCGTACGGCTTTATCGTATTTGCCTTGCTCTCTTTGGGCGGGCTTGCCCTGCATATTTTGGGCATGTACCTGGGCAACGGCGTTTGGGAACTGAACGCCTGGGCAGTCAAGATCGTTATGACCTGCATCGTTCTGGTCTATAATTATATTTCCAAACGCCTGCTCCTCTTCCGGGACGAGCCCGAAAAACAGAACAAACGAGAAAAATGATATGATCAAATACTCTTTTATCATCCCCGCATACAACGAAGAAGCGGCGCTGCCCCTCTTTTACGAGTATGCCATGCCCGTATTTGAACGGCTGGACGGCGAGTTCGAAGTGATATTCGTCGACGACGGCAGCCGGGACGGGACGCGCGCCGTCATCGAAAAACTCTGCGCCGCGGACAGGCGCGTGAAGGGCGTATCGCTGAGCCGCAATTTCGGGCAGCAGAGCGCCCTTTTGTGCGGATTGCGTTACGCAGCGGGGCAGGCGGTCGTCACCATGGACGCCGATTTGCAAGACCCGCCGGAAGTGGCGCTGGAAATGGTCGAGAAATGGAAGGAAGGGTATGACGTGGTGCATGCGCGGCATAAAAAGCGCGCAAAGGAAACGGTGTTCAAGCGGCTGTCCGCCGCCCTCTATTACCGCTTTCTGAAGAAAACGACGGGGCTGGATCTGCCCCTCGACTGCGGCGACTTCAAACTTCTCGGCCGTAAGGCGGCAGATGCCGTTTTGTCATTGCACGAACACGCCCGCCTGCTGCGCGCCGAGGTCGTGTGGCTGGGGTTCCGGCAGACCGTCGTGGAATTCGACCGCCCCGAACGCGCGGCGGGCAAGACCAAGTACACCTTAAAAAAAATGATGCGCCTGGCGCAGGGCGGCATAGTACCAAACAGCAGAAAACCGCTGAATTTTCCTTTGAAGGCGGGCATGGTGCTGGGCGTCGGGGCATTGGCGGGATTCATTGCGCTGGGCGTTTTAACGGCGCTGGGCATCGGTTACGGCGGGCTTACCGCCTGGCTGTTCCCCGCCTTGGCGCTCGCCGCGACGATCCTCTCCCTAAACACGGGGCTGCAAAACCTGTACATCGCCGAGATATACGAAGAGGTAAAGGGGCGCCCGCACTTCGTCGTGCAGGAAACGTACAATCTGGATGAACGGCGGGACGGCAGCGAAGCGCGGCCCGTTCCCCCGGACGAAGAACGGACAGAATAAACCGTATAAACGGATAGCAATGCGCCCGGCAAATATCAAAAAACGACCGCTCCAGCGGCTAATTTTGAAACTAATGTTTTTTAAAAAGAAAAAGAGTATAAATTAAGGTTTATCTTAAAATATACTCTTTTTCTTCCTATATAATCTTCCTATATAACAACATATAATCATGAATTTTATATATGCTCGTTATTATACCTTTATCGTTTCATTGTGCGTTTAAAATTTAAGTCAAGCATTTTTTACGTGCAAGTGCTTATCTCCCAATGAGCGGATTACTCCCTTTCATATCAAAATAAGCATACCTCTAACCGTCAAATTAAATTTTTATATGAAATTTTATAAAAAAATACAAATTTTATAAGTTTTATGATATAATCAAATTATAAATATTGAGGAGGTCCTCTTGTGAATAATATTGAAACTGATAGAATAATATGTGGCGATTGCATAGAAGAAATGAAAAAGATGCCCGATCAATGCGTTGATTTAATTTTCGCAGATCCTCCTTATTGGTTAAGAGTTGATGGGGTTCTGCATAGAGTTAACGGTAATCAATATGACGGATGTGATGATGAATGGGATAAATTTTCTTCTATTGAAGATTATAAAAAATTCACAAAAGAATGGCTTTCTCAATGCAAACGAATTTTAAAGAAAAACGGTTCAATCTGGGTGATAGGAGGAATGCAATGTATTTATACTATTGGAGCTATGATGCAAGAACTTGGGTTTTGGTTTATTAACGATGTAATATGGTTCAAAAAAAATCCAACTCCCAATTTTATGGGCACAAGATTAAATAATTCACATGAAACTCTAATATGGGCAATAAAAGATCAAAAAGATTCTTACACATTTAACTATAAGACGGCAAAAGAATTAAACACCGACACCGTATCAGAAAAAGCCTATGCTCATGGTATAAGAAAACAATTAGGTTCTGTATGGAAAATACCTCTATGTCAAGGCGTAGAGAGAATTAAAGATAAAGATGGACAAAAATTACATTCAACTCAAAAACCAGAAACCCTGTTATATCGTATAATCGCTATCAATTCCAAAATAAATGATATTGTGTTTGATCCATTTGGTGGAACAATGACAACTGCCGTCATGGCGAAGAAAATGGGAAGGAGATATTTATCTATTGAAAGAGATGAGACTTATTGTGAATATGGCCAAAAACGATTAGATAATACAAATATAAGTGTCGGAAATATTGAAAAAGCTATTTATGACACAAAGCCACCGAGAGTAACTTTTGAAGAAATGATAAGTAATGGATATTTTACAGTTGGAGAAAAAATGTATTACCAAGGGAAGCCTTATTATTATTTAACTAAGGAAGGCAAACTATATCAAGAGAATATAAATGAAACCATTGATATACACTCCGGGATTGCAAAAGTAAAAAAATCTAAGGCCAAGCGATTAAATGGTTGGGACTATTGGGAGGTTTGCAGAGATGGGCATTTGATTTTGATAGATACAATTAGACAAAAATATTTAAAGGAAACAAAAGGATATGAACAAAATTGAGACAATTTTAACAGATTCAATAAAATCTTTAATTAAACATTCCTCATCGCCAGAAAAAATAAAATCCTTGAAAGAAAAGCATATTGTAAAGTTTCATTTTATTCCATATAAGTATCGCGTTTTCGGCGGGATATTACAATCGATGAACATTCAATTTGGTAATTTTATTGAAAAAGTTATGGATGAGGTAATTTCAGATAATCCAAATAATGAAATAATTAGAAAATATTCAGGAAAAACGGGCAATAGTTTTGCTTTAAGTAAAAAGTCGGATTCTTTGATTGATTCCTACATAACAAATTGCCAGATAGGAAATTATACAGAAGATGAATTGTTACAAAATTTTAATAACTTAATTTCGAATATAAACAAAAATGAATCGGATCCCTCAAACAAAATTGCTTATTTCAAGCATGATGTTGATATACTCTTTAGAGATAAATCTACAGATATTTATTATTATGTTGAGATAAAATATAATGACGATCATGACATGGGAAAGTTTGTGGATATAAATAGGAAACTATTAAAAACCTATGCATATTTACAAAGGGAATTAGGAAATGATAAAATATTAAAGCCTATCCTGTTTTATTTTAACAATAAAAAAATGAAGGGAAATATCTACCTGCCTGAAAGTCAAATAATATATCGAGGAAAAAGATTTTTCGATTCTTTTACAAATATAAAATATGAGGATATGGATTCCTATATGAAAAATATAAGTGAATCGCCTGAAACTATCCAAGCATTCAATGATTTATATAAAAAAATCGTAATAGATTAAAATACACTGTTAGAACATATTTCCATTTCTCAAACAAGACCAAGCACTTTTACTAGTGCTTGGTCCTTTTAATATGTTTAGTTAACCAATTTTAAAACTAATATAAAAATAGTAAAAATTATGTTTATGCCTATCTTTTATTCTGTTAGTTTTAAAAGCCTTTAAGCGGCCGTTTTCTTTTTTGGTCTTTTGGCGGCGGACGCCGCTTGCGTCACAAACTCTCCGTTTTCAGATCCATGTAGGCGCGCTGCGCGGGGGTGAGCGAAATTTCGAGAGCGGGCAGGTCCTTTTCGATCCCCTGCACGCGCGAGGTGCCCGCGACGGCAAACACGTTCATCTCCGACCCGAGCGCCCAGGCAAGGGCAAGTTGAGGCACGGTGTACCCCGTCTGCGCGGCGATATCCTCGGTGCGGCGGAGGCGCTCCATGTTCTCCGCCGACAAAAAGCCCCGCCTTGCCGCGCCGTCCATCGCCTTCTTCGCGCCGGCCGCGTCGCCGCTTTTGAATTTGCCCGAGAGCATGCCCCTGCCCAAAGGGGAATACGCCAGCACCGCCAGTCCCGTGCGGGCGTACCATGCCCGCGCCGCAGCCTGTTTTGCGCCCGTGAGCGAAAGGCAGCCCTTCCAGGGTTCGCGCACGGCTTCCGCCAGTCCGAAATGGGGCTGCGAAGCGCTGAACGGCTGCAATCCCCGCCGATAGGCGTATTCCTGCGCCGCCTCGATGCGTTCGTGCGTCCAGTTGGACGCGCCGTATGCCCCGATCTTACCCTCGGCGATGAGGGCGTTCATCCTCTCCACGATCTCCCCCGCGGGCACGGACGGGTCGTCGCGGTGGAGAAAATAGAGATCGATGAAATCTGTCTTTAACGCGGACATGGATGCCTGCAGATCGGCGCGGATGCACTTGTCGCGCAGGCGTTTGACGCCGAACATGCCGTCCAGCCCGCCCTTGGTGATGAGCACGATCTTATCGCGCACGCCCCGCCGTTCCATCCAGCCGCCCAGGACGTTTTCGCTGCGCATGTAACAGCGCGCGGTGTCGAAGGCGGTGACGCCCGCGGCGAGTGCCGCGTCGAACAATGCGTCGCAGTCGCCGCCCCATTGGATGTACGGCACCGCCGTGCCGAAAACGAGCCGCGGTACGGACTTTCCGACGAAGGGAATGGTTGCGTATTGCATATCAAAAAACTCCTCCCGTAAAGCAAACTCCGGCGGAAGAGAGCCGCGCCGCCCGCACGGCGGCGCGGCTTTTCCCCGTTTTACATGGTAACTTCCCCCGCGATGAAAGAAGCCATCTGCTTTTTCTGCACCTGATACGGCTTAAAGATCCCGTCGCCGTGGCCGTTGACGAAATGGGCGATGCCCGACCCGTCGGGTCCCGAGAAGAGGGCGAGGGCGATGTGATGCAGGCTGATGCCCCCGCTCGCGGGCGCCTCCACCGCGTGGTCGAGGACGTACACGCCCCCGCGCGAAACGAAATATACCCCAATGCCGTAGGCGGTGTGCTTCTGCACGCCGTCGGCGATCTTATAACTTGCGTAGCCGTTGTAGGACACGCCCTGCCACTCGCTCATCCAGGCGGACTGTTCGGGCACCTCGTAGGGCGTTTCGGACTGATAGAAGGCGACGAAGCCGTTTTCGCCGTTCCAGACGGTCTGGTATTTGTGGAAATGCTCGACCATCAGCCCGTAGACGGTGACGTTGTCGCCGTTGACGACGACGCCGTTTTCGGTCACGTTGCCGTTCGTCACCAAATTGCCATCCTCGTCGGTGTACTCGGAGTATTCCCAGCCCACGCCGTAACTGTGGTCCCCCCGCCACACCCAGAAATTGTCCCCCACCACGTCGTTTGCGTTGATGACGAGGGTCTGCCGCACATAGGTCGCGCATTGCCGCGCCCCGCCGATGCGGAAATAGACGTCGCTGCAAAAGATGGGATCCGCGGCGTGCGAAACGCCCGTCTTTTCGTCCCCTATGCGCAGGAGATTTTCCGAATGCGCGCCCGCGTCGAAGAGCAGCCCGCCGCGTTTGACGCCGCCTATATCCGAAACGTGCATGACCGCCGTGCCGTTTTCATCCGCGCAGCGAAGGGTCGCCAGCCCGCAGCCGAGCACCACCGTGCCCGCCTTTTTCACCTGCAGGGGTTCGGCGATGTCGTAAATGCCGGGGGTGAAGAAGAGATGCTTGCCCGCATCAAGTGCGGCGTTCAGCGTTGCGGCGGTGTCGCGGTCGGCGCGCGCCACATAGAAATCGGAGAGCGGAATATACGTATAACCGTCGTTTGCCCCCTGCCAGGAAACGCCCGCAGCGTTTTTCCGTATATCGGGCACGGCGACGTAATAGCCGTCGTCAAAGATGAGGAAGGGCTTTTCGCGCACGACGGGGGTCTTTTCGACGGTCACCGTGTCCAGCCCGTTGATGCCCTTTGCGGGCACGGGGCTGCCCGCCGCCGAGCCGACGAAAGTGAGGTTGATGTCGCCGCCTTCCCACGCGCCCCAGGCGGAATTGCGGGTCAGCCACTGCTGCTGCACGTTCGCGTCGATCGTGCCCGCCACGGCGCTGTCGGCGATGAACCCGCCCGAACCCCAGGAATTGCTGCTGCCCGCCGTGAGCTGCATATCGCCGTCCACCTGCATGCGGCGGAAGGAAGTCGCCTGCGAAGCGACCCAGTTGACGTCCCCCGTGACGCGCATGTTTTCGGCGGCAAACCAGAAATTGCAGGTGCCGTTGCCGTTCGAAAGCTGCGCGGGCACGTCGAGAGAGGCGACCCGTACGTCCCCCGGCTGCGCCCCCAAGCCGCCGACGGTCATGTAATAGCGTATTTCGAGGGCGAGATCGCCGTAATCGCCCGCCTTGAAGAAGGCGGCATACCGCGCCTCGGAAAACTGCCCCGACGCCTCGTAAGCGGCGGCAATGTCGGCTTCCACCGCCGCGGCGTCGTCCGTCGGGGCGAAAACGCGCATATTCTCGCCGAAGGTCTCCGTCTCCCAGGAGAGGCGTTCGGTGTGGACGACCTGCCCCTCCCTGACCGCCTCCGCGCGGAAATAACCGTATGCGTCCTCATGCGTATACGTCGGTTCTTTCTGCGTGCTCACCAATTCATATTCCCCGTACCGGCTCGGGCTGTGGTATATCCTGTACTCCTCCGCGCCCTCGACCACGTCAAACGTCAGTTCGACGCCCGCCGCCGTCAATTCCGCCTTCGCGTCCCACTCCGGTACTTCCTGCGGATCGCACGCCGCCAGCAAGGGCAGCGCCGCCGCAAACAGCAATATGACGCACAGGCCGATCGCCGTCATTCTTTTCATTTTTGCCTTCCTCCCGATATGATTTACATGTAATTTACGGCCGAAACAGCAGTTTCAGTCGCCTGCAAACGGTGCGCCGGAAGGCGCTGCCGTCAACCGCGGCCCGTTTCCTGTATCTGCCCGCCGTAATAAAATTCAACGGTGCGGTCGAATCGATCGGCATCCACCCTGCCGCCGGCGCCGTTGATGACGTTGTAGATCGCTCCGCCGCGGTGCCCCGAGAGCATGACGGTGAAGAGGTGTTCGAAATACACGCCGTCCGCCGCGGGCGCCTCGATGGCGTTGGCAAGATCGCACCCCGAAGAATAGCCGTACACCCCGACGCCGTAGGCGGTGTGCTTCTGCACGCCGTCGCTCACCTTATAACTCGCATAGCCGGGCGCCGCGCCGTCGTGCGAGGTCCAGTCCGCCTGCACGGGGTCGTAGGGCGTTTCGGACTGGTAGAAATAGACAGTGCCGTTTTCGCCGTTCCAAACGGCCTGGTACTCGTGGAAATGCTCGACCATCAGCGCATAGGCGAGCACGTTGTCGCCGTTGACGACCAATCCGTTTTTGGTCACGTTGCCGTTCGTCACTTTGTTGCCTTCCTCGTCGGTAAATTCGGAATATGCCCAGCCCACGCCGTAACTGTGGTCGGCGCGCCAGATCCAGAAATGGTCGCAGACGACGTCGTTGGAGTTGATGACCAGGCAGACGTCCGCGGAGGTATACCGCCGTGCCGCGCCGCCCACGCGGAAAAAGAGATCGCTCAGAAAAATCCGATCGCCCGCATGCGAGACGGACGTCTTTTCCGTCCCGACCTCCATCAGGGACTTCGAATGCGTCCCCGCGTCGAAGAGCAGCCCGCTTATGTTCACGCCTCCCACGTCCGAAACGCGCAGAAGCGTGTCCGTGTTGGCGTCCGAAACGGCAAGCGTGGCGAGCCCGATGCCCGTGACGACGGTACCCGCCTTTTCCACCCGCAGTGCCTCGTCCAGACGGTAGACGCCGGGGGTGAAGAAGAGGTGCTTGCCCTCCTCGAGCGCGGCGTTCAGCGTTGCGGCGGTGTCGCGGTCGGCGCGCGCCACATAGAAATCGGAAAGCGGGATATACTCGCCACGGATCACGCCGCCGTCCCACGATACGCCCGCCGCGTTCTGCCGCAACGCGGGGATGAATACCGAATAGCCGATCCCCGCTTCGAACACGAGGAAGGGCTTTTCCGAAACGACGGGGCTCTCTTCGATGACCGTGCTTCTGCCGGAGGGCCAGGCGCCGCCGGGCGTCTGCCCCTCGCAGCCGACGAACACGCGGCTCCAGCCGTCGTTGCGGTATTGCGCAAACTCGGAATTGCGGGTGAACCACTGCTGCTGGCTGCCCGAATCGATGGCGCCCGCGACCCGGCTGTCGGCAATATATCCGCCCGACGACCAGCCGCCGTCCGACAGGCTCATGCCGCCGAGGATGTTCATGCGGCGGAAGGAGGTGGCCTGCGAGACCGCCCACTGCACGTCGCCGGTGACGGTGAAATTCTCCGCGCCCCGCCAAAAGTTGTGCGTGGCGTTGCCGTCGAACCACTGCGCGTTGACGTTGAAATAGCCGAGCGTGACGTCCTCGGGCGAAAGCCCCAGTCCCGCCGCCGTGGTGTAGTAGCCCATCTGCATGCGGACGTCCGCATACTGCCCCGGTTTGAAGAGAACGGCAAAGCGCTCGGAGGAGAACTGCCCGTCTTCCAGCGTTTCAAACTTTTCCGCGATGTCCGCGTTGACGGCTTCGCTATCATCCGTCGGGGCGTATATATATGTATTCTCGCCGAAGGTCTCCGTCTCCCAGGAGAGGCGTTCGGTGTGGACGACCTGCCCCTCCCTGACCGCCTCCGCGCGGAAATAACCGTATGCGTCCTCATGCGTATACGTCGGCTCTTTCTGCGTGCTCACCAATTCATATTCCCCGTACCGGCTCGGGCTGTGGTATATCCTGTACTCCTCCGCTCCCTCGACCGCGTCAAACGTCAGTTCGACGCCCTCCGCCGTCAGCTCCGCTTTCGCGTCCTCCGCGCGCACGTCCTCCTTGTCGTCGCATGCCGCCAGCATGGGCAGCGCCGCCGCAAACAGCAATATGACGCACAGGCCGACCGCCGTTCTCTTTCCTCGCATTCCTTTTCCCCCTTTTCCGTTTTCCGAAAGGCTTTCTTCTCCCGCAAAAAACGGGACAAAAATTTTTCAATATTTTACCATAAGTTTCGCCATAAGTCCATAGAGAAAGCGCAGACTTCTGTCGAAATATGTATATTTTTTTGCTATATCGCGGTTTTGTATATGCGTTTTCTCCTCAAACGAAAGAAACGCCGCGCCGAAAGATCCGCCCGGCGCGGCAAATGCATTTTATATTATTTTCCCGGACATGCCCCCGGCGGACGGCGCGGTCATTGTTTCTTCCCCTTTCCGTATTCCGCCGCCAGTTTCTCAAAAGCGGGCAGAGCGCGGCGGATGGTCTCGGGCGCGACGCAGTAAGCGATGCGCACATAGCCCGCCCGCCCGAAGTCGTCGCCGGGCACGAAGAGCAGTTCGTATTTCTTTGCCCGTTCGCAGAAGGCATAGGCGTCCTCTTCCAAGGACCTGACAAAGAGGTAGAACGCCCCGTCCGGACGGATGACGTCGTAGCCGTAAGAGGTCAGCGCCTCGTAAAAGAGGTCGCGGTTGGCCTTATACACCGACGTGTCGGACGTCTTGCCGATGCAGGCGGCGACCACGCGCTGCAAGAGAGAGGGCGCGCAGACATAGCCGAGCGACCTGCCCGCGCCGCACACGGCGGCATAGACCGCCTGCCAGTCCGGCATTTCGGGGCTGACCGCGATATAGCCGATGCGCTCGCCCGGCAGGGAGAGCGATTTGGACCACGAATAGCAGACCAGCGTATTTTGATAATAGTTCATGATATAGGGCACGGTCACGCCCTCGTCGTAGACCAATTCGCGGTAGGGCTCGTCGGCGATGAGGTAGATGTCCCTGCCGTATTCCTTTTGTTTTTTGTCGAGCACCGCCGCGAGGCGGCGGATGACTTCCTCGCCGTACACCACGCCGCTGGGGTTGTTGGGAGAGTTGATGACCACCGCGCGGGTCTTGGGAGAGATCGCCTCTTCCAGCGCGGTAAAATCGGGCAGCAGATCCTTGTCCGATGGCAGGACTTTCAGCGTGCAACCCGCCCCTTCGGCAAAGACCTTGTACTCGGTGAAGTAGGGCGCAAAGGTAACAATCTCCTCGCCCGGCACGGCGACGGCATGCATGGAGATGGTCAGCGAAGCCGCCGCGCCGCAGGTCATGTAGAGATTGTCGGCGGTGAGACGGGTGCCGAAGTTTTTATTGAGATAGTCGGCGACCGTCTTTCTGACGTTCGCGTCCCCCTGGGCGGAGGTGTAGCCGTGCAGCAGCACGGAGGGCGTTTCGCGCACGATGCGCTCGATGGCTTCGTTGACGCAGTCGGGCGCGGGCACCGAGGGATTGCCGATGGAAAAGTCAAAGACGTTTTCCGCGCCGATCGCGGCGGAACGCGCCTTGGCATATTCGAAAATTTCGCGGATGACCGAGCGTTTTTCGCCCAGCTCCTTCATTTTTGCATTGACCGATTTCATTTTTATGTATATCTCCTTAATCCGATGATTATCCCGTTTTTTTATATTGCGCACAAAGCGGCTTTCCCCTCTCCCCCTCTTCGGCTCTCCGCGAAACGGGAGAAGGCACGGGGCATGCCCGCGATAAAGGCGTTCAACGCTTGACTTCGGCGTTGCCGTTGGAACTCATGAACGCCTCGATGTCGGCGCACGAGAGCGTGAACGCGTCGCCGTAGATGGTGTGTTTGAGCACCGAGGTGTTCAGCCCGTAGAGCACGGCGTACGCGGGATCTTGGTAATTTTTCAAAAGCCCGTGGATGACCCCCGAGGCGAAGGCGTCGCCCCCGCCGATGCGGTCGTAGATGTTGAAGCGGACGGGCGCGGTCGCGCCGGTAAGAAATTTTCCGTCCCGCAGGGTGAAATAGTTGCCCGCGAGGGAATTTTCGGTGGCGGAATAGACTACGCGGTCGGTGCAGAACACATATTGCAAGCCGTACCGCTCGATCATCTTGCACAGCACGTCCCGCCGCCTCTGCGCGACGGACGAAAGGTCGGTGTCCCCGTCGAACGGGATCTCCAAAAGGGTGTTGGCGTCCCAGTCGTTGCCGAACACTACGTCGGCATACCGAATGAACTCCTTATAGACGGGACGCGCCTCTTCGACCGTCCAGAGCGTGGAACGGTAGTTGAAGTCGAAACTGACCGTGGCGCCCGCCGCTTTCGCCTCTCTGACGGCGCGGAGAGCGGCCTGCCGCACCTTCTCGCCGAGGGCGAGCGTGATGCCGCTGACGTGGAACCAGGCCGCGCCCCTGAATATCTCTTTCCATTGAAAGTCGCCGATCTCCACCCGCGTGATGGCGGAATGACGGCGGTTGTAGATGACCTTGCTCGGCCTGCCGCCGAAGCCCGTTTCCAAAAAATAAATGCCGATGGTCGTGGAGCCGCGGGCGATGTATTTCGTATCCACGCCGTGCGCGCGCAGGTGCGCCACCGCGCTGTCCCCGAGCAGGTTGGGGGGCAATTTGGTCAGAAAACAGGTCTGATGCCCCATGTGCGAGAGCGCGATGGCGACGTTCGCCTCGCCCCCGCCGTAGTTGACCAGGAAAGAATGGGTCTGGTCGATGGTCGCATAGTCGGGCGTGGAGAGCCGCAGCATGATCTCGCCGAACGTGATGATTTTTTCCCGTGCTTCCAAAGTAGTCTCCTTTCCGCGGCAAAAAAGCCGCAAACCGTAACTCTATTATACAGCAGAATGCGCCGCAGGTCAATCCCGTGAAAGAAAAAAGCGGAAAATAAATTTCCGCCCCTTTCGTTTCTTGTTTTAACGCAGCCCCCGTCACTTCCCGCCATCCGTCCCCTCTTCCGCGGCGTCCCCCTTCCGTTTGCGGCGAAAAAAGGAAGGCTTTTTCTGCTTTCCGGACGAAGCCGCCTCCGCCCGCGCCCTTTCCCGCTCCGCCCTTTCGGCGCGAGCCAGGCAGACGGGCGTGAGAAAATTAAGCGCTCCGTCGAGAATGAGCAGCCCGCCCAGGAGCCCCACCATCAGGCGGGACGCCTCGACGTTATAAAATTTCAGCAGACAGAAGGCGCCGGCGTAACAGAGGACGACGAGGACGACGAGCGCCCACCACAGAAGAGAACGGCAGGAACGCAGGCGGACGGCGGTCTGCAATTTGAAGGAGCCGTCGATGACGACGAGGAACGCGGCGGCGGCGACGATGTACTCGAGCGCGCTCTCGCGGCTGACGATGACCGACACGCCGCACAGGACGGCAAAGATACAGAGGAGCATGCGCAGATAAAAGCGCACCCCGCGCCGTTTTGCCGCGAGCGCGACCGCGGCGTTGAACGCCGCCGCGAGCAGGGTGACGCCGCCGACGAGATAGCACATGACAGCGATCGCCTGGGACGTGAAC
The DNA here is from genome assembly GCA_017886575.1 of Clostridia bacterium. Classification (GTDB taxonomy): domain Bacteria; phylum Bacillota; class Clostridia; order Christensenellales; family Borkfalkiaceae; genus RGIG4074. The sequence continues at coordinate 33,818 of JAGHJP010000001.1, forward strand.
GCGATGAAACACAGCCCCGTCACGATGAAACTGACGGCAAACAGGAAGTAGCCGAAGGGAAATTTTTTCTTTTCCGTATGTAAGTCCGTATTGATCGTTCCGTTCATTCTTTCCGACCTCCCTTTCCGAAAAAACATGCCTGTCTTTTCAAAAGCCACCCGATTATAGCACAACCGCGCCGTGTGGTCAAGCAAAGAACGGAACTTTTTTTTCACCGCCCTCCTTCCTTGCGCGCCGGAAAGCACCGTCCGCTACCGAAAAACATCAGACTTCACGTTCGAACTGTACGTTGACGCGCGCGTACTCCCCGTGCGTGACGGGCGTTTCCCGAAAGCCGACCTTGGCATAGAGCCCCATGGCGGCGGTGAGGGAGCGGTTGGAGAGAATGGTGAGTTTTTTCGCGCCGTGCGCGGCGGCATACGCCATGCAAGCCCGCAAAACGCCTTCCCCCGCGCCCTGCCTGCGACAGGCCTTGTCGGCGGCAAGTTTACAGATCTCCCATTCGTCGCCGCCCAGGGGCATGGTCATGCAGACGGCGACGGGCCGCCCCGCCTGCAGCGCGACGAACACACCCGCCCCCTCCCGCACCATTTGATCCACAGAAGAAAAAATTTTTTCGTCCTCCGCCTCCACGCAGAAGTATTCCCGCAGCCAGGCGGTGTTCAGATCGATGAACGCCCGGCGGTATTCCGGCCGGTAAAAAACGATCTCCATATCCCTTCCTCTCTTTCTGCTTTTTTTCGGGCATGCCCCCGTCAGAGCATGCGTTTCAAAAATTGTCCCGTGTAACTTTTTTCCACGGCGGCGACCTCTTCGGGCGTGCCCGTGCAGAGCACCGTGCCGCCGCCGTCTCCCCCTTCGGGGCCGAGGTCGATGATATGGTCCGCGACCTTGATGACGTCCAGGTTGTGCTCGATGACCAGCACGGTGTTCCCGCCCGCACGGAGTTTCAGTAAGATCTTGACGAGTTTGTCCACGTCGTAGGAATGCAGCCCCGTGGTGGGTTCGTCCAGAATGTAGAAAGTCTTGCCCGTGGAGCGCTTGGAGAGTTCGGTCGCCAGCTTGACGCGCTGCGCCTCGCCGCCCGAAAGGGTGGTGGCGCTCTGCCCGAGTTTGATGTAGCCCAGCCCCACTTCGTTGAGCGTGGAGAGCTTGTTGTGAATGGCGGGATGATTTTGGAAGAACTCACACGCCTCCTCGATGGTCATGTCGAGAACATCCGAAATGCTCTTGCCCTTGTACCTGACTTCCAGCGTTTCGCGGTTGTACCGCTTGCCGCCGCACACCTCGCAGGGCACGAAGATGTCGGGCAGAAAGTGCATCTCGATCTTGATGATGCCGTCGCCGAAGCAGTGCTCGCACCGCCCGCCCGCGACGTTAAAGGAGAAGCGGCCCGATTTATACCCCCGCGCCCGCGCGTCGGGTGTGGACGCGAAGAGTTCGCGGATGGCGGTGAACACGCCCGTGTAGGTGGCGGGATTGCTGCGCGGCGTACGCCCGATGGGCGACTGGTCGATGGCGATGACCTTGTCGAAATATTCCAGCCCTTCATACGAATCGAACTTGCCGAGAGGCTGGTGCGCGCCGTTGAGTTTGTTGGCGAGAATGGGATAGACGATCTCGTTGACGAAACTCGATTTACCGCTCCCCGACACCCCCGTGACCGCCGTGAACAGCCCCACGGGCACGGACACGTCGATGCCCTTCAGGTTGTTCTGTCGACAGCCGCGCACGGTGAAATACCGCCCGTCGGGCTTGGTGCGGACGGCGGGCACCTCGATCTTGCGGCGGCCCGCGAGAAAATCGCCCGTGATGGACAAGGGCGCGTTCATGATGTCCTCCTGCGTGCCGCACGCGACCACCTCGCCGCCGTGCACGCCCGCCTTGGGCCCGATGTCCACGATGTAATCGGCGGCGCGGATGGTGTCCTCGTCGTGCTCGACCACGATGAGCGTGTTGCCGAGATCCCGGAGCCCCTGCAGCGAGCGGAGCAGTTTTTCGTTGTCCCGCTGGTGCAGCCCGATGCTCGGCTCGTCCAGAATGTACAAAACGCCCGTGAGCGCGCTGCCGATCTGCGTGGCAAGGCGGATGCGCTGGCTTTCGCCCCCCGAGAGGGTGCCCGCGCTGCGGGACAGGGTGAGATATTCCAGCCCCACGTTTTTCAGAAATCCGATGCGGTTGCCGATCTCCTTCAAGATGCTGCCGGCGATCATGTGTTCGGTGGGCGTGAGAGCGAGTCCTTGCAAAAAGCCCGTCAGGTCCTCCACCGACAGGTCGCAGACCTCGGCGATGTTCTTGCCGCCGACATAGACGGAGAGCGCCTCTTTTTTGAGCCGTTTGCCCTGACAGGCGGGGCAGGGGCAGGTGGTCATGTACCGCTCGATGTCGTATTTCACCCCCTCGCTCGACGTGTTGTTGTACCGCCTTTGCAAACTGTTGACGAACCCTTCCCAGGTCATCTTGTAACTCCCCGAGAAGGAATGGGTGGAATACTGCATGTCTATCTTTTCGCCGTGATTGCCGTACATGAGCAGGTCGTACGCGCTTTTCGGCAAGTCCTTTACGGGCACGTCGAGGGAGAACCCGTAATGCCTGGCGAGGGCGGTGATATACATCATGTTGGTGGAATTGGAATCGAGCATCCAGCCGCTGGCATGGATGGCGCCCTCGCGCAGGGTCTTGGTCTTGTCGGGACAGATGAGGTCGGGGTCGACCGTCTGCTTGAAGCCGAGCCCCAGGCACTCGGGGCACGCCCCGTAAGGCGTGTTGAAGGAGAATATGCGCGGCTCGATCTCCTCGATGGAGATGCCGCAGTCGGGACAGGCGTATTTGACCGAATAGAGGTCCTCCCTGTCCCCGCTGTCGATGACGACCAGCCCGTCGGCGAGGCGGAGCGCCGTTTCCAGGCTCTCGGTCAGCCGCTGCAATACCCCTTCCTTCACGACCAGGCGGTCGACGACGACGGAGATGTCGTGCTTGACGTTCTTGTCGAGTTTGATGGTCTCTTGCAAGTCGTAGACGATGCCGTCCACCTTGACCCTGCCGAAGCCGCTCTTGCGGAAGGAGGCAAACTCCTTGACATACTCCCCCTTCCGCCCGCGCACGACGGGCGCATTGACGAGAATGCGCGTCCCCGCGGGCATGGTCATGACCTTATCGGCGATCTCGTCCACCGTCTGGCGGCGGATCTCACGGCCGCAGTTGGGGCAGTGGGGCACGCCGACGCGCGCGAAGAGCAGGCGGAAATAGTCATAGATCTCCGTCACCGTGCCCACCGTGGAGCGGGGGTTATGCGAGGTGGTCTTTTGGTCGATGGAGATGGCGGGAGAAAGCCCGTCGATGAACTCGACGTTCGGCTTTTCCATCTGCCCCAAAAACTGCCGCGCATACGAAGAGAGGCTCTCCATGTACCGCCGCTGCCCTTCGGCAAAAATGGTGTCGAAGGCGAGCGTGGATTTGCCGCTGCCGGACAGTCCCGTGAACACCGTCAGTTTGTTGCGCGGGATGTGCACGTCGATGTTTTTCAGGTTGTTTTCTTTTGCGCCTTTTACAAATATTTCTTCTTTCATGGTTTTCTTTCTCTTTCTATGAATGCGATAAAATTAAGATATGGGGCATTTGACCATACCATGCCCGCAAACAACGGGAAAACCGTTCAACGCGTTCCCGCCTTTGCGACGCGGACGAACGCCGCCCCTTCCGCGAGAACGGACGGGGGCAGCGCCTCCTTTTCCGTGCCGCGCAGCGCTCCCTCAAGCGCCGCCAGGTCCTCTTCGTCCGCAGAACCGTCCGCCGCGTCCAGCCGCAACCATGCGCCTCGGGCGCCCGCCTCGCTGAGCTGTTCGAAGTCGTGAATGCCGACGGCTTTGAGCCGCGCTTCCAGCCTCCCGCCGACATTGGGCAGATCCGCAAGGCGGGAAGAGGCGGCTTTGACGCCGTCCAGAAAGGCAACGTCCTCGCCGGAGATGGTGAAATCGGTCTGCAAATCTTGCGTCATGAAGGCGGGATGCGTCGTTTTGGGCAGTGGCAAAAAGCCCTTTTGCAGGAGATATTTCACGCAGAGCTGCGGCACGCCGACGCCGTATTTTGCCGCCGCGGCAGCGATCGTACCGTCGCGCAGCAGCCGCCCCGTGGCGATGGGCGAATAGGCCTCGGCGAGAATGCCCTTGCCCCGCAGGTACGCCGCGAGCGCGGCGGGGAAATTGCCGATGTGTGCCTTGATCTGGTCGGCGTGCGGAACGATTTTCCCGCTTTGCAGTATATTTTCGACGTCCTCCTCCCGGAAATTGGAAACGCCGATGGCGCGGGCTTGCCCCGCTTCGTACGCCTCCTCCAGGGCTCGCCACACGGCGGCGTTCTCCGCAAAATGCGGCTCTTTCCCGCCCGCGTGCATCTCGTCCCACGGTTTGGGCGCATGGATGAGCAGCAGATCGACATACCCCATGCCCAGGTCTTCAAGGGATCGCGCAATGCTGTCCTTCGCGCCCCGATAGGTCTTGACCTCGGCGGGGACCTTGGTCGTGACAAATACCTGCGCGCGGGGGATGCCGCTTCTTTGCACGGCGCGCCCCACGCCCCTTTCGTTGCCGTACGCCGCCGCGGTGTCGATGTGGCGGTAGCCCGCGGCGAGGGCGGCGGACACCGCCCGTTCCGCCGTATCTTCATCCATCTGCCAGGTACCCAGCCCGATCTTGGGTATTTTTACCCCGTTGGAAAGGGTATAAAATTCATTGCATTCGCTCATGGGATCTTCTCCTCTTTTTTCTTCAGTGATCACAGCGCTTTGCGCATGCAGACGCACAGCGGGTCGCCGCGGAACTGCCCGAACGGTTCGCTCCGTTCATAGCCAGCGCTGCCGTACAGGGCGAGCGCCTCCGTGCTCTCCGCACCCGTTTCGAGCACCATGTATGTTTTTCCCCGTGCGCGCGCCGCCTCTTCCGCCGCCCGCAACACCTGCCGCGCGACGCCCCGGCGGCGGTATTCCTCCCGCACATACACCCGTTTGAGCTCCGCGCCGTCTGCCGCAAAGGGACGGATGCACCCGATACCCGCGGGCACGGCGACGTCGTATATCGTGAAAACATCGGTGACCGCGTCCAACGTGTTGTACAAACGGTATTGCAGCGCGACGTCGCCAAAGCGGCGGACATAGTACTCGTCCAACTCCCGATCGAGCCGCAAAAAGTCTGCGAACGGCTCTTCGGTATGTATCAGTTTCAAAACGGATAACTCCTTTGACGTTTGATTTTTGCTCTTCCATAAGCAAGGCTTCGCCTTGCGGGGTGTGGATTTTTTAAGGGACAATGTCCCTTAAATGGGGTCCAAGGGGTGAAACCCCTTGATATATCGTGAACTCTTAAAGCAAGGCTTTGCCTTGCGCCGATATCGCCCCGCGGGCGATTTGACGCGGGCATGCCCGCGTTCGGCGCGGAACTCCGTTCCGTTTTGGAAGGCTGTTTTATCCACAAAGGGCTTCGCCCTCTGCACTCCCACCAAAGGGGCAGCGCCCCTTTGGAAACCCAAGTTATCACACGCCGCGCGTCAGCGGCGCAAGCGGGCGCGGAGTTGCGCGATGGTGTCACGGATCTCGATGGCGCGCTCGAAATCGAGCTGTGCCGAGGCGACTTTCATCAGCGCCTTCAGCTTTTCGATCTCCGCGGGAATATCCTTTGCCGACATGTCCTCGCCCGCCTTCTTCTTGCGGGTGACGGAGATCGTGGACTTGACTTCCTTGATGATGGTTTTGGGCGTGATGCCGTGCGCCCTGTTGTATTCGTCCTGGATCTTTCGCCGCCGCTCGGTCTCCGAAATGGCGCGGCGCATGGAGTCGGTGATCGTATCCGCATACATGACCACCCTCCCTTCGGCGTTGCGCGCCGCGCGGCCGATGGTCTGCACCAGAGCCGTATCGCTGCGCAGAAAGCCCTCTTTGTCGGCATCCAATATCGCCACCAGCCGCACTTCGGGCAGGTCGAGCCCTTCGCGCAACAGGTTGATGCCGCAGAGCACGTCGAACTCACCGCTTCTGAGACCATTGACGATGTCGATGCGTTCGAGCGCGTCGATGTCCGAGTGCATGTATTTGACCTTGACGCCGTGCTCTTTGAGATAGTCGGTCAGCTCCTCGCTCATGCGCTTGGTGAGCGTGGTGACGAGCACCCTGCCGCCCGCGGCGACGACCGTGTTGATCTCGGACAGTAAATCGTCGATCTGCCCCTTGGTCGGGCGGACGGCGACGACGGGGTCCAGAAGCCCCGTGGGGCGGATGAGCTGTTCGACCACGTTGTCCCCCGCCTGGCCGAGTTCGTAAGGCGCGGGCGTGGCGGACACGCAGATGAGTTGGGGCACGCGCGCGTCAAACTCTTCAAAGGTCAGCGGACGGTTGTCGTATGCCGATCGCATGCGGAAGCCGTATTCCACCAGGTTCTTCTTGCGCGACAGGTCGCCGTGGTACATGGCTCGGATCTGCGGAATGGTCATGTGGCTCTCGTCGATGAACACCAGAAAGTCCCCCTTCGGGAAATAATCGAGGAGCGTGAAGGACGGCTCGCCCGGTTTTCTGCCGTCGAAGTAGCGGGAATAGTTTTCGATGCCCGAACAGTACCCGATCTCGCGGATCATTTCGAGGTCGTGGTTGGTGCGTTGGGCGAGCCGCTGCGCCTCCAACAGTTTCCCCTGCGCACGGAAGGCCTCGACTTCGTCCTCCAGATCGTGCGCGATGAAGGCGAGCGCGGATTCCCGCTTTTGGCTGCCCACGGCATAGTGGCTGGCGGGGAAGATGGCGGCGTGTTTGAGTTCGCTGACGATCTTGCCCGTCAGAGCGTCCTCTTCGAAGATGCGGTCGATCTCATCGCCGAAAAATTCCACGCGGACGGCGATCTCCGAATTGGAGGCGGGGAAAATTTCCAGAATGTCCCCGTGTGCGCGGAAGGTGGAGCGCTTGAAGTCCATGTCGTTGCGGGTATATTGCAGTTCGGTGAGCTTACGCATGAGTTCGTCCCGCTCGATCGCCATGCCGGGGCGCAGGGAAATACTCAGGCGGAAATACTCCTCGGGCGCGCCCAGGCCGTAGATGCAGGACACGGACGACACGACGACGACGTCCTCCCGCTCGCCCAGCGAACAGGTCGTGGAATTGCGGAGTTTGTCGATCTCGTCGTTGAGCGCCAGGTCCTTTTCGATGTATGTGTCGGTGGAAGGGATGTAACTTTCGGGCTGATAGTAGTCGTAATAGGAAACGAAATATTCCACGCGGTTTTCGGGAAAAAACTCGCGGAACTCGTTGCAGAGCTGCGCCGCGAGCGTCTTGTTGTGCGCGATGACCAACGTGGGCTTGCCCACGTTTTTGATGACGTTCGCCATGGTGAACGTCTTGCCGCTGCCCGTGACGCCCATCAGCACCTGCGTGCGCACGCCGTCCAGCACCCCCTGCGTGAGCTTTTCAATCGCCTGCGGCTGGTCGCCCGTCGGCTGAAATTTGGAATGAAGCCTGAACTCCATGTCTTTCTCCGTAAAAATTTTTTTCTCCTGTATTATACCGCTTATGCACAAAAAAAGCAATTGTTTGCGCACCAAAAAGCAAACAATTGTTCAAGAAAAGAGCGCACGCAGAAGCAGCCCCACCAAAAAGGAGAGCACCGCGCCGCCCGTTGCCAGCGCGACCCGGAAGGCGATGCTGCGGCGAACCTGCAAACTTTCGCGGCGGTAGGAATAGCCGCCCGCGCGCAGGGTGATGACATACACGGGATCCCCCCTGCGCTCCGAACGGATGACGTCGAAATAGCCGTCCGCCTGCAGATCGTGTAAAATGCCCTCGAGCTGCGCTTCGTCCGGCCGCTCGCGCGCCGAAAATTGCTGCAAAATGTCCCAGGGCGCGCACAGGCAGCTCCCCTCGCCCGCACAGAGTTCGAACACCCGGTCCATGACCCGTTTTTCCCGCTTCGTCAGCATATCCCTCTATGCGATGAAGGCGATCAACGCCGCCGCCATGCCCGCGCCGAGCAGGGCGCCCGCAAACGAGCCGCCGAGGGATGCGAGCAAAATTTTCCGGAACTGCGCCGCCGATTCGGCGCGGCGGAGGAGCGCCTGTTCGGCATAGAGCCTGCCAGCGGGGAGAGGCAGGAGGCAGTACACGCCGCGCTGACGGTCGGCGTAGCGGACGTCCACATAGCCGTTCTCTTTGAGATACTCGAGCATGCCGTCGAGCCCCGCCGCCGAGGGCGCGAGCGCGGCGGGAAAGGCGCCGAGAAGCTCCGTCTTTTCCACGATCTTGTAATTGTCGTCCGCGCACAGCGCGTTGATGTGCCGCAAGAGCAACGCCGTCCGACTGTCGAGCACCGCAATTCCCCTTTTCCTTTTTTGCTCTTACTATGCCCCGTTTGCCGGTATTTTATACCCCGCCGAACGAGGCGGGACAAGCGCGGAAAAGCGGAAAAAGAAGGCGGCATGCCCGCAGGGAAGGCAAAAAACCCGTCCGGAGATGCGGACGGGCTTTTGATGATCTTGTCTTGTTCCGGGAACTTATTTCAGTTCGGCGAAGTGCTTGATGGTGCGGACCATCTGGCTGGTGTAGGAGTTCTCGTTGTCGTACCAGGCGACCACTTTGACGAGGGTCGTGCCGTCGCCGATGGGCATGCACTTGGTCTGCGTCGCATCGAACAGGGAGCCGAAGGTGATGCCGATGATGTCGGAGGACACGATCTCATCTTCGGTGTAACCGAAGGACGCGGAGGAAGCCGCCTTCATTGCAGCGTTGACCGTAGCGGCATCCACTTCGCCCTCGCAGATGGCGACGAGCTGGGTGAGGGAGCCGGTGGGCACGGGCACGCGCTGCGCGCAACCGTCCAGAATACCGTTCAGTTCGGGAATGACGAGGCCGATCGCCTTGGCCGCGCCCGTGGAGTTGGGCACGATGTTGACGGCGGCGGCGCGGGCACGGCGCAGGTCGCCCTTTCTGTGCGGGCCGTCGAGGACCATCTGGTCGCCCGTAAAGGCGTGGATGGTGGTCATATAGCCCTTCTTGATCTTGCAGAGTTTGTTGAGGGTGTTCGCCATGGGGGCGAGGCAGTTGGTCGTGCAGGAAGCGGCGGAGATGATCTTATCGTCCTTGGTCAGCGTGTTTTCGTTGACGGAGAAGACGACCGTCTTGATATTGCCCGCGGGAGCGGAGATGACGACCTTCTTGGCGCCGGCGTTGATGTGCGCCATGGACTTCTCTTCGGAGGTATAGAACCCGGTGCATTCGAGGACCACGTCCACATCGAGCTTGCCCCAAGGGCAGTTGTTGGCGTCCTTTTCCTTGTAGATCTCGATCTCGGTGCCGTTCACGATGATGGAGTGATCGGTGTAGCTGACCTTGTCCGCATACTTATATCTGCCCTGCGCGGAATCGTATTTCAGAAGGTGCGCGAGCATTTTGGGGTCGGTCAGATCGTTGATAGCGACGACCTCGTAACCGGGCGCTTCGAACATCTGTCTGAACGCCAGCCTGCCGATGCGGCCGAATCCGTTGATTGCAACTTTTACGTTTGCCATAATAGAAATTCCTCCAAAAAATTTTATAAATTTTTTTCTTTCTTTATCCGATTGCCAAGACTTATTTTACCATATATTCCCGTTTCCGTCAATGGTTTTGGCAAAGTTTTTGCATTTTTCTTTGCCGCCGACGGGACGGAGAAAGAGCGGTCTTTGGCATAATGCCGGTGTCCGCGGCGGGCAGCTTTCCCGCCCGCGGCGCGCGGCGATCTGCGGCTTACGCCTTGCCGATGCAGCCGAAGATCTCCATTTTTTCCTTGACGGTATCCTTGATGGCGGCGGCGCCGGGCGCGAGGAGCTTGCGGGGGTCGAAGCCCTTGCCCTGCAGGTCCTTGCCCTCTTCGATGTATTTGCGGGTCGCCGCCTGGAAGGCGAGCTGGCACTCGGTGTTGACGTTGATCTTGGCGACGCCGAGCGAGATGGCTTTTTTGATCATATCGGTGGGAATGCCCGTACCGCCGTGCAGCACGAGGGGCATGTCCCCCACTTTTTCCTTGACCGCCGCCAGCGTTTCGAAGGAGAGCCCCTTCCAGTTGGCGGGATATTTGCCGTGGATGTTGCCGATGCCCGCCGCGAGCATGGTGACGCCCAGGTCGGCGATGCGCTTGCATTCGTCGGGATCGGCGCATTCGCCCATACCCACGACGCCATCCTCTTCGCCGCCGATGGAGCCGACTTCGGCTTCGAGCGAGAGGCCGAGTTGATTGCAGACATTGACGAGTTCGCTGGTCTTTGCGACGTTCTCCTCGATGGGGAAGTGCGAGCCGTCGAACATGATGGAAGAGAAGCCCGCCTTGATGCACTTGTAGCAGCCTTCATAGGTGCCGTGGTCGAGGTGGAGAGCGACGGGAACGGTGATGTTCATCTCCTCGATCATCGCCTTGACCATGCTTGCCACGGTCTTGAACCCCGTCATGTACTTGCCCGCGCCTTCGGAAACGCCTAAGATCACGGGCGCCTGCAATTCCTGCGAGGTCTGCAGAATGGATTTCGTCCATTCGAGGTTGTTGATGTTGAACTGACCGACCGCGTATTTGCCCGCGAGCGCCTTGTTCAGCATGTCCTTTGCCGATACCAATGCCATGTTTCATTCCTCCGAAACTGAAAATTTTTACTTTTTATCCATATTATACCCCTTTTCAGAGCAAAATGCAAGCCCGTGCGCCGACCTCGCGCAAATTATTTTTGCCGAAATGCGCGCCGCAGAATACAAACGCAACGGAAAGAGCGTTTGATTGAAAATCATTCCCGCCGCAAGGCTGCCCTGCAAAAAGCGGGCGCTCTCATCGCACCCGCCCCCAAATTTTTCTGAGAAATTTTTTCAAAACTTTTCGTTCCTCCGAAAAAACACCGACACACCACTCTTTATCGCGGGAAAGCAGCAGACATCGCGGCAAACATCGCGCCCAATGTCGTCCCGAAAAGCAACAGCAGGATAATAGCGAGAATGACGACGCAAAAGTACGAACGCGCAAAACTGCGCCGCACGACGTTGCTGCCGTCAAGCGCAAAGACGATCAGGCAAATGATGCCGAGCAGCGGAATGGCGAACAAAATGGTGTAGCCGAAATAACTCCACGCGCCCATCGGGCGGTATTTTTCGGGCAAGCGGCTGATTTCTTCTTTTTCTTTGTCTGTCATTTTATTTTTCTCCCGTAATGTTAAATTATACAACATATTATAACATACTACCCCTCCCCCGTAGTCAATTGCGTTTCTTCCACAAAATATTGCAAAAATATTATAAATTTGCTTTTTCCTTTGCAAAAGAAACGGAACGGCACCTTTCGTGCCGTTCCTTGAAAAAATGTCCGCCACCCCGCGGGAAACATACCGCGCTTTTCCCTTTTCCGCCGGCGGCGGAGACAAAGAAAAAAAGGCGGCAGAGCCGCCGGAAAATATACAATAAAATACGATAAGAGCGGAACGGGCGCTCTACTCCATCTCCTCCTGGGGCGATTCGTGATTGTCCTCGCCCGTGAGGGGATTGACGTGCACCATGCAGTGCTTGATGTTTTCGCCGATCTCGTGTTCGACGCGGGCATGGACCCGCTCTGCGATGCGGTGCGCCTCGATGAGCGACAGGTCGGCGCGGACGGCGATCTCCAGATCGACGAACACCTTATTGCCGTATTGGCGGGTGCGCAGCACGTCGATGCGCTCCACGCCGTCCGTCGAGAGGACGGCGTCCTCTATCGCCTTTTCCACGGCGGGGTCCGCCGCCTTATCCACGAGCTGGTCGACGGCGAGGCGGACGATGCCCCACGCCGTGCGGACGATCATGACGGAGATGAAGAGGGAGGCGACGGGGTCGAGCACGGCGACGCCGCACATCGCGCCGACGATGCCCACGATGGCGCCGAAGGAGGAGAGCGAATCGCTCAGGTGGTCGACCGCCATGCCGTGCAGCGCCGAAGAGTTGAGTTTTTTGGCGCGCCGTTCGGTAAAAATGTACAGCCCGCCCTTGACGAGAATGGAGCCGCCCGCCGTGATGAGGGCGATATACGAAGGCGCTTCGGGCGATTCTCCCCCCGCGATGGCGACGATGGATTCGATCGCCTGCAGGGCGATGACGATGGCGGTGGCGGTAAAGACGGCAGCGAGGATGAGCGCGGCAATGCACTCCATGCGCTCGTGCCCGTAGGGGTGATCCTTATCCGACCGCCGCCCGGAGATATGTACGCCCACGATGACCACGCCCGCCGAAAAGCAATCGGTCAGCGACTGCGCCGCGTCCGAAACGAGCGCGGAAGAACGGGCAAAGACGCCGCCCAGGAATTTTGCGACCGCCAGAAAGGCGTTGCCCGCCAGCGTGACGGCGGTGGTGCGGTTGACCTGTTTTACATACTCTTTCTCGGTCATGGGTTGCCTCTTTTTCTCATTCGTCCGCGCGGCTTTCCTCCTCCGTTGCGGAAGGTTCCGGTCCTTGTTCCGCCGCGGGAGATCCCTCCCCGGCCGGCGCGGGCTCTGCCGCCGGCGGCTCGATGCCCTCTTCGGCGAGCGCCGCGGCGTAGTCCTCCGCCGTGATCTCCCCGCGGGCGAGCAGCGCCGCGGCATAACTCATTTCCGACGTTTCGCCCGTGTTTTTGCGCTTTTCCCCGCGGATCAGGCGGAGGAACAGCCCCCACAGGATGCCGACGTCGGTAAAGAAGCCGTACTTTGCGGCATACTCCTTTTCCGCGCGGAACAAGTCCTCATAAGTCACTTCTCCGCCGCGCGCCGCGGTGCGGACGGGCGGGCGGACAAATCCGGGACGGACGGAGAAGCGTGCGTAGTCCTCTTCGCCCACGAATTTTTCGTCGACGGGCGAGAGGGGCGTCACCCCCACCAGGCTCATGCGCAGGGTCAGAAGGTCGAACACGGCGGGCAGTTTTTCGATGCCCGTCCTGTGCAAAAATTCGCCGAGGCGGGTATATTCCCCGTCCAGGTCCCCCCGCACCGTGAAGGCATGCAGGGCGATCTTCCGCCCGTTTTTGCCCGCGATATAGCGGCGGGCAAAGACGCTCTTATACTCGTTCGTCTTTATCATATGCATGTAGGAGAGCACGGTGACCGTCAGCCACACGGGCGACGTGACGGCGGCGGCGACCAGCCCGCACAGAAAGTCGAGCGCATATTTGAAGAATACGCGATACGTAACGGCGACAATGATGCACGCGATGAGCACGTCGAGCAGTACAAAGATCAGTACGCCGTACCATTCTGTCAAAAAATCGCCCATACCGGCGGCAAGCAGAAATCCGTTCATAGTTTTCCCTCTTTCGGTTCTTCGTCATCGGACGGGATGACGGTCTCTATTTTTTGCAGCAGTTCCTCTCTGCCCGCGCGGGTCTGCGAGGAAGTGACGAGGACGTTGCGCCGCGTCAGCCCGATGCTGTCCGCAATTTGTTTGGCATGGCTCTCCGCCCGCATGCGCGAGAGTTTGTCCGCCTTGGTCAGAACGACCGTGAACGGAACGATGTAGTAATTCAGAAGTTCGATCATGGCGACGTCGTCCTCGGTCGCACCGTGACGAATATCCACCAAAACAAGGACATGGGCTATGTCTTTTGATCGTTCGAAGAATTTTTGCAGCGTGACGCCCCACTTCTCCTTTTCGGCCTTGGACACCGCCGCGTAGCCGTAGCCGGGCAGGTCGGCAAGAAGAAATTCCCCGAAATCGAAGTAATTCACCAGCCGCGTCCGCCCGGGCGACGCGCTCGTCCTCGCCAGGTTTTTGCGGTTCGCCAGCATGTTGATGAGCGAACTCTTGCCGACGTTGGACTTGCCGCAGACGGCGATCACGGGCTTATCGGGTGTTAAAAACTGCTCCGCCCGCGCCGCCGAAGTGACGAAAGTTGCGTTTTTGATGATCATTTATAACCCCGGAATGGCGTTGGAGAACACCGTCTGCACGGTCTCCGCCGCGATGAAATTCATGTCCGAACGCACCGACGGAGGGATCTCGTCCAGATCGCGCGCGTTCTCGTTGGGAATGATGACGTTGCGGATACCGATGCGGTGCGCCGCCAGCGCCTTCTCTTTCAGACCGCCGATGGGCAGCACCCTGCCGCGCAGGGTGATCTCGCCCGTCATGGCGACGTCGTGCCGCACGGGCTTGTGCGTGAACGCTGAGAGCACCGCCGTGGCGATGGTGACCCCCGCGCTCGGCCCGTCCTTCGGGGTCGCCCCCTCGGGCACGTGGATGTGGATGTCCGTCTTTTCAAAGACTTTGGGATCGATGCCGTATTCTGCGGCATGCGCGTGGATATAGGTGAGCGCCGCCTGCGCCGATTCCTTCATGACGTCGCCGAGCTTGCCCGTCAGGCGCAGTTCCCCCTTGCCCTCGGAGAGCGCGACCTCCACGGTGAGCGTGGTGCCGCCGACCGACGTCCAGGCAAGCCCCGTCGCCGCGCCCACTTCGTCCGCGGGAAGCATCTTGTCCTCGCGGTAATGTTTCTTGGCGCCGAGGTATTTTTCCACACCCGCCTCGTCCACGGTCACTTTGGGCATGTCCCTGTCGTCCGCGAAGGAAACGGCGATCTTGCGGCAGATCGTGCCGAGGTTGCGTTCGAGGTTCCTCACGCCCGCTTCCAGCGTGTAGTTGTCGATGACCGAGCGGATCGCCCCCTCCGTGAAGGAGACTTGCTCTTCATCCAGCCCGTTTTCGCGAATTTTTTTCGGGCACAAATACCGCTTGGCGATCTCGATTTTCTCGGGCATGGTATAGCCGTTCAGCTCGATGACCTCCATGCGGTCGAGAAGGGGGGCGGGAATGGTGTCGAGGGTGTTTGCCGTGGCGATGAAGAGCACCTTCGAGAGGTCGTAGGGTTCTTCGAGGTAGCGGTCGCGGAAGGTGGAGTTCTGCTCGGGGTCGAGCACCTCCAGAAGGGCACTGGCGGGATCGCCGCGCATGTCCGAGGAGACCTTGTCTATCTCGTCCAACAGGAACACGGGATTGATCGTCCCCGCCTCCTTCATGGCGTACAAAATGCGCCCGGGCATGGAGCCGATGTAGGTGCGGCGGTGCCCGCGGATCTCCGCTTCGTCCTTGACGCCGCCGAGGCTCATGCGGACGAACTTACGCCCCAGGGCGTGCGCCACCGAATGCGCCACCGAGGTCTTGCCCACGCCGGGCGGCCCCACGAAACACAGGATGGGCGCGCGCAGACTCCCCGTCAGCTTGAGCACGGCGAGGTATTCGGTGATACGCTCCTTGATCTTTTCCAGCCCGTAATGATCCTCGTCGAGCACCTTCACGCAGTCGCTCAAAAGTTCGGTGTCCTTGGTCTGTTCGGTCCAGGGCAAATCGAGCACCCAGTCGAGATAGGTGCGCACGACGGTATATTCGGGGGAAGCGCTCTGCATCTTGTCCATGCGCGAGAGTTCTTTGAGCGCCTTTTCCCTGATGCCTTCGGGCAGGTGTTTCTCCTCGATCTTCTGCCGCAGTTCCTCGCGCTCGTCCTCGTCCTCGCCGAGTTCCTTGCGAATGGCACGCATCTGTTCGCGGAGGTAATACTCCTTCTGTGACTGGTCGATGTTCTTGCGCACGGCGGCGGATATCTTGCGTTCGAGTTTGGAGATCTCCAACTCCTCGTTCAGGCAGGTCTCAAAGAGACGGAGCCGCTCCGCCACACGGTTTTCGGCGAGCAGTTCCTGCTTGACTTCCTTGCGGATGCGCATGCCGCCCGCGGCGAGGTTGATGTAGCGGTCGATGTCGCCGCACGTTTCGAGCTGCGACCAGACCTCCTTGGCGAGCCGCCCCTCGGACTGCTGGATGTCCCGCACGATGGCGCGGGCGGAACGGAAGAGCGCCTCTTCCAGTGTGTCGTTTTCATGGACAGAACGGATCTCCTCGCACGCGGCAAAGAAGCAGCCGTCCGAAAGTTCTATTTCGGTCGCCCGCGCGCGGTACATCGCCTCCACCGTGATGCGATTGGGCAAAAGCCCGCCCGCGCGGCGGATCTGGCACACGCAGCCGACAGCATACAGATCGTCCGCCGAGAGGCTCTTGTCCGCCTCGCCGCGCTGGGCGCAGACGAACACCGTCTTGTCCCGCGCGTCCGCCAGGGCGATGGCTTTGAGCGAACATTCGCGCTCGGCGTCCACCGTGACGATGGTGTCGGGGAAGATGACCCTGTCGCGCAGGGGAATGACGGGAAGCGTCCGTATTTTCAGTTTGTCTTTCTCCATACTTTTTGTTTTTCCTTTTCGGCTTCCGAGCCGCCGCGGCGGCAGACCGATACTCATCCTTTATAAGATACTTATCCTTACTTATAAACTTATTTTCCGTAATTATAACATAATTAAAGAAAATTAGCAAGATATTTATGCGGGCGGAAGATATTCCCGCCGCGGAAGGCGTTTTTGCCCTTATTTTCGCTTGACAAGGACGGAAAAAGTCCGTATAATGATAAGAGTATTGCAGGTGTCGCCTAGCGGTATGGCGTCAGCTTCCCAAGCTGATTCCGGCGGGTTCGACTCCCGTCACCTGCTCCATATTTTTACGAGCGGCGGGCGGCACAATTGTTACGCCCGCCGCTCGTTGATTTTTATAATCTTCACGA
>JAGHJP010000031.1 GCA_017886575.1 Clostridia bacterium
ATCCCGACGGATACGGCGACGACGGCGAGAACGTCCAAAAAATGCCCGAAAATGAAAAAGAAACCGATAAATCGGTTTCTAATTCTGACGTAAACGCAGAGTGTGCGTATACGTCGCGTTTGGTGGACCAGTCGGGACTTGCACCCGAGTCTTGACGGCTTTGAGCGGGCTTTCTACATGCTTAGTCCGTCTTTCATCCCTTTCCCGCCGTTTCGGCGAACAAACCCGGCGGGACGTGGGCCGCTGAATACAGCGCGCAGACCGCAGCCGACTTTTACGCGCCGTTCCCTGTCTGAAATGATGTCCGCCGCGCGGCGACAGGGACCGCACGGAAGACATACGCTAATTAAGCAGCGTAAGCGAGACGATGATTGTCTGCATTTAAATTTAAGATTTCCGTTTTTACGAAGCCGAGCCTTCGGCATGCTTACCGCACCCGCCGCCGCCAATCGAATCTGAGAACTGGCCCGTATCGGGAAAATCATTATAACACGCTTTTTTCCGTTTGTCCACTGTATTGCGGGACTTTTTTCTCCCGTTTGAAAAATTCGTAAAGTTTTATAATTGTATCGAACAGTGAAAGAAAGCTGTTCGGTACAATTTTTTTATTCAAAGGAGAGAGCGAAACAATGAAAAACGGAACGGAACAGTACATTGAAACGGTCGCATATCTCGGCAAACTGTATGACTTTGCAAATGTAAAGTTGTTTGGTGGCGAGCTGAAAAAGCCCGTAATAACGGTACAGCGCGACGAAAGGAACAAAACAAACGGTTGGTGGTCGGTCGGCAAAGTTTGGTTTGAAAACGCCGACGACGAGGGCGAACACGAATTGAACATGACGGCGCAACAGCTCAACCGCCCTATCAGAGAGGTTACGGCAACGCTCATTCACGAAATGTGTCATCAGTTTGCGAGCGTGAACAATATGCAAGATTGCTCCCGCTCTGGAACGTATCACAACAAACTTTTCAAGAAAATTGCGGAAACGCACGGCTTGAAAGTTGAGTGTATGCCGAAAATTGGTTGGTCGCATACGGAATTGACAGAGGAAACGACAGCAATGATAAATGAGTTTGTCGCGGAAAATCCCGCAACGGTGATTTATCGGTTGCCCGTTATGAAAGGTCAAGTGGTAAAAACATCGTCCACGCGCAAATATGTTTGCCCTATCTGCGGGCAATCGGTACGGGCGACAAAGCAAGTGAATATCATCTGCGCCGATTGCGACGCGCCTATGCAAGAGGAAAATTGAAAAATGTTGCTTGACATCGACGAACAAGAGTTTGAGAAAATGGCGCGGGCGGGCTTTTTTGAAAATGTCCGCTTGCGCGCTCAATCCGCTGACATGGCGCGGGAGCGTTGCAAGGCTTTGGGGCTTGTTCCCGTGTCGTCAACGGTGTATCGGTTGGGCGATAAGTTTCGCCCCTCCTCGGCAGATATTTATTACAATTTAATACGTCTTGCAAGTGGCTTTTGGCTTGTACGGCAGAAAAATAAAACGGAAAAGGACGGTAACGGAAAATGAACGAACAGGAACGTAAACAGATACTTGACGATTTGGATTATAAATTGTTGCAGGTCGATTATCGCGGCAAGCCGCTGAAATCGGTAATAGGCTTGCGCGGTATGGTCAAGCTATGGGCATTGCAAAATACGAACGGCAAGAAGGTTTCCTATATTGCGGACAATTCGGGCAAGGTTGTAATGATTGTCAAGGGCAATGGCACAAACTTTCCCGACGTGCTGAAAGGCTCGGAAATTCCCGACGATTTATATTTAACGGAAAGCAACGCTTAATCCGAACGCCGTTGAAAGAACGGCGAACACAAGCGGGGAAACCTCCGCCCCGCTTTTATGAGAGCATTGCCAGATGGGAACGAGTAAGCGTTCGCGCAAGGGTGGCGTCTTGCGGCTCTCTCCATATTCCCGCGAGGGAAATAAAAAAATAAACGGGTGGCGACCGACGCCAAAGGAGATACAATTAAAATTATGGCAAAAGAACAGAACGGAACGGGAGTTGTAACGGAGACCATCAACGGCAATCTTGTACTGATACGCGAACCTGTCAAAGACAAGAACGGCAAACAGTTGATAACGAAGGACGGACGGCTTTACTATTCGTATAAGGTGTGCGGGACCGTTCGCGGACATGAAAAGAAGGCGGACTTTGTGCCCAAGGACATGGGCGGTTATGAGCCTTTGGACGTGCTTTTCGACATTTCTCCGAAGGCGGAACTTATCATGCACGACGAGGTGATGACGAACGCGGACGGGAGTAAAACGCCTTACACGACATATACGGCGCAGGTGACGGACGAGGACGGTGAAGTTTGGGAATGCGGCGTAAAGCCGCAGCGTGACAGCGATAAATCCCTGTTGAAATTCATGCTTATCGATTTACATAAGCATACTCCGCCCGCGGTATAATTGAAAATATACTTTCAAGGGGTGGAAAAAATCCGCCCCTATCGGTCTATCTTTTCAGCCTCGGAGGCGAAAAAAGGCAGATGACCGAGCAAGTGGAAAGAGTTGAAAGCGAGGTAATAAGGAAAAAATGAAAGGTTTTATCGAGGTTACGGAGTCTGACGGCGGTATGAAGGTGTTGTGTCCCATTCACAGGATAACGGGCGTTGTTTGTGACGCAAACGGCGAGGTATTTATTGAAATGGGTACGGACAAAGGCGACGTTTCGTCGGGTATTCTCGTATGTGAGAGTTTTGACGAAATCAAAGCGAAAATCAATAAAGGAGTGTAAAGAAAAATGGCAAGCAACAATTTACAGCGGCACGAAAATAGTGACCGCATCAAGTGGTTCGTGACGGCGGTGGTAGGTGTATTGCTCGTCGCGGCGGTTACGGCGCTTACGGCGGGCCTGTTCGGCGCGTTCAGGGGCATGAATGAAAGGACGTACCGTTTTGAGGCGGAAGAGGCAGCGCTTGCAGGCGGTACGCAAGTGACGGAAGTGGACGGCGTGGCATGCGTGGGTGAGTTCATCAATAACAACACCACGCCGCACACGGTGACGTTCACGGTCTATGCCGAAGCGGACACGACGGCGGATCTTCTGATCTGCCTGACGGCGGACAGTGTGGACAGGAACCTTTCGGACTTGGCGGGAATTACCGTCAACGGCGTGACGGTGAACGTGCCGTACAAGGTCGTGCGTTATGCCGACCCGCGGACGTGGGCGGATTGGCGCGAGATCGACGTGTGCGAGATCCAGCTGAACGAAGGCGAGAACACGTTGGTGTTCACGGGCGGCTATCCCGGTGCGAATTTCGACTATATCGAACTGACGGCGGACAAGAGCGTGGAACTGTCCGCGGAGCCGTTCGAGGCGGAGCAGCCGGCCGAGGAAGAAACAGGTTCTTCGGAAGCGGCGTAAGAGTGCGGCTGTCTGTAAGAAAAACAGGCAGCCGTAATTTTTTAGAGGAGGGTTGAAACATGAAAAAGATATTGGCGGTGATCATTTTGGCGGCGTGTCTGTGCCTGCCGTGTTTTGCGGGCTGCGATCTTGCAGGCGTGGAAACGTCGGAGCAGGCATCGGTCGTGTCCGCAGGGAGCGGCGTTCTGGTGAGCGACGGCGATGACAATGACGGCGGAAGGGCGAAGTTGTCGGCGCAGGCGGTGACGGCGTCGGACGGGAGCGAAATGCAGCTTCTGACGGTGACCGTGGAGCCGAGTTATGCGACGAACAAGAATATCGTATGGAGTATGTATTGGGAAGACGGCGCTTCGGCGTGGGCGAGCGGCAAGGACGTAAACGATTATGTGGAATTATTGCCGACGTCGGAAGGCGCGCAGACGGCGACGGTGCGGGACTTGCAGCCGTTCGGCGAGCCGGTCGTCGTGAAGGCGACGGCGGAAGATTCCGTCGGGAAAGAGTACGAGGTATCCGACGCCTGTCGTCTGGACTATGCCGCGCGGATGACGGGTTTGGGTGTAACGATGAGCGGCGTTACGATCTCTGCGGACGTTGAAATTTATCTGATCACCGACCGGACGTACGGCTTTTTATCGTCGATAACGCCGCAGCCGGTGTATACGGCGCATACGGTGGAAGATGAATTTACATACCGTTATACGGTGCAGTATACGTCGCAGCATGCGGGGGTGATGAGTACGGCAACGAGCGGAGAGCTGGCGCTCTCTTCCAATGCGACGACGGAGCAGAATATTCTGTTGGACGACGAATATCCGACCATGGGCGGGCTGAACCTTGCGTTCGGCTGTAATCCGTTCAATTGTCCGTATTTCGAGGGAAACGGTGCAACGGCATATACTTATTTTCATTCGAACAGAGGCAAAATTGTAGGACCTTATCAGGTATATGTCGGCAGGCCGATCGCGACGATCCGCATTTACGCGACGGGGACGTATTCGAGCTTTGTGCGGGAGATCGGCATCGGCTATGACCCGTCGGCGTTGGTGATAGAGACGACGTCGGCGGCGCTGGACGTTCCGTCCGTGGTGTTGTGAAAGTGAGGAGGCGGAGCAATGTCGAAGAAAAAGCGAGGGAGCGTTCTCGGGGCGGTATTGGGCAGTCTGGCGGCAATATTGCTGCTTTTGGGTATCGTGGCGTTGGTGTTCGGGCTGTTGAAGAAAACGCCCGTATACGTGCGGTACGGGGACGGATTGCTGACGGACGGGCAAAGTCTGTCAAAAATCGAGAGCGGTGCGGCGTTCGGCGTGCTGGGTACGGGCACGGAGGAATACGAGGTGACCGTCACGGCATTGAGCGAGGAAGGGAATAATTTTTCTTTCACGGTCGCCGCGGAGCCGTATCATTGGTCCGATTTGGACGGCAGAGATCTGACGGCAGGCTTTGAGGTCATAGCGGACGGCAGCGAGTTTCGGTTGGAGTTCGGGGACATGGCGGACATCCTGTATAAGGTGTACGGCATGGAGATAACGGTCACGGACGACGCGCCGGCGGGAGATTTATTTCTGTTGACGGTCGGCGGGGACGGGCTGATCCCCGTTTCGGCGTCGTTCGGGTTGAGCACGTTCCTGAACGTCGGCAGCGTGGATATCTATCCCGGGAATGTGGTGTTGTGAGGAGGCAGTCATGGTTATGGAAAAGGTAAAAGAGAGAATGAGGCGGATAACGTCCGCCCTGCTTTGCGTTCTGTTGGCCGCGGTCACGGTTCTCGGCTGTATCTTCGGTGTGCAGCATGGCGAGATTGAAGTGTCCGCGGCGGAGATACAGACAGGCGGGAACGCGTTTGATGGTACGAGCGTGAACGAGGACTTGCAAGGGCTGGATCTGTCGGGATATACGTTCAATGCGACGCTGGACCCGCAGGTGATCTATTTCATGGAATACTGTTACGGTGAGGACGTCATCGATTGCGTGAATTACGGGCTTTACGTCTATGTGTATAATCCCGCGAAACTGACGTTTTCGGACAGAGCGGGCGCGAACACGCTGAACATGGCAGTGGAATACAATGCGGAAGGCAAGCCGGACGGGTATGCGAACGTGCCGTTGAGGATCTGCGGTCAGAGCACGGGTACGCTCGAGGGGCTCATCTGGAAATTCCGTGTCATGGACGAAGGGAACGAGATCTTGTCCAACGCCCGCGCTCTGGAACGTCAGACGGGCGAACGGCGGTATGACGTTGCAGGCATACAACTTTGGACGGCGGGAGAAGCGAACGGAGAATCGTATGATATTATTCCTTTGCCGGAAGATTATGTTTTTGCCATGACGTATTTTTACTCCGGTTACAGTAAAGGCTTTTCCGATTCTTCTATGGAAGAGAGTACATTGGATTTTCGTACGGAGGATTTAACAACTGTGCCGTTGGATTTGCGGCACGGGTTTTATCGTCCGGAAGGGACGAACGGGGATGATTATACGCAAGATTCTTTGGCGAGCGTGTATTTCGCCGTGCCGAATGATCTTATTGAAGAATACGGAGAGTTGTATGCGGTGCATTTTACGTTTTTGGAAGCGGTGACCGATTGGATGTTTGTGACGGGGAACAGTGATGTGTATAACGAATTGTTGGGATATGCCGGGCAGGATATAACGGGTAAGGATCTGCAATACGGTTTTGGCGCCGGACGGGAAGAAAATCGTGTAGATGCAGGGCTTTGGGAAGTTGTTTTTGAGTATGGGTATAATCAAATTTTAACAGGATTTGGGACGAATGCATATATTTCTCGAACCGATTTGACGAACTTGAAGTACATATTCCCGGTGGACGGCGGCATGGATGAAACGGATTCCGCGGACGATTATGTGCTGCAATGGGAAGTGATTCAAGAGTATATGGAGCAGTATTCGGCTGGAAAAAGCGATCTGATTTTCGGACGGTATGCGCCGGAGTTGTTTTCCTGGGTAGCGGACGAAGTGACGGACAAAGAACTTTCTGCTGAAGATGAATTTCATTTGACGGGCATTACGTTCGATAATTGGTGGAATGAGATCTGGGGCATAGAAACGGAAACGCCGTATACGATGCCGGCGATACAGGAAGTGACGAGTTGTCAGAGCGCGGCGCAGGTGGAAGCGGCATATTACCTCGATGAGAGTTGTTACGATGATTTCAAGGAATATTATGACGCGAACAGCAACGACGGGACGGTGTATGTCTTTCACTTTGCGCAGAGCGAGTATTATGCGATGGAAGCATATAATTTGGATAATGACGTGACCGGTTTATTTGATTCATATGAGATGGACTCAAATGCTCGTCTTTTGAAGGAAACGGTGTACCTGAATTTTGATATCATCGATGTATCCATGAAGAAGGGAGAAACGATCACGGTATTGGGGGTTGTGGCAAACCCGATAGACGTTATCCCGAATGGTACACCGGCGGTGGAGACGACGTCGGACGCATGGAGGGATTGGGCGGAAGAGTTTATGAAGTTGGTTCTTTCTATTCTTGGCATCATCGGCGGGATTGCGATCATTGCGCTGCTTTGGGGCCCGATTACGACGCTCCTGGGCTTACTCCTAAAACTCATCTGCATGCCGTTCAAAGCGATCTCCAAGGCGGTCAAAAACCGGAAAGACAAGAAAAAATAAAAACTGCCGATCGGGGCGGAAAAGCCCCTTTCGGCATTGAAATAATTTTTGAGGTGATTTATGACGTACTACACAAAAGACTTGAATACGGGTAAGATTTATAAAGGTAAAGCGGAGACGTGGCGTGACGTATCTTTGTCTTATGGTGAAATCCTTTATAATCCTTATTCGGGCAAAACTGTTGTCGGGTGGAACAATTACAAAAAAAGTATGTCCGACAGTTACAATAAGCGTTTCGGCAAGAGGTGATATTTTGGCAAGGCGTAAAAGATATATAAAGGGCAAAGTTTACATAACAAACGACAAAGTACTTGTCGGTGGTAAAGGTAAAAAGCGTCGTGTCGTTTCTATGGGCAATGACAAAAACAATATGGCAGTAAAGCGTATTATGTCATTGTACGATAAGAACGGCAACAAAAAAGAACGGCTTATCCCGATAGAAAAATATCCCGATATACCAAAGGCAAGCGGGGTTGAGGATAAGACGTTCCGTAAGACGACGGGTGGGAAGCCCATACAGGAAAAGTATTTGGGCAAAACAAATACGCGCCTTAATAAATGGGATATGGAGCGAATACGTCGCGGAAAAAATAAGCCAAAAAAGTAACGGGCAACAAAATGTTACCCGTTAAATGCGAATAGACTTCAAATGTCTGGTCGGAACACCCCGACGTCGCATTATTATTATATGCTTATCAACGGCAAAAGTCAAATAAAATTAACAATAAAGTAAAAATTGAAAGTGCACTTTCAAAAAAGGACGGAAACGGCAATGAAAACGATTAAGCGGCTTTTATGGGTACTGCTCGGAATAGTGATTGCGGTGTTCATCGGTTACTTTATTTATACGGGGTTTCAGGTATGACGGAAAAGAAACGGTTTGATTATCGGCATATCATTTGTATTGCAATCACGCTTGGTTTTGCGTCGTGCGCTGTATTTGTGTTCCCCTCCGCCCTCGGCAGGCTGATCGAGGGCGTGTGGGATTTCGGCATATCGGTCGCCTATTATTTCTGCGAATTATTCCAAATTCCGCATGATATTGTCCCGACGGTCAACGATTTACCGAACACGGACGGCATCTTTCCTTCCGTGCCCATTGCGGACGATTGGGAGCAATTCAAAGCCGATTGGGTCGCATATTGGCGTCTTTGGGCGAACGCCGACAATTTTCTGTCCTATCTCTTGTTTTTCTCCAATTTGTTGTACACCTTCTGTTTTGTCCTTTTGCTTTTGTTGCCGATTGCGTTTGCCGTTGTTTTCTTTTTGAAACGGTATCTGAAGAAGCAAAATAACGATTACGATAAGGACAGCCGCCCGCTCAAAGCCGTAAAACAGATTGCACGGTATACTTATCGTCCCATGAAAAATTGGCTTGTCGCCTTTTTCGGGTTTGTGCGGGAGCATAAGCCCTATTGGGTGATATGGCTGTGCATCTGGGCGTATAATTTCAATCTTTTTACGGTCGTATTGGAGTTTTTCGCGTTCTACTTCTATTTTGTGGTGTCGTTCGATTTTGTGAGTATCTATCGGCAGGTGTATAAACTTTTTCTTGACCTGTATGTGCCCGCAACCTTTATTCCCCTATGGGGTTGGGCGGCGCTTGCCCTTGTGCTGTTCGATAAATTCCGTAAAACCGTCGCATATACGCGGCTGAACCATTACGAACGGCGCAACTGCGGATTCATCAACGCCCGCCCCGTTGTGTATATGGTCTGCGGCACGATGGGCAAGAAAAAGACAACGGCTATCACGGATATGGCGTTGTCGCAGGAAGTTATGTTCCGCGACAAGGCGTTTGAAAAGATACTCGAAAACGACCTTAAATTCCCGTTCTTCCCGTGGTGCAATCTGGAAAACGAATTGCGTCGGGCAATGGAATATCACGCCGTTTACAACCTGGCGACAGTGCGCAGGTTTATCCGGAAAAAGGCGTCGCGTTGGCAGAAATGTCCGTGCCGGGAACGGCTGTTCGGTTATGATTACGAGCGGTACGGACTGACTTATGACGACAAGTTGAAAACAGTCGGCGTGTGGGAAGTCCTGGAAACATACTCGCAGTTGTATTTTATTTACATAATTCAGTCGTCTTTGCTCATCGCGAATTATTCCGTCCGCGTGGACAACGTGCTTTCCGACCTCGGGAATTTTCCCTTGTGGAACAGCGAATTTTTCAAGCGGGACAGTCGGCTGACGGATAGTTATTCCCGCCATGCGCACATTCTGGACTTTGACAGTCTGCGGCTGGGACGTAAAGTGATTGAGGGCAACCGTAATGCGAATAATTTTGAGTTCGGCGTCGTCGTGATCACCGAAGTGGGCAAAGAGCGCGGGAACAGCCTGGAACTTTCGGAGAAGAAAAAGAAAGACGAAACGGCGAACCAAAAGAACGATTTGTTCAACAGTTGGCTGAAAATGGTGCGCCACTCCGCGACGGTCGATAATTTCCCCTTCGTGCGGGTGATAACGGACGAACAACGCCCCGAAAGTTGGGGCGCGGACGCCCGCGATTTGTGCGAGATAGTCTCTATCCGAGAGAGCAGCGAAACAAGGCTTGCAATGCCGTTTTTCGCCCTGGAAGAACTTTTGTACGATTGGCTTTTCGGCAAGTTTGCGGGATTGTATTATCAATACCGCTATGTGCGTTCGGATAACACGTTGCCCATGTATCTTTTGAAACTGCTGACCGCCAAAGTGCAGCATTACTATACGGGTATATATAACCGTTTCGGGTATTGTACGCTGCGGGTGCAGGTCGAGAGCGGAACGCAGGACGGGCAGATTTCCGAAAACAAGTATTATTTATCAAGCAAAAAGATTTACAGCAAGCGATTTTCGACGGACTGTTTTTCCGATTTTTTCACCGAAAAGGCGTTGCGTTCGCCTGTCGGTATCGACGATTTGCGCGAATACGCGACGGAAAAGGCAAGTTTTGCCGAATTGGGCTTGCAGCACAGTTATTTTGTCGATGACCTGTTGAACGGGTTAAAAAAATAAGAGGTGAAACCATGAGCAGAAGAAAGAAACAATTTGTAGGGAAAATCGGTTATTGCGACAATAAGGCGTTAGGCATTAAAGATACGGACGGCAAGCCGCTGAAAGGCGGGCATTATGTTTATATCCGAGAGATGAAAGGCGCAAATAAATGTAATGTCAACGTGATCACTTCGCTGGAAATGATACAACGAGATAAGCGAGGTAATATTATAAAAAATGGAAACGGTGAGCCGAAAACGGATTTTGTTGGTTACAAAGTTGACAAAGTAAAAAGAGGTTATTTGTATCCTATTCCAAAACATGATGCAGATTTTTCGTTGTGGTCGGCAATCAATTTAGACGGTAATATTAAGAATGTAAAAATATCCGATATACAGAATATCGGAAGTAAACGGATAAAGACCCGCCACAAGTGGTTTGTCGGAAAGTTTACGAAAAAAACGAGGAAATAAAAAAATCACCCGTCTTGGGTAATCAAGACGGGATATAGTTTCCGCGTAGGAAACCCCGAAAAAGTGCGGCGTTGCGCGCTGGTTATTACCACCCGCCGCTAATCTGTAATTATTATACGCAATACTTGGGCGAAAGTCAATAACTTTTTGTAAAAAAAATAAAAATTGAAAGTGCACTTTCAAAACGCAAGCGGAAAATAAATTTCCTTTTAATAGCCTTTTGCGACAGTTACCGAAAATCTTTGTCGGGTTTGCCCCGTGAGGGGACGCGTAACGGAGTGAGCGCCCGACGGATTTGCAGGGAGTAAAAGACTATGTAAAAGTACTTGTCTGCCGTTTGCGTGCCGTGCACGCTTCTTGCCGATAAAATAAACCGAGGTGAAAATGATGAATACCGCAACACTTATTCCTTTGGACGATGCGGGCGACTGCCTGCTTTCCTTCTTCGAGGACGAACCTTCCGCCGACGGGTGGTATAACATATCGCACGACGGCGGGCATTTCGTCGCCACGCGCGTTATGCAGCGTAAAGGCAAACACACGGGCGGAGCAAAGCAAAAGGAAGATATTGACATCTGCTTTGACAGTTTATATACCGCTGCATTGCGTAAGGGGCTGAAAGACACGAAACGCGGTACGGCGATGACCGATTTTATTTTGGCGGGCATGATGAAACTGTACGCCGCTCACGGCGATCTGGGCGGATATATTTCCGACCATATCGAGCGCAAGCAACGCAACCTGTATGCGCGGAAAAAACGCTTTCGCCGCAAGGCATACCTTAACAAGTGGAATTACTTCGTCACGTTTACGTTCGATGACGCAAAGCACACGCCCGAAACGTTCCGTAAGAAACTCCGCAAATGTCTTTCCAACCTGCACACGCGGCGGGGCTGGCGGTATATGGGCGTGTTTGAGTATTCGCCCGAAAAGGGGCGCATACACTTCCACGCCCTCGCCTATATTCCCGACGGGCAAATGTTCGGGAATATCGAAGAAAAACAGAGTTACAGCCCGCAAGCGGGTAAAATGCGCACGCGCCGCGAAAACAGTTTTTTTGCGGACGCTTTCGGCGTGAACGATTTTGCAGAGATTGACGAAACGGCTTTGACGTACGGACATACGGTGGAGTATATTTTGAAGTACATAGAAAAGCAAGGCGAACGGATTGTTTACAGTCGCGGCGTACCAACGGTGATTTGCAAGAAACTGACGGCAACGGATATCATTACGGAATTTGTGCATTACGGTTGTGAAACGTATCTCCTGTTCGACGACATTCTGAATTGGGAACGTGATATCATGCACTATAAGCCAAAACAAATGACGATGATCGACCTGATTTGCAACCCGCCGTGGGCGGCATAATAAGGCAGTAAACAGAATATTCGGTTGTCTTGCGCCTGTGCTTGCATACGGCGTTTTTTTGGCGTACAAAGAAACATGTGTTTTATGGGGCAAGGCTGCTTTCGTCTTCCCTGACAACGTAAAAACGGCGGTTTTTGCAAGCGGTTTAGCGCAAAACCGCCGTTCGTTGGACGGTGGAAGCGGGGCTTTGGACGGGCATTGCGCGGCACCGAGACCGCCGCGCCGCAGGCGCGGCGCTCGTTTCAGTCTCGGTGCCGTGTAATGCTCTCCGCGTTCAATGCGGGCGATTTTTATTTGACTTTGACGGCATTTTTGACGGAAAATATTACGGTACAAGGACGGTTACGGAAGATGAAACAAAAAGGCACGAAAAACATTACATTTACGCAGCGTTTGCAGTTGGAAGCCCTTTTGAAAGCGGGTCTGCATAAAAAGCGGATTGCGGAGCAGTTGGGCGTATGTCTTGCCACGGTTTATAATGAATTAAAGCGCGGCGAATATACTTATAAGCGTTACAGTTATACCGATTGGCTGGGCGAAAGTCATTATAAATTCGCAACGGGTTACAGTCCGAATATCGCGGAAGATAAATACCGTTTGAACATGACCGCGCACGGCGCACCGCTGAAAATCGGCAACGATTACGAATTTGTCCGCTATGTGGAAAAACGGGTTTGCGTCGATAAATTATCCCCGGCCGCCGTGTGCGGGGAGATAAAACGGGATAAACTTTTCCGCACCGTGATAAGCAAGACAACAATGTACCGGTACATAGCGCAGGGGCTTTTCATGGGCATAAGTTCCGAGCATTTGCCTTTCGGGCAGCGCAAAACGCATTATCGCAAGACGGTTGCCAAACGCCCGCCGAAAGGGACAAGCATTGAACGCCGTCCCGCCGATATTTTGTCGCGCGATTCGTTCGGGCATTGGGAAATGGACTGTGTTGTGGGCAAGCAAAACACCCGCAACGTGCTTTTGGTTTTGACCGAACGGTTGACGCGCTATGAGATCATCATGAAAATGCCCGATCGCAAAATGGCGACGGTCGTGCAGTTTGTCGATAAACTCGAACGGCGGTACGGGAGAAAATTCCGTACCCTGTTCAAAAGCATTACGGTTGATAATGGTTCGGAGTTTGCCGATTTTGCGGGGCTGGAACGCTCCGTTTACGGCGGCAGGCGGACGGCGGTCTTTTATTGTCATCCGTATGCTTCATGCGAGCGTGGATCAAACGAACGTATCAACCGTGATATTCGGCGGCTTCTGCCGAAGGGGACGGACTTTTCCAAAGTAAGCGAAAAACGCGTGCAGAAAGTCATGCAGTGGGTGAATGCATATCCTCGTGAGATATTCGGCTTTGCGACTTCTGCCGAGGTGTTCGCGCGGGAGTTTGCCGCTCTGTAATATTTTTGAAAGTGCACTTTCAAGAAACCGCCGCAAGACGGTTATTTTGTCGTACAACGAAATAGATAAAGGGATATTCTGTATAGTGGAATATCCCTTTTGTGTTATCTTTCGAACGGCTTTTGCCCTGCATTTTTCAAACTGTCAAAAAAATTTTTTGAAATCCTAAAAAAATTCTATAAAATTACTTGACTTTTCATCCCGTTTGAAAAATTTTATGCCTTTTTCTTCTTTTTCGCCGCCGTGCGGTGCTCCTCGCCCGACAGGAGCCGGCGGATGTTCAGCCGGTGCGCGAACCAGGTGAGGGCGTTCAGGATCAAGATCAGCACAAAAAGCGAAATGACGTAGGGGTCGGAAAGGTAGCCCTGCGGCGCATAGTTGAGATAGAACACCGTCGCCTGCCAGACGGAGAAGCCGGTGACGCCCAACAGGGAACCCATGGAGCCCCAGTTGGACAACTTGATGTAGAGCACGACCAAGAGCAGCGCGACGAACCCGACGGCGAGGAAATAGGGCTGTTCGCAGCCCATGCACAGCCAGAAGAGCCCGAGCGTGGAGGCGATGCCCTTCCCCCCCTTGAAACGCATGAAACAGGGAAAGATGTGCCCGATGATGACGCATACCCCGCAGAGGTAACGGGTGAAGTCGCTGACGAGGACATGGGTACCTTCAAAATAAAAGTTGCGAAAAATGAAATAACTGATGACCGCGGGGATGCCGCCCTTAAAGGCGTCCAGCAAAAAGGTGACCAGCCCGATCTTCCAGCCGAAGGTGCGGAACATGTTCATGGTGCCCGGATTGCCGCTGCCCTCTTTGCGGATGTCGTGGTGTTTGAGACGGGACACGAGAGTGGCGAAGTTGATGCTGCCGATGAGGTAACAGACGACCGCCATCAGCAGGAACCAATACCAAAGTTCGGAAAGCGCAAGTTCCCGCATGATCTTATATTTCCTCCTCCTCTTTCTTTTGCCTTAAAACCAGGCGGACGGGCGTGCCCGAAAAGTCATATGCCTTGCGGATGGTGTTTTCGAGGTACCGCTCGTAGGAAAAATGCATCAGGTGTTCGTCGTTCACGAAAAAGACGAAGGTCGGCGGAACGGCGTTCGCCTGCGTGGTGTAAAAGATGCGGAGCCTTCTGCCGTTGTAGGACGGCGGTTCGTTGACGCGCACGGCGTCCATGATGAGATCGTTGAGTGCGCCGATGGACACCCGCTGCGTGGCGTTCGCGTATACCATGTCCGCAAGTTCGAGGATCTTCTCGGCGCGCTGCCCCGTTTTGGCGGAGATGTACACCGATTTGAAATAGCTCATGAATTTGAGGTCCTCTCTGAGTTTTTCCTCGAAGCGGTTGATGGTCCCCGTGTCCTTTTCCACCAGGTCCCACTTGTTCATGGCGATGACGGAGGGCTTGCCCTGTTCGTGCACGTAGCCGATGATCTTGGTGTCCTGTTCGGTGATTCCTTCGGCGGCGTCCACGACCAGCACGCACACGTCGGCGCGCCGCACGGCGTCGAACGCGCGCAGGACGGAATAATACTCCACGTCGTCCTCCACGCTGCGCTTGCGGCGGATGCCCGCCGTGTCGATGAGGGTATACCGCCTGCCGTTCCGCTCCAGAAGAGTATCCACAGCGTCGCGCGTGGTGCCCGCCGCGGGCGTCACGATGGAGCGTTCGCTGCCCAGAAGGCGGTTGACGAGCGAGGATTTGCCCGCGTTGGGCTTGCCGACGATGGCTATTTTCAAAGAATCGTGCTCCTCCCCGTCGCCGCCGACAATGTGGGAGAGGGCTTCGTCCAGCACGTCGCCGATGCCCTGCGAATGTTCGGAGGAAACGGGAAAGGGCTCGCCGAGACCCAGGGAATAGAAGTCGAAGAGTTTTTCCGGGGCGTAATCGTCTATCTTGTTGACGACGAGCACGACGGGCTTTTTGCTGCGGCGGAGTTTTTCCGCCACGTCATAGTCCGACGAAGTCAGCCCCTCTTTGCCGTCGGTGAAGAAGAGGATGACGTCTGCCTTTTCGATAGCGATGTCCGCCTGCCGGGCGATGTGCCGCCACATGTCGTCCTCGCTTTTCAGTTCGATGCCGCCCGTATCGACAATGGTAAACTTTCTGCCCTGCCACTCGGCGTCGGCATACAGCCTGTCGCGGGTGACGCCCGGGCGGTTTTCGGTGATGGAAATTTTTCTGCCGGCGACCTTGTTGAAGAACGTGCTCTTGCCCACGTTCGGCCGCCCGACGATGGCGATCAAGGGATATGCCATGGCTGCGCCTCCTTTTTTCTTCTATGTGTGACAATTCCATATTATTATACCGTAATTCCGCGTGTTTGTAAAGGAAAAAAGACAATAAAGACGGGATTTTCGTCCTTCGCCCGTTCAGAAACGAACGCGGCTGCGGGGAAAGCCGCAGCCGCGTCAGGATTGTTCTCTTGGGCCTCTCGCTTACAACGTCAGGAAGCCGAAGATGGCGCCGAGGATGTAGAGCACGAGCGCGATGAAATAGAGAATTTTCACCCACTTGGCTTTGCTGCGGCAGAAATCCCAGGCGGGCCAGGCGATGGCGACGAGCATGAGAAGGCTGGCGATCTTGGTGAGCGTGGATGTCACCTGCGACAGACCGCACAGATTCAGAACGCCGCCGACCAGCACCATGAGCGCCGATACGACCATGCCGATGTAGGAAAGCGCGCGCAGCACGGTGGTCTTGTTGATGACCGTCCTGTGCACGACCGTCTTCTTCTGGTTGGAATTCTTGTTGTTTGCCATAATATGTACCTCCTAATAAAGATTTTTATTTTTCCCGGATATAGATGCCCGCTTCCCGGTCGTCTTCGGCGCGGGGCGTGCGGACGATTATTTTCTCCCCGTCCTCGCAGAACACGTTCTTGCCGACGTAATCGGCGGAGAACGGAAGCTGATGTTTGCCCCTGTCCGCCACGACCAGCAGCTGTATGCGCGCCGGCCTGCCGAGCGCAAGCACGGCGGAGATCGCCGCGCGCACCGTCCTGCCCGTATACAGCACGTCGTCGCAGAGCACGACCTTTTTGCCGTCCACGGGAAAATCGACCAGGGTCAGCCCTTTGTCTGCACCGCCGCCCTGCAGGAGGTCGTCGCGGTACAGCGTGACGTCCAGCGCGCCCGTCGGCAGACGTAAGCCCTCGATCTTTTCCAGCTCGCTTTGCATCCGTTCCGCCACGGCGACGCCGCTCCTTTGTATACCCAGGAGCGCCACGTCCGCCGTGCCGTCGTTGCGCTCGACAACTTCGTGCGCCAGGCGGACGAAGATCCTTTTGAGTTTTTCCTCGTCGACGATTTTCTTCATATACCCTTTCCTTTTACCCGTTCAACGCGGGCATGCCCCCGCTTTGCTTGCTGCCCTGCTCCCGCTTTTCGAGTGCGGAGAGCACATCCCGGAAATACCCCGGGAGAGGCGTCTCGAAGGTCATTTCCTCCCCCGTGCGCGGGTGGCGGAGAATGAGTTTGCAGGCGTGCAGAAGCTGTCCGTTGAGATTGAATTTATTCTTTTTGTACCCGTATACGGGATCGCCCACGACGGGGTGAGAAATGTACTGCGCGTGTACGCGGATCTGGTGCGTTCTGCCCGTATGCAGCGAAAATTCACAGAGCGTATAGCCGCTTTGGAAAAAACGTTCGAGTACCCGGTAGTCGGTGCGGGCAGCCTTGCCCTTGCCCGCGGGCAGGACCGCCATTTTCAGGCGGTCGGCGGGGTTTCTGCCGATATCCGTGGCGATGACCCCTTCGTCCTGTTTGACGATGCCCTCCAAAAGAGCGACATAGATGCGGTGACATGTTTTTTCGGCGATCTGCCGGGAAAGTTCGACGTGCGCCCTGTCGTTTTTGGCGACGACCAGAAGGCCCGAAGTATCCTTGTCGATGCGGTGCACGATGCCGGGGCGGATGACGCCGTTGATGCCGCTGAGAGAATCGAGATGATACAAGAGCGCGTTGACCAGCGTGCCGGTCGTGTTGCCGTTGCCGGCGTGCACGGTCATGCCCTGCGCCTTGTTGACGACGGCGATATCCTCGTCCTGATAGACGATATCGAGGGGCAGGTTTTCGGGCACGGCGGCGAGGGACACCGGTTCGGGACGGGAAAGGGAGATCTCCGCGCCCTTGGGCACGGGGTCGCCCGCCTTGGCTTTTTTGCCGTTGACAAGGACATGCCCCCCGTCTATGAGCTTTTTGATGGCGGAACGGGTCATATCCTCGCAGTTGGCGGTCAGAAATACGTCCAGCCGCCTGTACGGCTCTTCCGCGATGAAGAAAGATTCGGACATGCCCCTTCTCTCACTCCCGTTCGTCCCGCTCTCTGTCCGCTTTTGCCCTCTTTCTGCGCCCGATGATGGGGAAGAGGGACTCTTCGCCGACGAACAGAATGCACAGGATCAATACAATGAGCCCGAACGTGGAGAAATAATCGGCAAAATTGCAGATACCGAAGCCGATGCTGCTGATGTCCATGAAGTCGCGCACGCCGTCCGCAACGAGGACACGGTCGAGGAAGTTGCCGAACGCACCCGACGCCGCCAGGCATAGGCACACGCGGTGAGGATTGAACGCCTTGGGCAGCCGCCAGGCGAAGAACAGGAAGAGCAGGACGATGACGGGCGTCGCCCAGGTGACGACGTCCATGAACACGGGACTGTCCGAAAACCATCCGAACGCCATGCCCGGATTGTAGGTAAAATCGAGCGCCATAAACCCCGGGATGAGTTCGAAAGATCCGTTCCCGAGGACTTCGAAATAATACTCCGCCCATGCCTTGGTCACAAGGTCGATGAACACCCCCGCGAAAAAGACGAGCAGCCCGACCAGAAAGAAGGTATTGTCCCGTCGGAGCCCGCCGTTCTCGTCGTAATATTTCGAGAGTCCCGCGGCGGAAGCGTTTTTCCCCGCGGGCGCGCCGCCCTGCCGTTGGTTTTTGTTTTTATCCTTATTCTTCTTTTTCGTCATCGTCCATCAGCCCCAATTCCTTGCAGATATTTTCAAGTTTCAAATCCTTGTCGGGATAGAGTATCTTGTCCATGTCCAGCTCCCCTTCTCCGCCCGTTTCCAGCGCCTCGTCGAGTTTGCGGATATACGAACCGAAATTTTTGACGTCCTCTTCGTCGGGATATTTTTCGGCGAGGGAAGCCGCCAGCGCGCGGCAGCGTTCCGCCAGGCGGTAGACCCCCTCGCGGCGGTCGCGGGCATAGGCGTCGGCGGAGGCGCGGATCTCCCGCCCCGTCTTTTCGGCGTCGATGATGGCGTCGGCAACGCGGGCGCGGTCGCTTTCGAGCAGGGAAAGGCGGGCGGAAAGTTCGCGGTTTTCCTCCGTCAGCTCGGTGATGCGCCGCCGCTGGGCAGAGAGCGCGTTTTCGTACTCCTCCTCCACGCGCGAGACGATCTTTTTCACGTTGTCCGCGGTATAGATCTTAAACATTTCCCTTCGATCCCCTCACTTCCTCCAGAAGTTTGTCCTTCAAGGCCAGAAGTTCCTCGCTCAGGTCCACTTTATAGAGGTGCGGCAGGGCGTTGCGGGTGTATTCCTCCCAGAACGAGGCCGTCTGCTGCCTTGCGTACGCCGCGACCTCCTGCAAAGGCGGGAAGTCATAGACCCGCCTGCCCCCTTCGATGACGGGCACGAGCAGGGGGCGCAGAGAGTAATTTTCCACCGTGAGCGTCTTCCAGCGGTCGACGGGGTGACGGATGGTGAGCGGCTTGTTCGCGTCGAACCTTTCCCGCCGCAGGGCGATGAGGTCGGCGACCGCCTTGCCGCTTGCATTGTCAGTGATGCGGTAGACCTGTTTGAACCCGGGATTGGTGATCTTGGCGGTGTTGTCCGAGATCTTGATCTTCGGGATCTCCCGCTCCCCTTCGTACACCGCCGCCAACTTGTACACGCCGCCGAGGGCGGGCATGTCCTCGCTGGTGATGAGTTTGGTGCCGACGCCCCAGACGTCGATCTTCGCGCCCTGGGATTTCAGGGACTCGATGGAATTTTCGTCGAGATCGCCCGAGGCGCAGATGACCGTCTTTTCAAAACCCGCCGCATCCAGCATTTTGCGCGCTTTTTTGGAAAGATATGCCAGGTCGCCGCTGTCCAGACGGATGCCCTTGGGTTCATACCCCTTTCCGCGGAGATAGCGGAAGGTCTTGATCGCATTGGGCACGCCGCTGCGGAGAGTATCGTAAGTGTCCACGAGCAGGAGACAATTGTCGGGGAAGGCGTCGGCATAGGCTTTGAACGCCTCGAATTCGGAGGGGAAGTTCATGACCCAACTGTGCGCCATGGTGCCCGCGAGCGGAATGGAGAACATTTCCCCCGCCAGCACGTTGGACGTGGAGCCGCAGCCGCCGATGACGGCGGCGCGGGCGCCGTAGATGCCCGCGTCCGGGCCCTGGGCGCGGCGCAAGCCGAATTCCATGACGCTGTCCCCCTGCGCCGCACGGCAGATCTTGGCGGCTTTGGTGGCGATGAGCGTCTGGTGATTGATGATATTCAGAAGAGCCGTTTCCAGAAACTGCGCCTGCACGACGGGCGCGCGCACCGTCAGGATGGGTTCGCCCGGGAAGACCGGTTCCCCCTCTTTAACGGCATAGATGTCCCCCGTGAAGCGCATGTTTTTGAGATAAGAGAGAAATTCTTCGTCGAAGAGCCCCAGCCCGCGCAGATACCGGATGTCATCGCCCGTAAAATGAATATTCTCCACATACTCTATCGCCTGCTGCAGCCCCGCGGCGAGCGAATAGGTGATGAGCTCGTTCTGACGGAAAAAAATGTCGAACACCGCCCGTTGTT
The DNA here is from genome assembly GCA_017886575.1 of Clostridia bacterium. GTDB lineage: Bacteria > Bacillota > Clostridia > Christensenellales > Borkfalkiaceae > RGIG4074. Next base: position 20,064 of record JAGHJP010000031.1, read on the forward strand.
CGTGCCTCTTCTCTTTGAAGAAGCCGTAACCCATGGTCAGTTCGTAAAGGTCGGTCAGAAGTGTCAGATTTCTCATAAAAATTTCTCCTCCGTTTTGGGTGTGCGCTCCGTTTTCAGATCATTTTCCGCCCGCGGCGTCCCGTTCTTCCCTATCGGACGCGGGAGGTTCCTGCGGCAAAAGCCCCTTCTCGTAAAGGCGGGTGGCATAATTGATGGAGGTGTAGAGAGGCTTGTCGTCGTTTGCGGCGGGGTCGAAGCGGCCGAGGGCATACGGATCGCCTGCCGCGGAACCGATGAATTTCCCCTCTTTGACCTTGTTGTAGATCAGTGCCGCCGCGATGACGACGATGCCGAGGGCGATGAGGACGTACGCCGCCACGAGCGAGGAATTGACTTCCACGCCGCCGCCGTACTGATAGGAAGGGTCCCGCAAAGGCTCCATGACCGAGCGCACGAGGCCGTAAAAGAAGAAGAACAGGCCCGTGAGGATGCCGTTCGGCTTTTTGACCATGTTCCAGGCGATGAGAAAGAGCACGATGAACCAGATGAAGTTGAGCACGCTCTCATAGAAGAAGAAGGCGTAATGCCACTGCCCGTCGCTCTCGATGAGGACGGAGAACGGGAAGAATTGCAGGGCGGGGTTCTCCACCACGCCGCCGTAGACTTCCTGGTTGAAGTAATTGCCCCAGCGGCCGATGGACTGCGCCAGCGCGAAAGCGGGCACGATGCAGTCGGTGATGCGGAAGAAGTTCCAGCGCTTGATGAGGCAGAGCACGATGGCACCGATGGCGCCGCCGAGGATGCCGCCCATGATGGAGAGCCCCCCGTTGCGCATGGAATCGAAGTCGAGCCACTGCGCGGGCGGCAGCCCTTCGCTGACGCACGAATAGAGGCGCGCCCCCACGATGGCGCAGGGCACGCACACGATGAAACAGAGCAGGACCACGTCCATGGAGATGTTCCTGCGGTGCATGAGGAGGGTCGCAAAACAGGTCGCCACCGCGATGCCCAGAACGATGCAGATGGCATAATAATAAATTTCAAACCCGTCTCCGATGGGCAGGGTGAACGAGTTGTATGCGGGGGTCTCGTAGGCGAGAAGGTTGGATAAGATACTCATAAAACTCCTTATAAGCGGCTTCGCCGCGGCGGGCGGGAGGGACGAACGGACGGCCGACGCCCGCGTTTCTCCCTGCAGATACGAAACATATTATAGCAGAAAAAAGCCCTGCCGTCAAGGCGGCGAAGGGCGCTTTTTTCATTTCTTTGCCCGCCCGTCATTCGATGCGCAGGCGCAAGGCTTTGACGGAATTGACGACGGGGATGAGCAGGAACACCAGCGCATAGTTGACGGCGCTGACGACGGTGGAAAACGCGAGTTTGCCCGCAAGGTAGGCACCGAACGCCGTGGCGTATTCCCTGCCCGCGTACACGACGTATTTCACATACAGGTAATTGGAATAGGCTCCCAGGGAACAGGTGACGAGAAGGTACATCAACACGACCGAGATCAGCGCCTTGACGTACACGCCGCCGCGGAAGGAAAAGCGGAGATTGGTCATGACCATGCCCGGAATGAACGCCAAAAGCCCCGAACATATCCCCGTCAACGGCCAATACACGCCGCCGCTTGCGGGGAGCAGAAAAGCGACGATGTCGCCGAAGAAACAGACGGCAAAGCCCATCAAAGGTCCGAAGCACGTGCCCGTGAAGAAGGCGACGAGATAGGTAAACGAAATTTTCAGGCTGGGCGTGACGTCGACGGAAAACATGTTCGCCAGGACCGCCAAGGCAATGAATATGCCGAGATACGCCGTCTTTTTACCGGCAGACAGGCCCAGAAAATACTTGGAAAAGAAAGCGCGCTTGACTTTTTCGAGAAACATAAAAAACCTCCGATAAAATTCAAGAGGTCCGAGAATAATGTGCCTTGCGGCTGAAAATTTTATTGACGGACGCACCGGCGGCACCGCAGGGAAGACTTGCCTTTCCCTTTCGTCCATTGACAACGTCCCGTTCAATGGCACTTGACGCGCTGTCGGTTACTTCGAATTTCAAGAAAGAGTATATCACACCGCACGGCTTTTGGCAAGCGAATGAAGCGCCTTTCCGCATATTTTTTTGCCGCATGCAAACAATATGCGTATGGGACTTATTTTTATCCGCACCGCGATCATTTACATCACCCTGCTCCTCATCATGCGGCTGATGGGCAAGCGGCAGATCGGGGAAATGCAGCCCTTCGAACTCGTGGTCACCCTTCTGATCTCCGAACTTGCCTGCATCCCCATGGCCGACACTTCCATCCCCCTGCTCTACGGCATCGTGTCCATCCTGACCATCTATCTCCTGCACCAGATCGTCTGCCTCATCGACCTCTACTGTCCGCCCCTAAAATACGTCGTCAGCGGCAAGCCGAGCGTCGTGCTGAACAAAGACGGCATCGACGAATACCAACTGCGCAAAAACAGCCTGGACGTGTCCGACCTGATGGAATCGCTGCGGACGGCGGGGTATTTTTCCCTGTCCGCCGTGGAATACGCCCTGTACGAGGCAAACGGTGCCTTTTCCGCCCTGCCCAAAGCGGGCTACGAAGAGGAACAGACCAGCCTGCCCCTGTTGGTGGCGGACGAAGGGAAATACAACGCAAAAAACATTGCGCTCACGGGCATGCCCCCCTCTTTTTTTGCGGATATCCTCAAAAAGCAGGGCATTAAAAACGTCAAAAAAGTGCTGGCAATGACGGTGGACGGCACGGGAAAGGTGTTTTTGCAGGAAAAAGGGAAAAAGCGCAAAATATTCACCGTGCCGCTGCCCGAGGGGAAGAGATGGTAAAGACCCTTTTGAGCATTCTCATCTCCCTGCTGCTCATTGCGGGCGTGGCGGTTTTCGAAACATGGTACGTGGATAAGACCTTCGGGGAATTCTCCGCCCAGCTGGAAACGCTCTACGAAAAGACCGAAGACGAAAGCGCCACGCGCGGAGACGCGGAGGCGGTGCGCGTTTCGTGGAACGAAAAGAAAAAAGTTCTGCACGTCTGGGTGCCGCATAACGACATCTCCTACGTCGATTATTGGCTGAGCGAAGGTCTGAGCCTCATCGAAACGGGACAATACGACGATGCCCTCTCGAAACTGGAAGTCCTGAAAGAGATATGCCGCAACATTCCCGCCGCCTACGCCTTCTCCTTTGAAAACATATTCTGACGAAAGAAACAGGGCATGCCCGCAAAGAAAAGAAATATCCCGCGTCTTAGGGTCCGAGAACGCGGGATATTTTTTGCCGGGAGCGGAACGCACAGCGTTCCGCTCCCTCGTTTGTCTGCAATTTTGACCGTCATTCGGTGCGCAGTGCGATGACGGGATCCTTTTTCGCCGCGGCGCGCGCGGGGAAGAGGCCCGAAATGATGGTCAGCGCGAAGGACACGCAGATCATAACGATCGCCTGCCACCAGGGGAGGGACACGAGCGTGTAGATGCCCGTGAGTGAGCCCAGAAGAAGATTGAGCGGCACGGACAGGAGATAGGTCACGCCCACGCCGAAGGCGCCCGCCAGAAGCCCGATGATGAACGTTTCGGCGTTGATGAGGTTGCTGACGGCCCGCGTGCGCGCGCCGAGAGCGCGCAGCACGCCGATCTCCTTGGTGCGTTCGACGACGGACACGTAGGTGATGACGCCGATCATGACCGAGGATACCACGAGGGAGATGGACGTGAACGCCACCAGGCCGTAAGTAATGATGTCGATC
>JAGHJP010000032.1 GCA_017886575.1 Clostridia bacterium
GTTTGCCGACTGCCTCGAAAAGGCGGAGGATTTCAACGGCGCATTGCAAACGCTCGTGGCGAAGAACCTGAAAGAGCATCAGCGGATCATCTTCAACGGCAACGGTTATTCCCGCGAGTGGGAAGAGAAAGCGGGCAAGCGCGGGCTTCTCAACCTTAGGAATACCGCCGAGGCGCTGCCGTATTACAAACTCGACAAGAATATCGAGCTTTTCCGCCGTCACGGCGTGTTCACCAACCGCGAACTGCTCTCCCGCATGGAGATCGCGCAGGAGAATTATAAGAAGATCATCGTCATCGAGGCAAGGACCACGGCGGACATGGCGAAGAAGCAGATCTATCCCGCGGTGAATGCCTACATCGCCGACCTGTGCGGCATCGCCGACGGCAAGGCGGCATACGGCGCGGACGTTTCGGCGGACAAGGAACTCATTTCCCGTCTCTCGGCGGGCAACGCCGCCATGTATGCCGCGGTCGAAGAACTCGTCGGCGCCATCCGCGAGGAAGAGGGGCTGACCCTCGCCGAGGAGTGCGCCAAATTCTGTGCCTACCGCATCCTTCCGCTCATGGAAAAAGTGCGCGGCCTCGCCGACGGGCTGGAAAAGGATACCGCCAAAGACTATTGGCCCATGCCCACGTATTCCGACATTCTCTTCTCCGTGGAGTGAGTTTTCGGAAACAAATTGCAAAACCGGGACAAAATACCCGCTTTTTACGGGCATGCCCCGCAGGAAAACGAAAAAAAGACGGCGGATGAAAGTCACGCCGTCTTTTTTCATGCTCTTGCCGCGCCGCCTTCTATTTTTCCCCCGCGGCGCATAGGATAATAAACCATGAAGCGCATCATTTCCTCGGTCTTATGCGCCCTGTTCCTCATCGGGGCGGGGCTATGCGTCTGGCTCGCGCCGCCCGAAAGCGGCGGGCAGCAGGCGGCGTACAGGGGCATACTGCGCCTCTGGCACATCGACGCCTTCGAGGGCGGCAGGGGGTCGCGTTCCGCCTTTCTGAGCCGCGTGGCGGCGGCATTCGAACGGGAGAACGAGGGTGTATACGTCATGGTGCGCACGCTGACGGCAGAGGGCGCGGCGGCGGCGATCGGGGCGGGGGACGCGCCCGACCTTTTGTCCTTTTCCTGCGGAACGGACGGCGCGGCGGAACTTGCGCGGGAGATGAAAGAGGCGTTCGGGGGCGGGGAGATCGGCGGGAAATTTTATGCCTATCCCTGGTGCTGCGGCCGCTATTATCTGTTCTCTGCAGAGGCCGATCCCGGAGACGATCTTTCCGCGGTTTCCGCCGAAGAGCTCGTCCTTTCGGACGGGGGGAACAATCTGCCCGGCGTGGCGGCGGCGCTTTCGGGCATAACGGGCGCGGCGGCGTGCGAGGATTCCACGTCCGCGTATGTGCATTTTTTGGGCGGCAAATACCGCTATATGCTGGGCACGCAGCGGGACGTCTGCCGCTTTCAGACGCGCGGCGCAAACGTATACGCCCGCCCCCTGACCGCGTACAACGACTTATACCAATACATTGCGGTCACCGCGCGGGAAGAGGAAAGGGCGGCGGCCGCCGCGGCGTTCGTCGAAACGCTGCTCGGCGAAGAGTGGCAGGGGCAGCTCTCTTCTCTCGGCATGTATCCGCTCTCCGATGCGGGAGCGGCGTACACCCTTTCGGCGTTCGTGAGCGCAGAGGGGCTTGCCGCGGCGGAGGCGGCGGGCGAGCAGGCGCTGCGGACGGGTGAAATAAAAATTTTGAAAACCTATCTCAAAGAATTGAATTGAAAACAAAATTGTGGTAAAATGATAAGGAGATGAGATCATGGGTCAATACGGACTGTTCCTGTCGGCGCTGTTGCCTGACATTCCCTTTCGGCGGGATTTTTCCCTGGCGGCGCATACCACCGTCGGGGTCGGCGGCACGGCGGATGCCTTTTCGCCCCGCTCGGCGGGGCAGCTGCTGTCCCTTCTGAACCTCTGCAAGCGCTGCGGCATCCGTTTTTACCCCCTCGGCGCGGGCAGCAACGTCCTGCCGTGCGACGGCGTGTTTGCGGGCGTGGTGGTCACCACTTCGCATTTCGACCGTCTCGGCGCGGAGGGGGAATGCGTCACCGCCGAATGCGGCGTGGGCACGGGGAAACTTTTGGAACTCTGCCGGCGCCGCGGGTTGGTCGGTTTGGAATTTCTCGCGGGCATTCCCGCGCGCGTGGGCGGACTCGTGTGCATGAACGCGGGCACGCGGGAGGGGCATGTCGGCGATCTCGTGGAGAGCGTCACCTTCGCGCGGGGCGGCAAAATCTACACCGTCGGAAGGGAAGCGTGCGGTTTCGCCTATAAGGAGAGCGTCTTTCAGCACATGTCCTGCGTCATCCTCTCCGCCCGCTTCCGCCTGCGGCAGGGGGTGGAAGGGGAAACGGAACAAAATATCGCCCGCGCCCTCGAACGGCGGCAGGGGCTGCCCAAGGGCAAAAGCATGGGCTGCGTGTTCAAAAACCCGTCGCCCGACCTCTCCGCGGGGGAACTCATCGAGCGGAGCGGCTGCAAGGGCATGCGTTCCGGCGGCGCGCTCGTCAGCGAGGCGCACGCCAACTTTTTGCTCAACGCGGGCGGCGCGACCGCCGCCGACTTCTATGCGCTCATCGAACGGGTCAAAGCGCGGGTCGCGGCGCAGACGGGTGTGATCCTGGAAGAGGAGATATGCTACATGCGTTGACCGCGGTAAAAATGAAAATGCGGAAAACACGGGCATGCCCCTGTCCTTTATGTGGTTTTCGTATGCTGTAAAAGGGAAGAACGGAGGAGAAAACATGATTCTTACGTCCGATTATCATACGCACACGCCCTATTCTCACGGGAAGGGCACGGTGCTCGAAAACGCCTTGCAGGCGAAGAAAAAAGGACTGAAACAAATCGGCATCACCGACCACGGGTTTGCCCATCTCGCCTTCGGCATCGAGCGGAAAAAAATGCCGCAGCTTGTCGCCGACTGCCGCGCCGCCGCCGAAAAAACGGGCATAGATGTGCTCTGCGGCATGGAGGCGAACATTCTGGGGGAGAGCGGAAAGA
>JAGHJP010000033.1 GCA_017886575.1 Clostridia bacterium
CTCGGTGGACAGCACCAGCGCGTCCCCCTCGAAGGAAGGTTCTAACTCCGAACACATCGTAAAGAGCACCCCGTTGCGGCAGGTCTTGCGCAGGGAACGCAGGAACATGCCGAACGCCTTGCTCTTGTCGACCGCACCGCCCGTTTTCGGCATGCCAGCCGCTTCCGCAGGCTTTGCCGCGGGCATGGGCGGCGTTTGCGCGCTTTCTGCCCGCTCTTTCGCGGGCGGCGAAACCTTTTCGGCCTGCGGGGAAAAATCTTCCTGCCCCGCCGCGGATCTTTTCGGCGCGTCGAACGGGGAAAACGCGGGGGGCATGTCCGCATACCCGCCGTCGAACACGGGTTCTTCGGGCGGCGGCGGCAGTTCCTCGTCCCACGGGGACGAAAGTTTTTCCACGGTTTTCTGCGCCGCGGGCGTCTCCCCTTTTTCCTCGGTTTCCGCTGATTGCGCGCCCGCCGCACGGGCGGGGACGCCATTTTTCACCGCCTCTTCGAGCGCCGCCACGCGCGTGAACAGCGCCTCGATGTCCCGGTCGGTTTCGGGCATGCTTGCCTTAACGACCGCCGTTTCCAGTGTGATGCGCGCCGAAGAGGAATAGCGCAGGCGGCTTTCGGCGTCCGCAAAAATTTCGGTCGCGCGCAACAACCGGTGCCCGTCGGCGCCGTCCGCCGCCGATTTGATCTTTTGATACATTTCGGCGGGGAAGGCGAGGATCTTATCCGCCCCGCGGCACATTTTGGCGATGGCGCAGTTGTTGAGGAATTGCAGAACGTCCCGCGCCAGCACGCCCACGCCCTTGCCCTCGGCAAGCGCCTTTTCGGTCAGGGACAGCGCGCGGGGCATGTCGCCCCCCAGCATGGCGGAACACAGCTCCGCCGTCACCGAAAAATCGGCGCTGCCCAGGACGGCGTTGACCGCCGCATAGGTCAGTTTGCCGCTCTCGTAGGACACGCACACGTCGGCGATGGAGAGCATGTCGCGCACGCTGCCCGCGCCCGCGCGGGCGATGGCGGCGACCGCCTCGTCCTCGTAGGGCTTGCCGATCTTGTTCAATATCTTTTTGAGGTGCGCCTCCAGGTCCTCCTGCGGGATGAGCTTGAAATCAAAGCGCATGCAGCGGGAGAGAATGGTGGCGGGGATCTTCTGCGCCTCGGTGGTCGCGAGGATGAACACCGCGTGTTTGGGCGGCTCCTCGAGCGTCTTTAAGAGGGCGTTGAACGCTCCCGAAGAGAGCATGTGCACCTCATCCACGATATACACCTTATACCGCCCGTTGACGGGGGGATACTGCACCTTTTCGCGCAGGTCGCGCATCTCGTCCACCCCGTTGTTGGAGGCGGCGTCTATCTCGACGATATCCAGGCTGTTGCCCGCGGCAAGCGCCTTACAGGACGGGCATGTCCCGCACGGAGAGCCGTTGACGGGGTGCCGGCAGTTGACGGCGCGCGCGAAAATTTTGGCAATGCTCGTCTTGCCCGTGCCGCGCGGTCCGCAGAAGAGGTAGGCGTGACCCACGCGGTCCTGCTCGATCTGATTGCGCAGAATTTTAACGATGTGTTCCTGCCGCACCACTTCGTCCAGCGTTTCGGGACGAAAGGCGCGGTACAGCGCGAGATACGCCATATACCCTCCTTTTTATGTCGTCTGCAATATTTTGGCGAGCTTTTTCTTGCTTCGCTGCAAGGCGTTGTCGATGCTCTTGAGATCCCTGCCCGTCGCGTCGGAGATCTGCCCGCAGGTCATGCCGTCCATATACATGACGACGATCTGAAATTCCAGCGCGGAAAGCGCCTTGCTGAGTTTCTGTAAAAATTCCGTCCCGTCCTCCACGCGGATGAGTTCTTCCTCCGCGCTGTATCCGCCCGTCAGGTCGAAGTGCGGGGAGAAGATGGAGACGTAGTTGTTGAGCGGGACGTTCTTGCCCCGCGCCGCCCGCTTGACCGCGTCCATGATGCGGCGGCTGATGCAGAGGTAGGAAAAATTCTTGAAACTCATGCGGGGCGATTTTTCTTCGTCGTAAGCGTTGATCGCCTCGTAGAGCCCTACCATGCCCTCCTGAATGAGGTCCTCCGTTTCGCCGCCGGCGAGAAAGAAACGCCGCGCGCGGGCGCGCACCATGCTCTTGTACCGCTCCAGGATCCTTTCAGTCGCCGGGCGGTCGCCCGCCTTTGCCAGGCGCACCAATTCCTCGTCCGTGGGCTCCTTCCTGTCCTCTTTCATCGCCGTTGCCTGACCGCCTCGTAACACGCCGCGCCGAGCGCGACGGACGCGTTGAGCGAATTGATCTTGCCATACATGGGCAGGGAGAGCACCTTGTCGCACTTTTCGCGCGTGAGCCGTTTGAGCCCGCTGTCCTCGCCGCCGACGACCAGGGCGATATTGCCCGTCAGGTCCTGCCCGTAGATGTCCTCGCCGTCCGCTTCCAGGCCGTACACCCAATAGCCCGCCGCCTGCAGGCTTTCGATGGCGCGGACGAGGTTGGTGACGCGCGCCACTCTAACGTGTTCCGCCGCCCCCTCGGAGATGCGCAGCACGCTCTCGTTGACCTGCGCGCTCCCCGTTTTGGGGATGACCACGCCGTCCGCGCCCGCGCATTCCGCCGCGCGCAGGACGGAACCGAGGTTGTGCACGTCCTGCATGCCGTCGCAGAGAATGACGAACCCGCCCGACGGGCTCTTTTTGTCCGCGATGATATCCTCTAACTCACTATACGCATAGTCGGCGGCGAAGGCGATGACCCCCTGGTGGCGTCCCGAAGGGCTCTCCCGGTCGAGGGCGGCTTTTTCGGCGAACTGCACGCGGATGTTCCGCCGCCGCGCCTCAGCGAAAATGCGGCCCAAGGAGCCCTGCGCCCCCTTCTCCATGAGTATCTTTTCGATTTCCTTGTCCGTTTTCAGAAGTTCCAGAACGGCGTTCCTGCCCTCTATTTTCATGGATTATTCCTCTTTTCTCTCCTCTTCGGCCTTTTCCGCCGCATACAGAAGTTCGTCTATGCGGCCGATCTGCCCCGTGATATACAAAAAACCGAGCACCGCCTCGAACCCCGTGGAGCGGTTGTATTCGGCGACGGTCGCGCTCTTGCTGCGCGTGCCCTTTTTGGCGTTGCGGCCGCGGCGGAAAATTTCCTCTTCCTCCGCGGTGAACATCGGACGGATGCGCTCCAGTTGCTCGTTCTGCCCGTGTGCGGAGACGAACCGCACGCTCAAGCGCTGCAGCTCCCCCGTGCCGACGCCCGCCGAAAGGCAGAGTTTTTCCCGCACGTAGAGCGAATAGACGGCGTCGCCCACGAAGGCGAGCACGACGGGATTCATTTGTTTCGCCGTGTGTGCGTCGACGGCGGTGCGCAGGGAAAACATGCTTCTTCCGCTCCCGAAAATTCCGTTTCGGATATTATAACACATATACGGAAAAAATTCAAGTGTATTTTGAACGTTTTCCGCGCGGGATATACCATGCCGCCCGCGGCCGCTGGACGTGCACCCCGCCGCTCACGGCGGGGCAAAAAAATTTCCCCTCACCGATTGGCGGC
>JAGHJP010000034.1 GCA_017886575.1 Clostridia bacterium
AATTCAGATATATCCAGAGGGTGAAAGTGAATGTCCGTTAAAATCAATAAAGTTTAATTTTCCGGTTTATAAAGACGGGAAAGAAGTGAGGGAGGTTTTTTTGAAATCAGAACATAACGTCGAGACTATGGCGGTGCTGAAAAGGCGTTCGTTATAACAACGGATAAAATATAATAGGGAAAGGATGACCCCGTGGGGAAACGCAACGTTTTCAGCCGCGGGGGCTTTTTTATATATTCCGCAAGGAAAATATTATAAGAAACCTTTATACTTTCGCTAAAAAATCGTGAAAGAGAAGATTTGCGAAAAGGGGCGTTCAACGGTTGACACTTCCGGAAGTTCGGACTAAAATGTGTTTGTGATAAACGAAGGGGCAAAAATCTGCCCGATGCGTGGAGCGCTCGGGGCAAAATACCGTGAATGCCGACGGATAAAAATAAGTATTGCTTATATAATGTGAAAGAGATTTTTATTTTTCGGCAGATATTTTTCCGAGGAGAAGAGCCGATATGAATACAGGCAAGAAATTTCATATATCCAAGACGGCGGTGGCGGTCATCGTCCTTGTCCTCGTCGAGGCGGTCATCCTCGCCGCGGCGCTGATCGTCGGCCCCTCCGACAGGGGCACGCTCTCTTCGGAGTTGCGTGACGCGGTGCTCCACGAAGAAAAGCGGATCGATCTCTTCGGCTGGGACGTCAGTCCCGCCGTGCTCTCCGCCTTCATCGTGACGGGCGTGCTGTTGCTCTTTGCGGCGTGCGTGCGCATCTTCGCCATTCCCCGTTTCAAGGAAGTGCCCGGCAAGTTTCAGCTCGTCATCGAGACGGTCGTCGGTTTCTTCGATAACATGGCAAAGGGGTACAGCCCGTATAAGAACCGTTTTCTCGGCTGCTACATCTTTTCCGCCGGCGCGTATATCTTCTGCGGCACCCTCTTCGAGCTCGTCGGACTGCAGGTCGGCACCGCCACGGGCGGCACGGTCACGCTGGCGGCGCCCCTGTCGGACATCAACGCCGCCATCTCCTTGGGCTGCCTTTCTTATCTCGTCATCATGGGCGGGGGGATCGTCAACAACGGCGCGCGCGGGTTCGTGGGCGCGATCAAGGAATTTTCCCTGCCCGTCTCCATGAGTTTCCGTCTGTTCGGCGCCCTGCTTTCGGGGCTTCTCGCGACCGAGATGGTGTATTACACGCTGGCGCTCAGCGTGGTGCTGCCCGTGGCGGTCGGAGCGATGTTCACGGTGCTCCACGCCATCATTCAGACGTATGTCCTGACGATGCTGACGGCGAGCTATTACGGCGAAGTCAGCGAACCGAAGGCAAAGAACAAAAGGCGCAAACGCAAGGCGCGCGAAAAGGGAACGTCGCTCCCCGCCGCCGGAATGTAGGTACACGGCAAGGCAGAAAATTGAAACGCCGGTTTCAATCATTTTGTACATAATTTTATTCGATCCACGGAGGACAGATATCATGAAAACGTTGCATTTGAAAAAGAGCCTGATCGTAACGATCGCCGTTCTGGCAGCCGCGCTTTTCGCGGGATTCGCCGCGTTCGCGCTCGTCTCCTCGGCGGAAAGCGCCGCCGCGCCGTCGGCGCAGGTCGTCGCCTACGCGGCGGAGAACGAGGCGCAGCCCTTTACGGGCGCCGCATCCGAAGAGGGTACGGAAGAAACGGCGGAAGCGGCGGGAGAGAGCGTTTCCTATGCGCCCCTCGCGGCGGGCATCGCCATCGGCTTCGCCGTTCTCGGCGGCGGCATCGGCATGGGCATCGCCATCGGCAGGTCGGCGGACGGCATCTCCCGTCAGCCCGAGGCGGAGGGCAAGATACGCGGTACGCTCATTCTCGGTATCGTGTTCATCGAAACGGTCGTTCTGTACGCCCTCATCGTCGCCTTCCTGCTGTTGTTCGTCGTTTGACGCGCCCGCGGGAAAAATTCCTGTAAAAAGAGAGAGTTTTCGAGGAGGTAAGGGTCATGCCCCTGAACATCGATTGGCAGCAGATACTGCTGCACCTGTTCAATTTCATCATTCTGGCGGGCGGCTTGTCCTTTTTGCTGTTCAAGCCCGTCCGTAAGTTTATGGAGGACAGGAAGAACAAGTACGAACGTTCCGCCGCGGAGCACAAGCAGCGGCTGGAAGAGTCGGCTGCGGTCAAAGCGGAGTGCGAGAGCAAGCTTTCCGCCTTGGGCGACGAACTCGCCGAACGGGAGCGCTCGGCGCTCGCCGTGACCGAAACGAAGAAGAAAGCCATTCTCGCCGGCGCGCAGGCGCAGGCGGAGGAGATCGTCAGGGAGGGCAGAAGGCAGTCGGAGAGCGAACGCGCCGCGTTCTTTGCCTCGACCGAGGACGAAATTTCCCGCATGGTCGTGTCGTCGGCGGAAAAACTCCTGGCGCTCAAAAGCAACGCCGAGAGCGATAAGGCGCTCTACGACGAATATCTCGCCCTTGCCGAGAGAGAAGCGGCGGTGCCCGGCATATCCGAAGCGTCCCGCCGTACCCTTGCAAGCCGCTTGGAAAACAGCGCGGCGCGCTCCGAGACGGAAAAAAAGGAAGAGTTGGCGGACATCGTCGCCGCAGCGGCGGCTTCCGCCATCGGCAAAGTCGGCGCGGCGGAGAACAGCGCGGTGTACGATGCGTTTTTGAGAGAGGTGAACGGATAATACCATGGATGAAAAGAAAACGAGCGGCGGCGCGGCAAAGCTGTATTGCGTCACGCCGCCCGACGACAGACAGCTTGCGGGCCTAGGCGATTTTTTACAGCGCACTTACGGCGTCCGCCCGCAGATAGAGATCATAGAGGACCCTTCCGTCGTCGGCGGATTCCGCCTGGAATACGGCGACAACGTGTTCGATTGGTCCGCCCGCGGCAGGATCGACAAACTCAAAGAGGACATTAGAAACAGCGCCTCTTCGGGCGTGACCACTCTGCTCAAAGACGCCGTGGAAAACCTGAAGAGCACCATCGAAAACTGGTCGATGACCTTCGGCGCGCACGAAACGGGCAAGGTGTTGACCGTCGGCGACGGCATTGCCCGCATCGGCGGGCTCGACTTCGCGGAATACGGCGAGATCGTCGTGTTCGAGAGCGGCGTCAAGGGCATGGTGCAGGAACTTTCGGAAAATCACGTCGGCTGCATCGTGTTCGGCAACGACCGCGAGGTGGAGGAGGGCGACCGCGTCATGCGCACGGGCAAGACGGCGGGCATCCCCGTCGGCGACGGCGTCGTGGGCAGGGTCATCGATGCGCTCGGTGCCCCATTGGACGGCGGCGCGCCCGTCGAGGCGCAGGCATATATGCCCATCGAATCGCCCGCGCCCGGCATCATCGACCGTCAGCCCGTCGATCGCCCGCTCAAAACGGGCATCCTCGCCATCGACAGCATGTTCCCCATCGGCAGGGGGCAGCGCGAACTCATCATCGGCGACAGGCAGACGGGCAAGACCGCCATCGCCGTCGACACCATCCTCAACCAGAAGGGGCAGGACGTCGTCTGCGTCTATGTGGCGATCGGGCAGAAGGCGAGTTCGGTTGCGCGGCTCACGGAAAACCTCCGCCGCCGCGGCGCCATGGATTATACCGTCGTCGTGGCGTCCTTCGCGGGCGATCCCGCTTCCCTGCAATACATCGCGCCCTATTCGGGCTGCGCCGTGGCGGAATATTTCATGAACCGCGGCAAGGACGTGCTCATCGTCTACGACGACCTCTCCAAACACGCGGTCGCCTACCGCGCGCTCAGCCTGCTGCTCGGCCGCTCGCCCGGGCGCGAGGCGTATCCCGGGGACGTGTTCTATCTGCATTCCCGCCTGCTCGAACGGGCGGCGCACCTCTCCGATGCGAAGGGGGGCGGCAGCATGACCGCGCTGCCCATCGTGGAAACGCAGGCGGGGGACATTTCGGCGTATATCCCGACCAACATCATTTCCATCACCGACGGGCAGATCTTCCTTTCGGGCGACCTGTTCTATGCGGGGCAGCGCCCCGCCGTCAACGTGGGCATATCCGTTTCCCGCGTGGGCGGCGACGCGCAGACCAAGGCGATGAAATCGGTGTCGGGCACCATCCGCCTGAACCTCGCCCAGTACAGGGAAATGGAAGTGTTCATGCAGTTTTCGTCCGATCTCGACGAAGGCACCAGGCGGCTGCTCGATTACGGCCGCACGCTCATGATGCTGCTGCGCCAGCCGCAGTTCAGCCCGATCCCCGAATACCGTCAGATCATTTTGCTCGCCGCGGCGACGGGGCAGGCGTTCGAGGGCATTCCCGCTGAGGATATCCCCGTCATGAAAGACGGCCTGCTCAATTATTTCGACGCGGCGGAACGGCAGCTGTGCGAGAAGATCAGGAACGGCGCCGCCCTTTCCGCCGAGATCAAAAAGGAGATCGTGGACATCAGCCGTCGTTTCGTGCAGGTCCATACGCCGCGCAAAAAGGTAGAAAAGGAGTAGAGAGGAGGGCGGTACCATGCCGGGAATACAGGCGCTCAAAAAGAGGATCCGAAGCATCAGCGACACGCGCAAGATCACCAATGCGATGTTTCTGATCTCCTCTAACAAGATGCGGAAGGCGAAAGCCGACCTCGACCGCACCCGCCCCTACTTCGAGGCGCTGCGCGTGGAGATCAAGCGCATTTTCCGTGCGGATAAAATGCCCGCCAACCGCTATTTTTACCCGACCGACCTGACCAAGACGGTGACGGGTACCTATGCCTGCCTGCTCATCACGGGCGACAAGGGACTGGCGGGGGCATACAACTATAACGTCATCAACAAGGCGATGGAACTTCTGGCGGACGGCGAAGAGATCAAATGGTATGTCGTCGGCGAATACGGCCGCCAGCTCCTGCGCCAGCGGGGGATCCCCGTGGAGAAGTCCTTTCTCTACACGGCGCAGAACCCGACCATGGACAGGGCGCGGGAGATCAGCGACATTTTGCTCGAAGAGTACAACCGCGGCACGTTCGTAAAGATATACATCGCTTATACGGACATGAAGGGCATGACGGACGAGGCGCAGCTGACCCGCCTCATTCCCTTCCACCGCAACCAGTTCGTCACGCCCACGGTGGAACGGCCCGTGAACGCGCCGTTCGAATATTCGCCGTCCGCCGAAGCGGTGCTCGACTGCATCATGCCCAGTTACATCGCGGGCTTCATTTACAGCGCGCTCGTGGACAGTTTTTGCAGCGAACAGCACGCGCGCATGACGGCGATGAAATCGGCGGACGACAGCGCGGAGAAACTCATCGAAGAACTTTCCGCGCAGTACAACCGCCTGCGCCAGGCGGCGATCACCCAGGAGATCACCGAGATCTCGGCGGGCGCGCGGGCGCAGATGCGGCCGAAGAAGGAGAATTGACCTTGAATACGGGAAGAATCATTCATATATCCGGTCCTGTCACGGACGTCAAATTCGAAAGCGGCGCCCTGCCCAGGATCAAGGACGCATTGACCGTCGAAAACGGCGGCAGGACATATGTCATGGAAGTGGCGTCCCACGTCGGGGGAGACACGGTGCGCTGTGTCATGCTCGGCCCCTGCGAAGGGCTCTCGCGCGGGGCGGAAGTGCGCGCCACGGGCGACGTCATCAAAGTGCCCGTCGGGGAGTGCACCCTGGGCAGAATGTTCAACGCGCTCGGCGATCCCATCGACGGCGCCGCTTCGCCCGACGGGGCGGAGCGCTGGCCCATCCACCGCGCGGCGCCCTCGTTCGAGGAGCAAAGTTCGGTGGCGGAGGTGCTGGAAACGGGCATCAAGGTCATCGACCTCATGGAGCCGTACGCCAAGGGCGGCAAGATCGGGCTTTTCGGCGGCGCGGGCGTCGGCAAGACCGTGCTCATTCAGGAACTCATCCACAACGTCGCCATGGAGCGCGGCGGCTATTCGGTGTTCACGGGCGTCGGCGAACGTTCCCGCGAGGGCAACGACCTTTGGCGGGAGATGCAGGCGAGCGGCGTCGCCGACAAGACCGCGCTCGTGTTCGGGCAGATGAACGAGGCGCCGGGCGTCCGTATGCGCGTCGCCCTGACAGGGCTGACCATGGCGGAATATTTCCGCGACAAGGAAAACAAGGACGTGCTGCTCTTCATCGACAACATCTTCCGTTTCGTGCAGGCGGGCAGCGAGGTGTCCACTCTGCTCGGGCGCATGCCCTCGGCGGTCGGCTACCAGCCCACTCTCGCCAACGAAATGGGGGAATTGCAGGAGCGCATCGCCTCCACCAAAAACGGTTCGGTCACGTCCGTGCAGGCGATCTATGTTCCCGCGGACGACCTCACCGACCCCGCGCCCGCCACGGCGTTCGCCCATCTGGACGCAACCACCGTTTTAAGCCGTAAGATCGCCGAACAGGGCATCTATCCCGCGGTCGATCCCCTCGAATCCTCGTCGCGCATTCTGGAAGCGGAGATTGTGGGCAAAGAGCACTACGAAACCGCCCGCCGCGTGCAGGAAACTTTGCAGAAATACAGCGAGTTGCAGGACATCATCGCCATTCTGGGCATGGACGAACTCTCCGAGAAGGACAAATTGACCGTCTATCGCGCGAGAAAGGTGCAGCGGTTCCTGTCGCAGCCCATGCACGTCGCCGAAAAATTCACGGGCGTGCCGGGGGTATATGTGCCCATGAGCGAAACCGTCAGGGGGTTCAAGGCCATCATCGACGGCGAAATGGACGAATATCCCGAAGCGGCCTTCTACAACGTCGGCACGCTCGACGACGTCAAGGCGAAGGCCGAGCGGATGAAGCGGGAGGGAGATATTTGAAACCGTTCAGCATTCACATCTACGGCGCCGACCGCATATTTTACGAGGGGGACTGCGAAAGCGTGTCCGTGCCCGCCGTCGACGGGCAGTACGGCATTTTGGCAAATCATCCCAACCTCATCACGGCGATCGTGCCCGGCACCTTGTATTTCCGCCTCCCCGGCGAGGAACTCCGCAAGGCGGCGGTATCGGGCGGCATCATGAAGGTCGAGGACAGCGACGTGCTCATTCTCGTCGACTCCGTCCTGTGGCCCGAAGAGATCGACGAGCGCCGCGCCCGCGCCGCCGCGGACGCCGCCAAGGAGGCAATGCTCCAGAAGCGCAGCCGGCAGGAATACCTCTCGGCGCAGGCGCAGCTAGCCCGCGCGGTGTCCCGCCTGCGGCTCAAAGACAGTTACGAAAAGGGCGGCAGGCGTTGAATAAAGTGAAGGAAACAACGCTCTTTTTGCGGCAAAAGTGCGGCAAAAAGGGATATCGCCCCGAAACGAAGGGGGAGGCATGCGCGTGCCTTCTCCTTTTTTGTTTTCCTTACCGTCCGTCGACCTGCGCCCACGCCGCTTTGCTTGCATTCCGCGGCGGTTCGTGCTATAATGACGGAAAACGATAACGGCGGAAAAAACGGACGACCGCATGAGGAGCAAGGACAATGAAGCAGATACCCCAATCGATAGAGATCCGCGGCGCGCGGGTGCACAATCTGAAAAACATAGACGTAGACGTTCCCCTGCACGAGATCGTGGGAATCGCGGGGGTGTCCGGTTCGGGCAAATCCTCCCTCGCCCTGGGCGTACTCTACGCGGAGGGATCCAGGCGGTACCTTGAAGCGCTCTCCACCTATACGCGGCGGCGCATGACGCAGGCGGCGCGGGCGCAGGTCGACGACATTTTGCACGTTCCCGCCGCGCTTGCCCTGCACCAGCGTCCCGCCGTGCCGGGCATCCGCAGCACCTTCGGCACGGGCACCGAGTTGCTCAACTCCCTCCGCCTCATGTATTCGCGTCTGGCAAGCCATCGCTGCCCGAACGGGCATTACCTGCCGCCGTCGCTCGCCGTGGCGGCGGGCAAACCGCTGACCTGTCCCGTGTGCGGAGAGAGCTTTTACGCGCCTTCCGCCGAGGAACTCGCCTTCAACAGCCAGGGGGCATGCTCCGCTTGCGGCGGCACGGGGATCGTGCGGACGGTGGACAGGAGCACGCTCGTGCCCGATGAAAGTCTGACCATCGACCAGGGCGCCGTCGCGCCGTGGAATTCCCTCATGTGGTCGCTGATGACCGACGTCTGCCGCGCGATGGGGGTGCGCACGGACGTGCCTTTCCGCGATTTGACGGACAAAGAAAAGGACATCGTCTACAACGGCCCCGCCGAAAAGAAACACATATTTTACCGCGCCAAAAATTCGGACGTCGCCACGGAATTGGACTTTACCTATTATAACGCCGTCTACACGGTAGAGAACGCGCTCTCCAAAGTCAAGGACGAGAGCGGCATGAAACGTGTGGAAAAATTCTTGAAACAGGACGCGTGCCCCGCTTGCGGCGGCACGCGGCTGAGCGAAAGGGCGCGCGCGCCGAAGGTGCGCGGCATCTCGCTGGACGAAGCCTGCAAAATGTCCCTGACCGACCTCATCGGATGGGTGAAGGGCGTACCCGCAAGCTTGCCCGCCGAAATGCGCCCGATGGCGGACAGCATCTGCTCCTCCTTCCTGTCGGTCGCAAAGCGGCTCATCGATCTGGGTCTCGGTTATCTCGCCCTCGACCGCGCCTCCTCCACGCTCTCCACGGGGGAGCGGCAGCGCATGCAGCTGGCGCGCGCCGTCCGCAACCGCACCACGGGCGTGCTGTATGTGCTGGACGAGCCGTCCATCGGACTGCATCCCTCCAATATCGTGGGGCTGATCGGCGTCATGCGCGACCTCGTTGCCGACGGCAATTCCGTCGTGTTGGTCGACCACGACGCGCAGATCCTCTCCGAAGCAGACCACATCATCGAAATGGGACCCGGCGCGGGCGCGGACGGCGGCAGGGTGATCGCACAGGGCACGCCCGCGGCGCTTTCGGCGGACCCGCAGTCGGAAATCGGGCCCTATCTCGGGCACGGGGCGCGCGAAAGCCTGCGCCCGCAGACGGAAAAAGCAGAACTTTTTTCCATGGGCGATATTTTCCTCTCCACGGATGCGATCCACACGGTCAAACCGCTCGAGGCGCACATTCCGAAGGGCAGGCTGACCGTCGTCACGGGCGTATCCGGGTCGGGTAAGACCACGCTCATCTTGGAGAGCCTCGTCCCCGCGCTGGAAGCGCATACGCAGGGCAAAAAACTGCCCGCGCACGTGCGCGCCGTCCGGGCGGAGGGCATCGGGCAGGTCAAACTCATCGACGCCACGCCCATCGGCGTCAACGTCCGTTCGACGGTGGCGACCTATGCCGGCGTGCACGACGAGCTGCGCAAGATCTTTGCCCGCACGGCGGACGCAAAGCGGCTCGGATATAAGGCGGGGGACTTTTCCTACAACACGGGTAAACTCCGCTGCCCCGTCTGCGACGGCACGGGCGCCGTCAGCCTGGACGTGCAGTTTTTGCCCGACGTGGACATTCCCTGTCCCGCATGCCGCGGCGCCCGTTATGCCGCGGCGGCGAAGGACATTTATTTTGAAGGAAAGGACGGAAAGAAGCATACCATGCCCGAGATTATGGGCATGGACGTCCGTACCGCACTGGAAGAGTGCAAGGACATGAAATCGGTCTGCCGCCCCCTGCAAACGCTGGAAGAGCTGGGGCTCGGGTATCTCACGCTGGGGGAGGAAACGCCCGGGCTTTCGGGCGGGGAGGCGCAGCGGCTGAAACTTGCAAGCGAAATGGGCAGGGCGCAGTCGGACAGCGTGTTCGTCTTTGACGAACCGACCATCGGGCTGCACCCGCTCGACGTCAAAACGCTCGTCGGCGTCTTTCAGACGCTCATTTCTCACGGCGCGACCGTCGTCGTCATCGAGCACGATCTCGATGTGATCCGCAGCGCCGATTACGTCATCGACATGGGCCCCGGCGGCGGGGAAGCGGGCGGCAAGATCGTCGCCTGCGGCACGCCCGCGGACATCCGCGCCGACGCCGCCAGCGTCACGGGCAGGTACCTGTAAAGCTTTTTTGCGTTTTTCGTATGACACGGTGCGGGAATGTGCAAAAAATCATGCGGAAATTCTTGCCTAAAACGCAAAAAAGTATTAAAATGGTATGGTTAAAAAGTTTTTACACGGAGAACCGAAGGAGAAGATATGATCAGGAAAGATTTACGCAACATAGCCATCATCGCCCACGTCGACCACGGCAAGACCACGCTGGTCGACCAAATGTTGAAGCAGGGCGGCGTGTTCCGCGAAAACGAGGCGGTGCAGGACCGCGTCATGGACTCCAACGCTTTGGAGCGCGAGCGCGGCATCACCATTCTGGCAAAAAATACGTCCGCACACTACAAGGGCGTCAAGATCAACATCGTGGACACCCCGGGGCACGCCGATTTTTCGGGCGAGGTCGAACGCGTGCTCAAGATGGTCAACGGCGCGCTCATTCTGGTGGACGCGGCGGAAGGGCCGCTCCCGCAGACCCGCTTCGTCATGCAGAAGGCGCTCGAACTCGGGCTGAAACTCATCATCGTCATCAATAAGGTCGACCGCCCCGACGCGCGCATCGGGGAAGTCGTGGACGCCGTTCTGGAACTCATGATGGATCTCGACGCCTCCGACGAACAGATCGAAAGCCCCATCGTCTATTGCTGCGGCAGGCAGGGGACGGCATCGCTCGATCCGGACAAGCAGGAAGCCGACCTCACGCCCCTGTTTGAAACCATCGTCAGCCACATTCCGCCCATGGATGTGGACGAAACGGGCGACCTGCAGCTCCTCGTTTCCTGCATCGACTACAACGAATTCGTCGGCAGGATCGGCATCGGCAAGATAGAGCGCGGCAAGGTGCGCCCGAACGAGACGATCACCGTCTGCAACTACAACGACCCTTCGGTCAAAAAGATGGCGAAGATCGTCAATCTCTACCAGATCGAAGGGCTGGAGCGCGTTCCCGTCCAGGAGGCGGCGGCGGGCGACATCGTGGTGTTTTCGGGCATCGACGGGCTGAACATCGGCGACTGCATCTGCGAACTGAACAAGCCCGACCCCGTGCCTTTCGTCAAGATCGACGAGCCGACCATGGAGATGACTTTCTCGGTCAACGACAGCCCGTTCGCGGGCAAGGAGGGCAAATTCGTCACCTCCCGCCAGCTGCGCGAAAGGCTGTACCGCGAACTCCTGCGCGACGTGTCCCTGCGCGTTTCCGACACCGACCAGTCCGACTCCTTCCGCGTCTGCGGCAGGGGGGAGATGCACCTCTCCATCCTCATCGAAACCATGCGCCGCGAGGGGTATGAGTTCCAGGTCTCCACGCCCAAGGTGCTCTATAAGGAGATCGACGGCGTTCTGAACGAGCCGATGGAGCGGCTCGTTGTGGACGTGCCCGAGGACATGACGGGGGCGGTATATGCGGGCATGGGTGTGCGCAAAGGCGAACTCGTCCGCGTTTCGGCGATCGGTTCCCGCCAGCGGCTCGAATTCATCGTGCCCTCCCGCGGGTTGTTCGGCTATAAGAACGAATTTCTGACCGATACCAAGGGGCAGGGAATCATGAACTCTCTCTTTTTCGGCTATCAGCCCTATAAGGGGGACATTCAGCGGCGCAACACGGGCTCGCTCGTCGCCTTCGAAACGGGCGAAGCGGTCACCTACGGGCTGTTCAACGCGCAGAGCCGCGGCCGCCTGCTCATCACGCCCGGCACGCCCGTCTATGAGGGAATGGTCATCGGCATCAATCCCAAGAACGAGGACATCAACGTTAACGTCTGCAAGACCAAGCACCTCACCAACACCCGTTCTTCCTCGTCGGACGACGCCCTCACGCTCATCCCCGTCACCAGACTGAGCCTCGAAGAGTGCCTGGAATTCATCGCCGACGACGAACTTCTGGAAGTCACGCCCAAATCCCTGCGCATCCGCAAACGCATTCTGGACAGCGAACAGCGCGCCAAGGCGTTCTATAAGGAAAAGGTGCGCCTGGAAGAGGCGGCGAAGAATAAAAAGTAATAAAACCACGGAAAATATCCGCCGCCGCCCGCGCATAACGCGGGCGGCGGCTTCATATAGTAAGGTATGCGGGAAAACAACGAAAAGGGTAACAACACGGAGCAAGGCGCGGCGAACGCGTCCCGCCTGCACACGCTCACCATCGAACAGCGCAAGCGCATCACCATGACGGGCGTGGAGAGCGTCACGGCATTTTCGCCGCAGCAGATCTCCCTGACGCTTGCGGACGGTAAACTCGTCGTCACGGGGAGCGACCTGAAGATCGCCGCCTTTTCCAAGACGACGGGCGCATTCACGGCGACGGGCAACATTTCCGCCCTGCGCTACGGCGGGGGCGGCGGCAAACTCGCGCGGCTCTTCCGCTGAAGAAAGAGGTGCGGGCGTGGGAGAGGACCTGTATATTTTTTTCGCCTGCGTGCTCCTCGGTGGCGCGGGCGGCGTGGTCTATGACGTTTTCTATCCCGTCAGACGGCTGATAGAACGGAAAACACGCAAATTCGCCGCCGCGGCGGACGTGCTCTTCTTTTTTCTCTTCTCGCTCGTCTATGTCGCGGCGTCCGTCGTCTTTGCCTTTCCCGCCCTCCGCTGGTATATGTTTGCCGGCTGTATGGCGGGTTTGATATTATATCTAAAAAGTTTTCACAGAATACTTGCTTTTTTTTGCGATATGTTGTATAATAAAAGAAAAAAATAGGGGTATTGTATATCACAGAGGTATTTTATGTTTGAGAATATGCCCGAAGAAAAACTGAAAAAGCTGGTCACGGCGGTCGTCATCGCGGGGACCATCCTTGTCGTGCTTCTCCTCGGCGTCATTCTTTATCAGTTCATCTCCATGGGCGTCAAGAGCGGTCAGATCCGCTCCATGGAGGAGCAGAGACAGGAGTACGAAGCACAAATAGAGGATCTGCAAGATCAGCTGGATGTCTATGGTACGGACAAAAAGCAAGAGGACATCGCGCGCGAACACGGATATATCTATCCCGACGACAGGACTTAAACAAGATACGAGCGAAAAATGAAATACGGAGTGATCGATATCGGTTCCAATTCCGTCCGGCTGCTGATGGCATCGGACGGAAAAACTTTATATAAAGAGCTGAACACCACCCGCCTCGGCGAGGGGCTGGCGCTCACGGGCAAACTCACCGCGGCGGCAATGTACCGCAGTGCGTTCGCCGTGCGCGATTTCAGGGCGCAAGCGCTCGGCGAAGGGGCGGCGGAAGTGTTCGCCTTCGCTACGGCAGCGGTGCGCTCCGCCTCGAACGGCGGCGAATTTGTCCGCCTCGTCAAAGAAACCGCGGGGCTGGACGTCGACGTCATTTCGGGCGAAGAGGAGGCGGAGATCGGACTGACGGGCGCGGTCGGCGGCCGCGACGGCGGCATCGTCGACGTGGGCGGCGGTTCGACCGAACTGACGTTCCGCCGCAAGGGGAAGATCGTCCGCGCCGCAAGTGTGGGCGTGGGCGCGGTGCGCCTCTTCGACCTCTGCGGCAGGGACAGGGACAAGTTGGTGTCCGCGGCGCGGGAGAAACTCGCACCCCTGGCGGGGGAATGCGGCGTGCCCGTATGCGGCATCGGCGGCACGGCGACTTCGCTCGCCGCGCTTGCCCTGCATCTTAAAAAGTACGACCCCGCAAAGGTGGACGGATTCGTGCTCACCGCGGAGAAGCTGGATGAACTGCTCGACGGCATTTTTGCCCGCACGCCCGAAGAGATCGCGGGGGAGAGCTGTCTGCCCCTCCGCCGCGCCGAGATCGTGGGCGGCGGTGCGGTCATCGTGCGGGAAGTCATGCGCCTGCTCTCGCTGGATAAGATTGCCGTCAGCGAGCGGGACAATCTCGAAGGGTATCTGCTGCGGAGGCTGAAAAAGTGAAAAGGGGCGCGGAGAAGGCGGCGCGGGTACTCTTGGGCGTCCTGTTTTTTGCGGCGCTGGCGGCGCTCATGTACGTCTGTTTCTTCGGCGGCGGCATGGCGGCGGCGATCGTGCTGATCGTCTCTTACGCCGTATCTCTCTTTCTGATGCCCGCGCTGCACGAGGCGGGACATCTGCTTTTCGGCGCGCTGGCTGGTTTTCGCTTTCTCGAAGTGCGTTTTTCCTTTTTGCAGATATCGCGCGACGGGGAAAAGATCTCCGTGCGTTTCGTCAACCCGCTGCAAACCGAAACGGCGGGGCACTGCCGCATGTATCCCGCGAAGATCGAGGGCATGGGTGCCCGATTTACTTTGTTCGTTGCCGGCGGCGTTCTCGCGCAGGCGGCATATCTCATCGTCTGTCTGCCCGTGTGTTTTACGCTCGGCAATGCCTTCCTTTGGGCGACGCTCGGCGGCTCCTGCGTCTATTGCGCCTATCTTTTCTGCTTCAATTTGCTGCCTCTTGCGGGCGAAGAGGGGGAATTTGACGGCGCGCTTTTGTGGGGGCTTTTGCGGCGTGACCCGTCCGCGCGGACGGCTGTCGCGCTCCTGACGTTGCAGGGGCAGCTCTTCGAAGGCCGCACGCCCGGAGAGGCTGGCCAAGAATTGCTCTTTGACCCGCCGCAGCTTCCCGAGGACGATCCGAATTTTTCCCGCCTGCAATACTACCGCTATCTTTACTTTCTCGACCGCGGCGAAAAAGAGCAGGCGGCAAAGTCCGTTTTGCGGCTCGCCGATTGTTTGGAGTATATCCTGCCCGACGATCTGCTTTCAATTCTTGCGGAACTGACGTACACCTGTGCCTTTTTGGTTCGCGACAAACAGGAGGCAGAGCGGTACCATGCCCGCATGGAGCGGGCCGGAGGGGGAAATAAGGCGGCGGACGTGCTGCGCGCGTGGCTTGCCTATGCCCTGCTCATCGGCGACGGGGCGCAGGCGGCGTCGCTTGCCGCGGAATATAACAATGCGATCGCGCGGACGCCCCTTGCGGGCATGCGCAGGCTGGAAGAAAAACTATACGCGGAATTGTATGGCGGGTGACGCCATACTTTTTTTGTTTGCGCCTTATTGTTTGCTGGTATTATTATTTGACAAAATGCAGACAGATATGGTATAATAAGCGACGCGGAAGCCGTTATATTGTGTCCGGCGAAGGAGGCGCGTTCCGGCGCGTTCACCTTTTTTCGTCTGCGGCACGGCGGCGCGCCCGAGGAAAAATTTTTCGGGCGTTCGGCTTGCAAAGGAGGACTTTTTCAAACCATGGCAGCAATGTTGGAATTACAGCACGTCTGTTTTGCGGCGGAGGACGGGCAGGAAAAGGGCGCGCGCAAGGAGATCCTGCACGACGTCAGCCTGACCGTCAACGATCGTTTCGTTGCGCTGACGGGCCCCAACGGGGGCGGCAAGAGCACGCTTGCCAAGGTCATCGCAGGCATATATCGCCCCACGTCGGGTAAAATTTTATTCAACGGCGAGGATATCACCGACCTCTCCGTCACCGACCGCGCGAAAAAGGGCATCAGTTTCGCCTTTCAGCAGCCGGTGCGCTTCAAGGGCATCACCGTGCGCGATCTTCTGAGCATCGCCGCGGGCAAAAAACTCACCGTCTCCGAGGCGTGCCGCTATCTTGCCGAAGTCGGGCTCTGCGCCCGCGAATACGTCGAGCGCGAGGTCAACGCCAGCCTGTCGGGCGGCGAGCTCAAGCGCGTGGAGATCGCCACCATTCTGGCGCGCGGCACCGAGCTTTCCGTTTTCGACGAGCCCGAAGCGGGCATCGACCTCTGGAGCTTCAACAGCCTCATCGGCGTTTTCGAGGAACTGCACCGCAAGATCAACGGCAGCATCCTCATCATCTCCCACCAGGAGCGAATCCTGAACATCGCCGACAAGATCGTGGTGCTTGCGGACGGCAGGGTGAGTCGCGTCGGCGGCAGAGAAATTTTGCCCGAACTTCTCTCGGGCGCGCGCCCTTCTCCCTGCGCCGTTCTGACGGGAGAGGGCAGGAACGGCTGAGATCTTTCTCGGCTTTTCTCGTTTTACAAT
The DNA here is from genome assembly GCA_017886575.1 of Clostridia bacterium. Taxonomy (GTDB): domain Bacteria; phylum Bacillota; class Clostridia; order Christensenellales; family Borkfalkiaceae; genus RGIG4074. Next base: position 15,839 of record JAGHJP010000034.1, read on the forward strand.
TGTAATTTTCCGCGGTCTTATGACCGCAAAACGCCGTCCGTTTTTCCTTTTTTGTGCGGGCATGGGCGGCATGAATACTTGCGTACAGGAGGTCAAAGACACATACAATGGACGCAATCGAAAGAGGACTTTTGGAAAAAGTCGCCGACCTGCACGGCGTGCCCGAAGGCGCGTACAATCTCCGCGAAAACGGCAAGTCGGTCGCGCGCGCTTCCTCGGCGAATATAGAGATCGTATCCAAGACGGAAGAGGGGAAATCGGGCATCGACATTTTCATCAAGCCCGGCACCAAGAACGAAAGCGTGCACATTCCCGTCATTTTGAGCCAGAGCGGTCTGCACGAACTCGTATACAACGATTTCCACATCGGCGAGGGGGCGGACGTGCTGATCATAGCGGGCTGCGGCATTCACAACTGCGGCGTGCAGGACAGCGAGCACAGCGGCGTGCACACCTTCTATGTCGGCAAGAATGCCAAGGTCAGGTATGTGGAAAAGCACTATGCCGACGGCGACGGTTCGGGCGAACGTATCATGAACCCGACGAGCGAGGTGTACATCGAAGAGGGGGGCAGCATGGAGATGGAGACCACGCAGATCAAGGGCGTGGACTCCACCCGCCGCGTCACCCGCGCCAAGCTCGCCAAGGGCGCGTCCCTCGTTGTGCGCGAAAAGATATACACCCACGGCAAACAGACGGCCGCCACCGAATTTTCCGTCGACCTCGACGGCGAAGGCGCGGCTGCCGACGTCGTTTCCCGTTCGGTCGCGGCGGAAAACTCCCACCAGGAATTTACCGCCGTCATCAACGGCAACGCGAAATGCACGGGGCACAGCGAGTGCGACGCCATCATCATGGACAACGGCACGGTCACCGCGCTGCCCGCGCTGACGGCGAACTGCGTGGACGCCGAACTCATCCATGAGGCGGCCATCGGCAAGATCGCGGGAGAACAGCTCACCAAGCTCATGACGCTCGGACTGACCGAACAGCAGGCGGAAGAGCAGATCATTCAGGGCTTTCTGAAATAATTTTTTTACAAGCAACAATAGAAAAACGACGGAGAAAGGGGAAAAGAGGTGCCGGCAGTTTTACGGTTTTTCGAGAGAGCGAAAGAGACGGCGGCTATAAAAAAAATCAACCGTTTCATCAATTCCAAATATATGCTTGCCGTGCTGGCGGTCCTGTCCCTTCTGACGAATTTCTTTTCGCTGGAACTTTTTACCTATTCTCTGGCGGGCGTATTCGGGCTGTACCTCTGCCTCTTCGGCAAGGATATGCTGCCGCTCGCGCCCACCGTCCTGTTTTTATACGTCTCCCCGTCCCTCGGCAATAACCCCGTTTATAACCCCGATTCTGTGTTTTTTCCCGAACGCTGGCTGTGGCTGTTCGTCGCCATCATCGTGGTTTTTGTCGTGCTCTTTTTTCTGCGCCTCTGCCTGACGGTGGGGCTCTCGCGGTTTTTGAAGGAGCGTCGGAAACTTTTGACGGGATTTCTCGTCCTCGGCGCCGCCTTTTTCCTCGGCGGCATCGGCTATGAGGAGTACACCGCGCGCAATCTTTTGTACGCCTTTTTGCTCTTCGGCTCGATGTTCGCGCTCTACTTTCTCGTGCCGCCGATGGTCGACTGGAAAAAGGCGCCCAAAGACTATTTCTTCTGGGCGGGGCTCTTTTTGGGGCTCGTCGTCGCGGCGGAACTCATCTTTGCCTATTGCACGAACGGCGTCATCGACGCGGAGGGGAGCATCGTCCGCGGCAACATCCGCACGGGCTGGGGGCAGCACAACACCATCGGCGCCGTGCTCGCCGTCTGTATGCCCTGCGCCTTTTATCTTGCCGTGAAGAAGAAATACGGCTTTATCTTTTCCGCGCTCGGCGTCCTTCTCTATGTGGCGGTCGTCGCCACCAACAGCCGCGGCTCCATTCTCATGGGCGGGATCGTCTTTCTCGTGTGCGTGGTCATGACGCTCGTCCATAAAAAGAACCGCCTCGGCAACGGGCTGGTGTTTCTTGCCGCGGCGCTCGCCGTCGGCGTGCTCCTCGGCATCTTCCGCGACGATCTCGAAAACCTGTTTTCCGTCCTGCTCGAGATCGAACTCGATCCGAGCGGGCGGGACGAACTTTTCAAGGACGGCATGGAAAAATTTCGGCTTTCGCCCCTCTTCGGTTCCGGCTTTTTCAGCATCGGATGGGGTGGCTGGGGGGATTCGGCGATGACCATCCTGCCTTATTTCTGGCACAATACTTTTGTCGAAATGCTGGCGGCGTGCGGCGTCGTCGGGTTGGCGGCGTATCTCTTTCACCGCTTTCAGACGATCCGTCTCTTCTTTACCGCGCCTACGTGGGAAAAGTCGTTTCTGGCGGCGTCGGTGGGGGTCATCCTGCTCACCAGCCTGCTCGACTGTCACCTCTTCAACATCGGCATCACCTTCATCTATTCCGCCTTGCTGCTCTTCGCCGAAAAGTTGGAAGAATCGGAGCGGGAGGCTGAAGAGGACTTTTTGCTGCCCCTGTTCAGAGAATTGCGGCGCAAAATCGCGCGGCGCGCTCCGTCGGGCGCGGCGGGAACGGGCGGAAAGGAGATCGGCGCGGCGGCGGAAGAAGAGGGTGGCTGCCCGTCGCCGGACGAAAAGGAGAGTGAATAAGTGGAAGCGGTTTCGAATTTTTTCGGGCGGGTCAGAAAAAAAGAGGTCATCGCCCGGATCGATCGTTTTATCAATTCTAAATATATGTTGGCGGTCTTTGCGCTGCTGTCCCTTCTCTCCAACATTTTCAGGCTGGAGATCTTGGTCTATTGCATCACTTTCTGCGTGGCGCTGTATACCGTTCTGTTCGGCAAAGATATGCTCATCATCGCCGCCGTGGTCTTTTTCATGTATATCTCTCCCTCGGATACGAACAATCCGTTCATACATACGGATTCTTTCTTCTTCCCGGGGAACGGCGCGGCGCTGTGGCTGATCGTTGCGTTCATCCTGCTCTTTCTCGTTGCGGTCTGCGTGCGCATCGCCACCGACGGCGGATTCGTCGCTTTTTTAGGGCATAAGCGGGCTCTGCTCCCCGGGTTTTTGCTGCTCTTTGCCGCCTTTCTTCTGGGCGGTTCGGGATACGAAAAGTACGATTGGCGGAATATCACATATTCCCTGCTGCTCATCGCCTCCTTTTTCCTGCCTTATTTTTTTCTGACGGCTTGCGTCCGCTGGAAAGAAGTGCCCAAGGACTATTTCGCGTGGCTGGGCCTCATCGCGGGGTTCACAGTCGTGTTTGAACTCGTAAACGTGTTCGTGATCCATGCGGACAATATCTTTTCGGACGGCGCCATCCTGCGCCATTACATCTATACCGGCTGGGGCACGTATACCAGCATGAGCGTCGTCATGCTCATCTGTATGCCGTGCGCCTTTTACCTTGCCGCCGTCAAAAAACACGGTTTTATTTTCAACATTCTGGGCAATCTCATCTATTGCGCCATCGTCCTCAGCAACGGCCGCGGCTCCATTCTCATGGGCGCGGTGGTCTATGTGTTATGCGCCGTCGCCGTGTTGCGCCGCCGCAACAATCGCCGCGCGAATGCCGTCGTCTATGCTGTCGTGCTGATCGGCGCCGCCGTCGCGGTCGGTATTTTGCACGATCATGTCCGGCAGCTCTTCGCCTTCATTCTCGACCCTAACCTGGGCGATTCCAACCGCTTTGCCCTCTTCAAGGACGGCTTGCAGCGCTTTTTCAATTTGCCGCTTTTCGGACAGGGGTTCTATGCCTGTCCTCCGGACTTTTGGAACAATGCCGGCGGCGCGACTTTCTTGCCCGCATTCTGGCACAATACCTTCATTCAGATGCTGGCGGCGTGCGGCATCGCGGGGCTGGCGGCATACCTGTTCCATCGGTTCCAGACCCTTCTGCTCTTTTTCCGCAAGCCCGGTTTCGCCAAGACGTTCATGGGTTTTTCCGTACTCGGCATCCTGTTGACCTGTCTCTTGGATTGCCATCTCTTCAACATCGGCGTGGGGCTGATCTATTCGGTGATCCTCGCTTTCGCCGAAAAATCGGGAGAAATGGAACGGGAAGCGGAAGATGATCTCGCGGCAAGCTTTTTCCGTCGCCATCAAAAGAAATGCGTCGTACCCGCCGCCTATATCGCGGCCGAAGGCGAAAAGGGGAATGGCGGCGACGCGGCGTAAAACATAAAAAAGCCGATCAAAACGATGCGGCGGGGCATAATCGCCCCGCCGTTTTCATATATATCCGTGTGAAGCAGATTTTCAAAACAACGCTCACCCTCGTCGGCTCGGTGGTC
>JAGHJP010000035.1 GCA_017886575.1 Clostridia bacterium
ATATACCATTGTGGTGATTATAGCGGAGAGGTCCCACCTGTTCCCATTCCGAACACAGAAGTTAAGCTCTCCCGCGCCGAAAGTACTTGTCGGGTCACTGACCGGGAGGATAGGTCGTCGCCACTTTTTATTGCCTCTTAGCTCAGTTGGTTAGAGCGCCTGACTGTTAATCAGGATGTCGAAGGTTCAAGTCCTTTAGAGGCAGCCAAAAAGCCTTGATTTTTACCGAAATCAAGGCTTTTTTCGTGCTTTTTGGGCGTTTTTTTGCCTCTTTCGGGAATTTTTTGCGAAAGTCATCCGTGCAAAACAAGTGTATCAACAAGTGTACGGAGTTTTTTTATGTAATCGAAAATCGGCGAAGTCCCCGTTCCGAGAATGTCGGTATAAATATCTAACGTCATTTTCAGAGAGGAGTGCCCGAGCATGTTCTGCGTTACTTTGTCCGGGATCTTCACCGCATAACAGAGCGAGGCGAAGGTGTGCCGTGTTGAGTGCAGGGTAACATTTTCAAGCCCGAGTGCCTGGATCGCGTCGCGGATATGGTCCGTCAGCCCGCCGCGCGTGTACGTTCCAAGCCATTCGAGCGAAAAATTCTCAAAAAGTGCGGGAACAAAATAAATTTCCCGCAGGCTTTTTTCCGTTTTCGGCGTCGTCCGTTCTCCATATCGGTTGTCGGAGTTCCGGACAACGATTTTGTGCCGGGAAAAATCGATGTCCTCTTTCCGTAATGCCAGAAATTCCCCCAGGCGCAAACCCGTGCAGCATAAAAAGAAGAACGCGCCCGCATATTCCGGCGAGAGCGCCGCAAGAAGGTCATTTTGCTCTTGCAGCGTGAACGGTCGCCGCGTCTTGTTTTTATGCGTCGGCTTGTCGATGATGTCAAAGACGTTGCGCGGCAGTTCGCCGAAGGCGACTAATTTTGCAAATGCGCCGTGGCAGATGTCAAAGATTTTCTTGCGTGCATTGCTTCGCTTTTGACTGTAAATAAAATCTTCGGCGATCATCGGCGTGATCTCGCAAATGCGCAGGTCGCCCAGCGCGGGAAGAATGTTTTTGTCCAAAAAACGCCTCGTGTTTTCGGCAGTGGTCGGCTTTCGCCGCGGCAGATAGTTTCCGTCATCGTCCTTTTTCGCCGATTTGTATTTTTCAAACCAAAAATCCATCCATTCCCGGAGCGGCTTTTTGCTCCATTCGGTCAAGGACCTTTTCGCCAATAAAGGCGAAAAGGTCCTTTTTTCGTTTATGCGTTCGACGAGGCGCTTTTCACATTCCGCTCTCGTTTTTGCCGTAACGGAGTGTTGCTTTCCGTTTATGTCATAGTACTTTCCCTCCCACCATTTCAGAAGATTGCCGTTTGCGCCCAATCTCGATCGGCGCAATAAACAGCCGCTTCCATACTTTCGTTGCATATCATCATCTCCTTCGTCGGGAGATCGTCCGCTTGGTTCTGCGCCCGGGAAATACAACACATTTTCGATCTGCGTCAATTTTTTCCGTAACGCTTCGCGTTCTGCTCTGGCACGTTCCTGGCGACCGACAATGCCCGCCAAAAGTTGCATGATTGTCTGCAAATCCCTGTAATCCTGATCTTCGATCATGTAAAATCTCCTCTGCGGAAGTCCCGCAGAGAAGATTGTATCACCGTATCATGCTTTTCGGGTCGCAATACTGCCGTCGGATCGTTGCGTTTCCCGGTCGCCCGCAAAGGAGTGCATCGTATCGATTGCAATTTTCTGCAAGTTCGGCGTCATGCGGCGGAACGTGTCGACGAGTTCCCGCTCTTCCGTTGTGAGTTCGAGGGCGGGAGAGGGGGAAATGGCGATCGTCCCCAGGTCGTCAGCACGCCCGAGGAGATAGTCCACGGAGCAATTAAAAAAATCTGCGATTTTGGATAATGTATCTAAATTTGGTTCGGCAATAGAGTTTGCGTATTTTCCAATAGTTTGTCTTTTTACCATAAGGACTTCTGCAAGTTGCTGTTGTGTGCAAGAAAATTCTTTCATTAAAATAGTCAATCTTGAAGGGAAGCTACTCATTTTTTTCTCCTAAAAATTTACATAAAAATATTTTGCACTTTTTTGGTGCCAAAGTATTGACAAGCACTGAAAAAGTGCGTATAATAATAAAAAAGCACTGAAAAAGTGCGTTCAAAAAACCTCCCAGTAGGGAGGTCGAAATTAGAAACATATTTTTAAGAGCTTTTATCATTTTTCATGTCATCTAAGAGTTTTAGAATAGATTGTAATTCTTCTTCTGAAAAATAGTAACCGTAAGTTTTTTTATTTTTATCAACTACAATTACATTTGGTTGACAATTGATTGAAGGAAGGTTGTCGGTTGAAGTAGTATTCTTTTTTGAAGAATGTATTACAGCGGCTATGATAACTATGCAAATTATTACGAACAAAATAATTAGTAAAAAAGTAGGCAAATAGTTGTTATCGTCCGAGGATGACGGCGGAGGGGTAATTGCACCAATAAGAAGATCTGTTAAGGAATAAGGAAAATACATTTTCGTTTTCTCCCAAATATTAAGCAAAGTAAGAAACGGAGCCGCCAGAAACAGAGGTTCTCGTATATCTGATCGATAAGGCAGTTAGAACACCTATTTCGTTCAAAGAAATACTGACCGTGTAAACAGTATCTTCTGTTACATTTCCAACACTTTTTGCTATGGTTGAAAGCAACTTCATATCAGTATCATAAAAATTGGCGGTAATTTGTAAATTTTCGATATCGACATGGGGCGTAATTTCAAAATTATAGCTAAAAGAGATGTCGTTTTTTATTTCGACAGTTATATCCGAATCTTTGGCGTCGCGACTAAGCAGTTGAGGAGTAGAGTGGTCGCTACCGGTAATTGAGGGAAGAACCCATAGAAAAATAAATACTATTGCAATAAGGATAACAACGGCAGCAATCCAGCCATGATGTTTCTTTTCTTCCATATTTTTCACCTTCCTTTACAAAAGTTAAAAACGCTAAATCAGACCTAGGGCCTCTCCTTTTCGGAAGGGTGCGGTGGGTTTTGAGATAGCCATTCCCCTTGTCTTGTTTTTTAGTAAATTTATTCGTCAAGTAAATTTTATCACAAAATCAAGGCAAGGGCAACCCGAATGGCGGATATATTAAGAAATTTACACAAATTTTTACAAAAACAAGGAGAAAAAAGACCTATGGCAAAGTTCATTGAAGTTACGAGTAAAGAGTGGGGTGACAAACGGCTGATCAACACGGGATACATCATCAGTTTAGTAGAGGACGAAGACAATACCGCTTTTCTCGTAACATATCGTGATAGGAAAGGCTCAAAAGGTTTTCAAGTCGCGGAGAGTTTTGACGAACTGCGGCAAAAACTGTTGGGGGAGTAAGCCGTGGTTTCATACGAGAAGGGTTTTGTTTTCCACACGTTGAAAAAGCGGGGCGAATTGCCGGACTTCGGCGAGCAGGAGCTGGACGAACTGAAAGCGCGGCTGGAAGCGTTTTGCGAAAAACTTTCCACGCCGCCGACATATAACCGTTTCCGGCTTTGCAATTTTTGTTTCGGCGCGTATGCCGGTGAAGTTTTGAAGGTCATCGATACGGTTGACACGCTGAAAAAGACAATAAAACAAGGAGAAAAAACGCAATGAGTGAAATGCAGGAGATCGAGAAGAGCCTGAAAACGGCGGTGGCGAAGAAGGCGGTGCACGCGGAGGTCGATATGATCCTGACGAAAGCCCGGGACCTGGCAGCACAACTTGGGGGGACGGAAATGTTCCTGGCGCAAATGTCGCGGGAGGGGATATATTTGCCGCAAATGCGGGAGATCATCTCGGCGCAGCGCGCCACGCTGGACGGGGTGATCAAGAGTTTAATGACGATCTGAAAAAGAGGATGAGGGGAGCGGAAAATCGCCGCTTTCCAAGTCCTTTTTTTGATAAAAAAACACGTTGGAGGAAAAACACGAATGCAAAAATTTGAAGCGAGCGTAATTTTTGAGGCGAATATCGATGCGTGCGGAAGTTGTTATCTGGTGATATACGGACGGCACGTGAACGGTTATTTTTGCGCGATCCCGAACTGGCATATATCGTGCGAAATGGCGGAACCGTCGGACACTTTTTATAATTTCGAGCGTCTGATCGGCGCGGGGATCGGAGAGAGCGCGGCGCGGGAACTTGCGAAAGCGATCAAGGAGATCGCGAAAGAGGAAGAAAGCGGACGGTGACGGTGCGGATGCCGGCGCGAGAGAAATGAAACACTATGGAGATATACGGGAACTGCACGGCGGGAGTGTGCCGAGCGCGGACGTGGTGATCGGGGGAAGCCCTTGTCAGGATCTGTCTATCGCGGGCAAGCGCGCGGGACTGCAAGGGGAGCGGAGCAGCCTGTTCCTGGAACAGATACGGCTTGTGCGGGAGATGAGAAATGCGACAGTTGAAAGGGCAGATGAAATTAGACCTCGATTTATGGTTTGGGAGAATGTCCCCGGAGCCTTTTCAAGCCACGGCGGGGAAGACTTCCGAAAAGTGCTCGAAGAGATCGTCCGGATCGCAGACGTCGGAGCCGTTATACCTCGACCTTCGGGCGGGAAGTGGACTTCTTCGGGAGCGATCGTGGGAGAGGGGTTCTCCGTCGCTTGGCGTGTATTGGACGCGCAGTTTTGGGGCGTGCCCCAGCGTCGCCGTCGAATCGCGCTTGTCGCAGATTTTGGAGGCGGAAGCGCCCCGGAAATACTATTTGAGCGCAAAGGCGTGCAGAGGGGTATTGCGGAGAGCGCGGGAGCGAGGGAAGGAACTTCCGCCGTTGCTGAAAGCGGTATTGGAACGGCAGGCGGGTTTAACTATCTGCAAGGAAGCGGAGCGCGTGGGATCGGTTACGAAGAAGAACGCAGCGAAACGCTGCGTGCGGGAAGTACCGGCGCGGCGGTATGTTATACGATCGACCGAGCGGCATACAATCAAGGGAAAAATGCGAAGTATATGCCGCGGATCGGCGATGACGGGATCGGAGAAACGCTTGTGAGCCGAGGTCCGGGCGCGGTGTGTTATGACGTGAGCCACGCGGACAGTGTGATCCGTGAGAGCACGGACATATCCCCGACATTGCAAAGTCGAATGGGAACGGGCGGAAATCAGGTGCCGCTGTGTTATTCGATCGGGAACGGACAAGCAGATCAGACGGGATTGCACGAAATTGCGGGTGCCCTGAACTGCATGCACGACCAACAGGCGGTGATTTACGGAGTGCCTTTGAACTTTCGGGCGGAGGACATGCGTCCGGCGAAAGAGCTGGCGGCGACGTTGTGCAACGGTACATCGCCGGGGACGCACAACGGTGTGATAGAGAACTATCGGGTGCGGCGGTATACGCCGACGGAGTGCGAGCGGCTGCAAGGTTTTCCGGACGGCTGGACGGACATCGGGGAATGGACGGACGGGAAAGGACGGAAGCGGCAGACGACGGACGGGGCGCGGTACAAGGCATTGGGGAACAGTATCGCGTTGCCGCCGTGGCGTTGGGTGCTGGGCAGGATAAGCGAACGGTACGGGCGGCGCGCGACCATGGCGAGCTTGTTTGACGGGATCGGCGGGTTCCCGCTGATTTGGGAAGAGCTGAACGGAAAAGGTTCGTGCCTGTGGGCAAGCGAAACAGAGGAATTTCCGATCGCGGTGACGAAACGGCGGTTCGGAGAAGAATAAAAACAGAAAAGGAGATAAGAACATGGCGACAAAGACGGGAACGGCGGGAACGGCAAAAACGAAGCAGCCGAACAAAGTAAGCGAAGCGGTGAAGAAGGCGCGTGAGAACGTGGCGGCGACGAAAGCGGCGTTGAACGGCGCATACAACAAAGGTTTCGCGGACGGATACATGGCGGCGCAGGAACTGCCGAAAAAGACGGGTGTAAAGACGGCGGCGACGGCGGGATATAGTGCGGGGCAAAAGGAATACGCGCGGCGGCAGAAGGCGAACGAACGGATTCGCCGCGGCGGGGCGAAAGTTTCGTCGGGATCCGCGCCGAAGGGCACGGGCAAGAAGAAGAGATAACCCATGGGAAAGAGATATAAATATCGCGGGAAAATATACTGCGACGATGATCTGAGTGAAGAGATAGACAACTACGGCGGGGATTTGGTAGATCTGTTTTATGACATGGAGGACAACGGAGACGCTAAAACGGTTTCACGGTATTATTCCCCGCAGACCAACGAAGTGTATGAATCCCCGGAGGAATTCGTCGAATGCGAGTTGACGGCGGAACCGGAGAAGTGAAGAGATGAAGAAGATCGACGTGAGCCTGTGGGAGCTGACGAAAGAGGACGTGGAGCGGCTGGCGGCAGCGGGGAAGAATATCACCGTGCTGGAATACGTTCCGGTGTTTCAACACTACCGCCTGGTTCGTACGGAGATCCTTGTGCGGAATTATATCCCGGAGTACATATACCTTGCCTTTGAAGAACCGAAGGCATAGAAAAAGCCGCTCACCGTGAAAAGGGCGAGCGGCGGGAACGGCAAGGGACTTATTCTCCGTAATGCGTCCACATGCGAAGGATCTTGACGGTTTTGGCGGGTTCGTCGACCTGATAGACAAGCCGGTGTTGGATATTGATTCGCCGGGAGTAGGCGCCGGAGAGGTCGCCGACGAGTTTTTCGTAGGGCGGCGTGAAAGGATCCTTTTCAATGATCTCCATGAGCGAAAAGAGTTTGCTTTTGAGCGGCGAAGAAAGAATTTTTTGCAGATCCTTTTCCGCCTGTTTGGTGAGAACGATCTGCCAGCTCATTTCAATTCCTCGCGCCAATCAAAGGGGCGGCATTCCCCGACGGGCGTTTTCATTCCCTCGACGATAGAATCCGCCATGCCGGGGACGGAGCAGAGATAGCAGGTTTCTTCGAGACTGCGCAGATATTCCTCGCTGACGATGGCGGCGTTGCCGTGTTTCGTGGTGACGATGATTTTCTCATCGTTCGCCGCGGCGGCGTCGAGATAGCTGAACAAATTCTTCCGCAGCGTGGTGGCGTTGGTGATAGACATAATTTTTCCTCCTGATATATTGTATGTACATTATAACGTACATTTTTACATTTGTCAAGGGGAAAAAGGGAAAAATTTTTTCAGACCACAATTCCTTCCTTAATAGATTTTTGCGGTCGGAGGGATCCGACCGCGACATGCGGGGGGAACGGCGCATGAGCCGCGACCCCGCACCAAAGGGGCAAGAAGTATATAGTATCCCCTGAAAAAGGCAAGGCGGGCGCCTCGGCGTAAGCAATCACACCGGAAGTCCCGCCCGCTCGCCCCGGGCGCGGGGCAGGTGTTTTTTCTCCGACAAGCGGGGGCAAAGGCAAAGAGCGTTTTGCTCCCGTGAAGGTAAAAACGTCCGCAAGGGCGCAAAAATAAAAAACAAAAAAGGAGTGTGTAGGCAAAATGGCAAGTGTATTGAGTCATATCCGGTCGGATAAGATCAAATGGGGGATCGCGGGAGTTATCCTGGTGGCGTTGATCGCGGCGGTGGTGGTGTTGAGCCTTTATATCGCCGGGGTGTTCGACAAGAGCGAAACGTACCGTTTTGAAGCGGAAGAGGCGGAGCTGGCAGGCGGCACGCAGGCGACGGTCGAAGGCGGGGTGGACTGCGTAGGCGAATTCATCGACAACGGAACGGTTGACCACACGATCACCTATCACGTGTTTTCCACGGGGGACGTTTCGGCGGCATTGCGCGTTTGTATCTCGGCGGACAGTATCGACCGGAACGTGAGCGACTTCATGGAGATCGAAGTGAACGGAGTGGCGCTGGATCCCGGGTATCGCGTGGTGAAGTATGCCGACCCCAAGACCTGGGCGGACTGGCGTGAAGTGGACGTCTGCGAGATCCAACTCAATGAGGGCATGAACGAGATCGTATTCACGGGAACGTATGTCGGGACGAACTTCGACTGGATCGAACTGACGACGGACGGCGTGGCGCTGTTCTGCAACTGACGGAGACAAAGGAGGAGAGAAAAATGTCGAATTACAGAAGCGGGTACGACAAGACGGCAAGGACGTGGATCGGGATCCTGGCGGTGTTCATGGTGCTGGTGATCGCGCTGGCGGTCATTTTCGGCGTGATGACGAAGGGCTTTACCGATTGGAGCATGTTTGGCGGCGAGCAGCAGGAACAGACGGACGAGGCAAGCAACGACAATCTGCTTGTGGAAGCAAACGGTTCGGATCGCATGCAGTTGAACGTCATGCGCGCGGCAGCGGCGGAATCGGAAACGGAACAGATCACGGTGACGGCGACGATAACGCCGGCAGACGCGACCAACCGATATATCAATTGGAGTTTGTCTTTCGAGAATGCCGATTCGGAATGGGCGACGGGTAAGGATCCCGGGGACTATGTGACGGTGACGCCGACGGATACATACCGGAACGTGGTTGCGTTGGACTGTACGGGAGAGTTCGGGGAAGTGATCATCCTGACGGCGACGACGCAGGACAACGACGAGATCACGGCGACGTGCGAACTGAATTACATGGCGCGGTACGACGTAACGCAGGGGATCGTGCTGGAAGCGACGGGCGCGGAAGAGGATATTACAATACCCTATGAAACGGGAACGTTTGCCCTGCCGTTCATGAACGGAGAAACGTACACGGCGAAAGCCGGCGGGTACGGCGTGGGGACCATGCAGGACGAACTGACGATCACGATCACTTCGGAATATCATTACGATTCAATGTATAGCACGCCGGTATCCGCGTTCCTGGGTAAGCATTACGGCAGCGCTTCGATTGCCGATATGACGCTTTCGCCGGTGCAGTGGGATTCTTCGATCGTATTCGATCAAGAATTGTTGAACGATACGTTCGGAGACCATGCGGAGAGCGATTATGCCACATTGTACAGCGCGATCGCGGAGCAGGCGTTTGTTTCGGGGAACGGATATAAGAATTATATCGTGATCAACGTGACGGTCGAGGGGGAATATAGCGGCAGTGCGGAATACACGGCATACGGCTATATCGATCCGACGGACATGGGTAAGAGCGTGACGGACGTGACGTTAGACGAGAACGAGATCATCTTTTAATACTCGGGAAAGGCGGTGAAGGAAATGGCGGGGAGCGGAAGCAAGGCGCGGACGGTGATACTGTGTATTGTGCTCGGGGTGTTGATATTGGCAGCGGGCGGGTTCTGCGCGTTCTATTTCGGGTACCTCGGAGACGGAAAGGTGCTCCTGACGCAAGCGGGGCAGCGGATAGAGAGCGGGGATTCGCTCGGGCGAGTGGAGAGCGGAACGGAGTTCGGGCTCATCGGCACGGGCGAGTATGATATAAATATCTATGCGTATGCAAGCGAAGGGAACGATTTTTCTTTCCGTGTCGGTGCGGCAGAAGAGCGGAGCTGGGCGGAAATGGACGGGCAAGATCTGACGCCGGGGTTCGGCTTGGAACGCGGCGGGTTCGCGGGGTTCGGCAGTCTGACGGTGACCTTTACGGGGTTGGAAGATATTCTGCAAACCTTTTTCGAGGCGGAAATCGCGTTTACGGACGCGGTGCCCGAAGAAGATCTGTTCCGGCTGGTCATTGCCGAGGGCGGTGAGACGCGCCTGTCGGTCACGTTCGGGCTGTTGGAACTTGAATCGCTTACCTTGGATCCGCCGTATATCATCTTTTGAGGCTGGACTATGGCAAAAGCAAGAGCAAAAGCACATAAAACGCGGGCATGGGTAGCATGTCTGATTTGTATGACGAAAATCATGATCGCGGTCATGGCAGCGTTTGCGGGGATATTCTCCGCAAGCGCAATTTCCGCGTTTGCGGCGGAAAATTATCCGTATGACGCCACGGCGATCGAGGAGGATCTTTCGGGGCTGGGCGCGGAGATCCCGGATATAAGCGTGCAGGGCGAGGCGTGCAGGTCATAGCCCTGGCGGAGTTTGCGTTTGCGGAAGATCCCGCAGATTGCGAAAACTATGCCCTGTACCTGTATGTGTACGACCCCGCGGGGAAGTCTTATTCCCTGATGACGGACGAAAACGCCGTCAACATGGCGGTGAGTTATGACGGGAACGGCGAAGCGAACGGATATATGAATCTGCCGCTCGTATACTGCTCGAACACGGACGACAAGACGGTGTGGAAGTACCGCGTTGTGGATAAGGACGGACAAGTTTTGGCGAACGCGCAGGCGCAGGACGCGGCGGAAGGGCAGCGGCGGTACGACGTCGTGGGGGTACAGTTGCGGGAAGTCGGCGAAGCCATGGCGGAAGACCATAAGGTGGGCAGGACGTTCTATTACGAGGGCTATGCCGAGGGCATGAGCGGCGAGAGCGCGCTCTCTTCCACGCTGACGGTGAACAATGAAAAGGTCGTGAGCCTGGAAGTGGAACATGCCTTTTACCGCCCGGACGAAGAAAATGAGGGCGGCAGCAATACCTATGACAGCCTGGCAAGCGTATATTTTGCGATCCCGAACGAGTACATAGAGGCATACGGCGAGTTGTACGCCGTGCATGCGGAGTATTTGAAGGCGTTGACCGATTACATTTTCGTAACGGGCAACAGCGAAGTATATAATGAACTTTCGCAGCATGTCGGGGAGAGCCTGGACGGGTTGGATCTTCGGTACGGTTTCGGTGCAGGACGGTATTATATATTGGACGAACAGCATATCGGGTACAATCTGACATACAACATGCAAAAAGATAAAAACGGTATATATTATCACCAAAGCGATAGGGCATTGAATAAGCTCTGCTATGTTTTTCCGGCGGAAGAAGATAAGGCGTCGGAACGGATCATATCGACGGACGAACTGACGGAATACATGCTGAATTTTTCTTCGGGAAAGAGCGATTTGGTGCTTGGGCGATATGCGCGGGAACTGTTTGCCGAAGTCGACGCAGAGAAAACGCCCGTATATCTTTCGGCAAGCGATTCGCTGCCGATCACGCAGGTAAACCTGAATGACTGGTGGGACAGATTCTTTGGGGACAATTATACGGAAGTGCAATACAACGTGCCGGCGATCCAGCGGATAGAAAAAGCGGAGAGCGCGGAGCAGGTGCAGGCGGATTATTACATAGACGAAACATGCTATGACGATTTTAAGGCATATTACGACGCGCACAGTGCGGATTCGGCGGTGTATGTGTTCCATTTTGCGGTAGACGATTATTACAGCGTGGGCGCAGTGAACCTGGACAATGAATCGGATTGGTACTATGAAATGGAGCAAACGTCGAGGGTGGGGAAAAACGCCTATCTCGCGCAGGAAGCGGTGTACCTGGATTTTGACATCATCGACATATCCATGAAGGACGGGGAGAAGGTGACGGTGCTCGGAGTAGTGTCCGACCCGATCGACGTCATCTCGTCGATCACGCCGCCCCCGAGTGAAGACGTGTGGTGGATCGTGGCGGTGATTATCGCGGCGGTGCTGATCATTATCCTTGTCATCGTACAGATCGTGCGGAACCAAAGCGGAGGGAAAGCATAATGATAGAAAGTTTGATTTGTTTATTGCTTGTCATCGTGGCGCGGATCACGGTGGGAGAACTTGCGGGGAAGTTTGATTTCTTAGTAAGCTGGGAACCCTGGCTGAACGGTGCAATTGTCGTGTTTGCGGTTATTACGCTGATATTTATTATCGTGAAGATTATCAAGACGGCGCGGAAATAAGCGTGAAAAGGAGTGGCGGAAGAATGGCGGTGAAGAACAAAAAGAACGCGCCCATGCCCAAGAAAACAGCAAAGAGCGTGCCGAAGAGAAAGCCGGCGGTGAAGCGATCGCCGCCGGCGATATACAGCCGCGTTTTAGACGGTGCAACAGACGTATACAAGACCAAAAACAAGATCGCGGTGCGGAAAGTTTCGGGGGCGATCGATCCCCGCACGGGGAAAGTTGTGCTGACGGATAAGACGCGCTATTATCCTGACACAGAAAAAAACCGCGCGGCGGTAAAAAAGTATTTCGGGAAGATCAGAAAAGGCAGATGAACAAACGAAAATTAAAGGAGCGGGAAGATGAAGAGAGCCAAGACGAGAAGGACGGGCAAAACGTTCAAGGTAAAGGACGAAGAGCAGAAGCGGGAGATCACCCGCCCGGGTACGCGGAAGCGGGTAAAGAAGAGCCCGGAGCCGCGGGGAACGGGGGTGCGGATAAAGCCCGATCTCCATAAACGTCCCTACGGACTGTTGGAAAGCGTCGGGATCTATGCGGACGGGCTGACGCCGGGACAAGCGTGGGCGACGTGGGACGCATACCGCCGCGACGTTGCGGCGGCAAAGCGGGAAGCGAAGAACGCGCCCGCGAAAAAGGCAAAGCCGAAGGCGGAAAAGGAGAAATACCCGGCGGGCACGGTCCGGGACCTGATACTGCACGGGACAATAGAGGAACGGGAACGTTACATGAAGACGTTGTCGCCGTCGGACCGTGCAAAAATGCAAAAGGAACTCGACAAGCAAAAACAACTGCCCGCGAAGGCGAAGAAGCCGATAAAGTCGGCAGGGAAACGGGACGTGAAAGTCAGAGCGAAGGGCAAGGGCAAGAAATTGTCGGCGCCCGCGCCCGCGGCAAAGGCGATCAAGAAAAAGCCGGTGACGGGTAAAAAACTGTTTTTCCGGAGCAAGCAATACGACATCAGCGAGGACGCGGCGGCGCGGGCGAAAGAGATGACGTCGTTTTTCGACTATAAGCAAGGCAGCGCGACGGCGGGGTACCGTGCGGAAGTGGCGTCCTTCGACGAAAAGGTCAACAAACTTTTCGAGAAGTACAAAAATAACGACAGTCTGACGGAAGCGGACCGGGAACGCGCATTGCGGATCGCGGAGCGGTATTCCAAGAAACTTGCGGAATCGACGAACAAGATCAACGAGATCGAAGGGCGGTATCCGTCCTGGTTCATCGCGGGACCGGCAAAGTATAACACGCGCAAGCACGAGCGGAAAATGTCGGCGTTGGACGCGGCGTATAAAGAGCGCCCGGAAGAGAAGGAATATTTGCGGAAAATCCAAGGGATATTGAGCAACCGCGCGATCGCGTCGGGGGACGAGAACGCGGCTGGGAAGTTGCAGAAAAAACTCAAAGACCTGGAAGCAGAGCAGGAACGGGACAAGGAGATGAACGCCTATTTCCGGAAACATAAAACGCTGGTGGGATATAAAGGCGTGAGCGAAAAGGCGGCACGGGCATGGCAGGAAAAACACGATAGCGGGGACTATTTCGCCCGCGTCCCCGTGTATCCATGGCAATTACAAAACCGCAACGCGGAGATCCGGCGTGTGAAAGAGCGTATCGCGGCGTTGGAAAAGGAAAAGACGGCGGGGACGCGGACGCATACATACGAGGGCTTGCCGGGGCTGGAAGTGGTGGAGAACGCGGAAAACATGCGCATTCAGTTGAAGTTTGACGGCAAACCGGACGAAGAAACGCGTGCGACGTTGAAAGGCAACGGGTTCCGTTGGTCGCCGAAAGAGGGCGCGTGGCAGCGGCAGTTGAACAATAACGGGCGGTATGCGGCAAAGAACGTTTTGCAGAAATTAAAGGACAAAGACAAATGACGAAAAAGACGACGAAAAACGGCGGGCGGAGCGGAGCAAAGCCAAAAAAGAAAAACACCATGCCCGTAAATACGGCAACAACCAAAAAGAAAGCCACCATGCCCGCGAACACGGCAAAAAAGAAAACGCCCGCGGAACACGTTAATAGTCGTGCCCGCGGGGAAAGTGTCGGAAAGGTTTACCGGGGAAAAACGAAGTACATAGATCCGGAAACAAAAGCCGAAAGAAATTATGTGGTAGTAGTCGATGACGGCAAGCGTGTATCCGTAGCGAAATTGAAATCGATCAAGATCTTTGATGAGAACGGCAGAAATGCCGATAGGGCGTTGGTGGAAATCAATGCTACCCGTTATGGGTTAGAAAAGCGTACCGGTGTGGACTTTCAAACCTTTGACCAAAATCGCATGTCAAAAAAGCCATTGCAATTAGAGGATAACGACGTTTTCCCCGAAGGGAAAGAGCGATTCAAACTTGGCAGCCATGATACACATAAAGTATTGGTACATACAAACAAGGTACCGAGATCCAAAAAGAAAAAGAGGTAACAAATGTTACCTCTGTCTGCGGGTCGGAACAGCAAAAGCCGCCGACATAAACAATCCCGAAGGATTGAGTTCGCTACCTTGTATATATAATACGCGATAACCGGGAAAAAGTCAAGCGAAAAATGAAAAAAAGAGGGAAGAAAAAATGCTCGTGGGGATCTTCGGGTTGCCGGGAGTGGGCAAGACCGCCCTGAACTCGCATTTTTTAATAGACGGGTACATGCGGGAAGGAGAGTACCGCCTGGAAAGCGCGGTGGCGGCGATCAAGGGCTACGCCCGCGCGCAGCATAGGCTTTTCACCCTGCCGGAAAAGCCGCCCTATTACGCAACGTATGACGTCAACTTCCTGGTGGACTACGAAGAATACTTCACGCCGTACACGTTCAACCCCTATTACTTCGGTTTTCAGAACGACAATCTGCCCGTGATGAGGTTGGCGCCGTATGCGCAGGTGCACATCATGGAAGCGCAGAAATACTTCGATTCGCGCCAAAGCGCGACGTTCCCGAGTTGGACGAGCCGCGCGTGGGAAACACACCGGCACTTTCATATCGACATGTATTACGACGTGCAGCGGATCGACCTGGTGGATCTGAATATCCGGCGGATCACGGAAGTGTACTATTGCGTGTTGGGCATGGAGAACATATACCGGAAGAACGGCAGCCTGGAAAAATCGCTCTTTCATGTGTTGCGTTTTGACGGGTATAACGAGGTCAACGATTATCTGAACTACGGAAAGGGCGGCAGGGCGCAGGTGATCGAGCACAAGGGCAATATATTCGATTGTTACAATTCCTTTGACTGTGCGGACGATTTTATCCCGACAAAAAACGAAGATTTTGAATTTATCACGCGGGAGAGCAAGGGAGCGCGGGCGCGGGAAATCAACGCTTCGGCGGAGCCGTATAGATTCCGCCATGCGGCGAAGTGAGGAGAAGGCGAGGAGGAAAACGTATGCGGACGTTGGAGGAGATCAACGAAAAACTGTATAGCGATATATCGCGGTTGCACCGTTACGAAGAGTTCATGGACGCGAAGAACGCGGAAGAGGTGGCGCAGAACATATTCGAGGAGTACCGTCACGAAGTGGAACTGTATAAAAAGCAGCGGGAGTTGGCGCGGGAAAAGAGCATGTACGAAATAAAATCGCTGACGCGCGCATTGAAGCCGCGATCTTTCCTGGGCATGTTCAAGAGCAAGACGGCGAAGATCTCCAACGCGCAGCTGGCGGAGATAGAAAAACAGTATTGCGACATTTTTACGCCGAGCGGGGCGGTATACGAGGCATTGAACAGCGTTATGAGAGAACCGGACGAGGACGCGGCGGCAGAGCCGGAGGCGGAAGAGACGCCGACCGAGGCGACGGCGGAGAACGCAGCAGCAGAGCCGAAGGAGCCGCCGGACGAAGAGGTCATTATCGACGACGAGGAGGAAGAGGAAGAAAACACGCCGGAAGGGGCGGAGCAATTAAAGATAGAGATGACAGAGGAGGACAAGGAGGCAAAAGAGAATGGCGAAGTACATCAATCTGGAAAAAGTGAATAAGGCATTTTTCGATACGCGGCTGTACGTGTTGTCAAAGGTTTATGACGCATACGGCGAAGAAGAGGGGAAGATCTTGCTCATGAAGTGGGCGGAAGAGTGCGGGCGGAGCCCGTCCACGATCCGCGCGGCGATTACGTCGTTGAAATTAAACGGACTTGTGGAGAGCGACGGACAGAAAGTCAAGATTATGAAAGGCGTGATCAAGGAATCGCAGAAGCGCGGGGCGTAAAAAGTCCCGCAAACTTCGGCAAGGCGGGAAACAAGGATATAACGGGAAGTTATAGGGAAAGGCAGTCAGGGCGGCAAAAGTAAGATCTTCGAAGATCTTCGGCGTGTGGATGAGAAGTTCATCGGCGGCGATCTCCGCCTTCGAGGCGGCAAAAATACCGTCAAGACATAACGTAAACTTATAGGGAGAAAAAACAAATGAGTGAAGCAACGGCAGCAGAAAGAAGTATCGCAAGCGGCTATTTCAAAAAGCCGTATGAGATCCACGGCAAGTATTCGAGGAGCCGAGGATCGTTCATCGCGCTCATCAACAGTTACGATGTCGAGGAGCGCGACTGCAAAATGGGGTATAAGAAGATCTGCGAGTTGCTGAACATCAGCCGCTCCACGGCGGTGCGCACGATCAAGCAGGCGGAAGCGGCGGGGGAGATCACCCGCGTGCGGAATAAAACCTATACCGAATACCACATGAAGGACATCATGAAAGGGGAGTTCGAGCGCGTGGGGTTTTGGCTGTATGCGTTCGAGTTCAAAATAGACGGCGCGTTGCGCAAACTGACGAAATCGGAAATCGATCTGTACAGTGAATTGTACACGAAGATTACGGACAAGGAGAACAAAGAGAAGGCATATTACGGCAGCGCGCAGAGTTTGAGCGCGATCTTGAAGATGTGTCCGAATACGGTCATAAAGTCCTTGCGCGCTCTCATGAAGGCGGATTTGATATACCGGCAGAAGGCGTTGAACGGGCATGAGAAGAGCCGCTACACGCTGAATATGGACTTTGTGCGGGCGTTGGAACGGGATAAGCGCCGCCAAAAGAAGAGAAAGGCGGAGCTGGCGAAGAGAGAGGCGGACCCGCAGGCAGCGGCGCGGGAACAGGCGATCGCGGCGTCGGACGAAAGAGCCGAGCGGGAACGGCACTATTCCCGCCTTCGCGCAGCGGCGGAGCGGATCGCCGAGGACAACCGCCGCAGGGCGTTCCGCGATACGGAGTATAAGATCACAGACGGAAAACTGTCGGACGTGGAGAGGAGAGCCGCCAGGGCGGAAGCCTTCGGGGCGGAAAATCTGCCCGAACTGTTGGCGGAAGTGAAGAAAATAAAGGCGCGGAAAAGTGCCTTACTCTCGGGCATGGGTATGTCGGAGAGCGATTTACAGCCGAAGTACCGTTGTAAAAAGTGTTCCGACACGGGTTTTTTGCCGGACGGTCGGGCGTGCGACTGTTACCACCCGAAGCGATGAGGATCGCCGGCGGGCGTGAGCGCGGCAGGACAAGGGAATTGAAAAATACATAAAAAAGCGCGGATAGTGCCGCGCTTATCGTCATGGAAAGAAAGTCCGTCTGGATGGGGCGACCCGCCGGGCGGCTTTTTCTTTTGCTTATCTCTTAAAATTTGCGAATTTATGGTGTTCAAAATTGAAAAAGGTGTATTCAAAAATGCGGTAGCCGTGTATTTCCAATACACGAAAAAGAAGTTTAATAATTATAACGCGCGATACGTGCGTGTGCGTATACGCGCGGAGCGCCCGCAGAGCGGGGCGCGGGAGAAAGGAAGCCGCGGGGCGGCTTGGGATTGATACGGCGCGGGAGCCCAGCTGCGGGAAAATCGTTTTTCCGTGCAGAAAAATTGCGCGCTGAATGCGGAAGGCTTATCGCCTTACCGTCATCAGTTTATTCTTGCGGGCTACGCCCGCGCCAATAAACGAAACCCCCGCCCCCCTTGCAGGTTTTCTGTTTTTCTGCATGCCTGTTCGGTACCGTTACGTGGGGAGAAAGGGCTTTTCTTTGGTCGTTCCCGGGCAGATCTCCCGCCGCACGGGCGGTTTCCCGCGGCAAAGCCCGCCGCGCCCCGCCGAGATCCCGCGCCCGGGCTGCCGCGCCCGCCGCTTTCGTTGCTCGCCGAAGTGTCTCCGGCGCGGATCCGCGCGACCGGCATGAAAAAAAGAACGGCAAAAACGCCGCTCTTCCTCTGTTTTGATTGCAAAAAATGTGGAAATGTGATAGAATATAATCAAGCAACAGGGACGAACCCGAAGGCGGTTGACCCTCCCGGGGGGAAATGATGATTTTTCATTTTCCGGCAGGAGGTGATTTTATGCGAATCGAATTGATTGCGCTGCTTTCACTGCTCGTGAACGGCGGCTATATACATTCCTTTCATGTTACAAAAGATAAAATCTATGTAACCATAAAAAAATAACCGCCCAACGCTGAACCTCAGGGCAGTTATTTTTTAACACGCATGAGGGTCAACCGTTAAAGGTCTTGCCCCTGTTGTGATTTTATTTTACCACAAGTTTTTTGCTTTGTCAATAGATTTTTTGCGGATTTCTTTGCAGTGTTTTTTAATAAACAAGGGGAAAACAAGTGTATTTTTGGACGATTTCCCGATATTTTAATATATTTTTACCCTATTTTGCCCTTTTTTAATCAAAAAATCACCCGTTTTGGCGCCCTGTTAATCAGGATGTCGAAGGTTCAAGTCCTTTAGAGGCAGCCAAAAAGCCTTGATTTTTGCCGAAATCAAGGCTTTTTTCGTGCTTTTTTTGTGTTTGGATGCGCCGATAAAGATGCTTTCGGGCGAAAAAAATAAATCTGAATCGTCAAGGAGATCCAGTCATAGACAAGGAAAAAACGACATAAAAAAAGAAAAGGCGGGGAAACGGATCACTCCGAATACTGTTTTGTCACCAACGTTCAAGCCTTTTGGGCGAACAAATAACCTTTTCTTGACTATATTGTACGACAGGAGAGCGGAAAAGTCAAGTAAAAATTATGAACGGGGCGTATTTTTGCCGGAAAGGGCGAGCGCAGAGGCGTTGTCCGGCCGTCGGGCGGTTTTCCTCGTGAAAAACTTTTTCGGGACGGAACGGCGCCGAAAGGTCCGCGGAAAAGCGGAAGAAATATTTTGGAAGGGAATAAAAAAGCCGACCCCTCTGTTACGGCTGAGTCGGGGTGATACGTTTCGCGAATAACGTATCTGTCTCAAGGACATTATCAGTATAACTCTTTTTTTCGAAATTGTCAAGTGTGCGGAGAAAAATAAAATCATGTCCCTTGTTTTTTTGCTTTTCCGAAAAAATTCGGTTTTCCCCCTTGTCAAATATCTCTTTTTATAGTATAATGCTGTATATACACAAAGGAGAAACGGGATATGGACGAGCAGAAACAGGAACGGCAGGATGTCGGCGCGTCGTCGGAAGACGCACAAAACGCGGACATGGGCGCCCCGACGCCGAAAAACCGACGGGCGGCGAATGAAGAACAAAACGCAGGCATGGGTGCCTCGGGCGCAGAACTTCGACAAACGGCGGACGTGCAGGGGGGACCGGCTGCGGGGACAGACGGGGCGGAACAATCCGCTTCCCGCTACGAGTGGACGGTGCGCTATCTCGGCAAGAGCCTGCATTTTTGGGCATGCCTGCTGATCGCCGTGCTGACCGCCATGGTCAGCATCCTGTCTACGAGCACGCTGAACGACAACCGCGCCTCGACGGTATTCATCGTCTTTGCGGGCATACTGGTCATCATCGCCGCCATCTATCTGTACGGCGCGTGGGGCGTGCTGTCCGCGGCGCTGGCGGCGCTGCTCTTCTGCCTGACCATCCGCACTTCGGTGTGGGGCATCCTTCTGAACATCGCCGCGAACACGCTGCAGGCGTTCATCATCTATCTCGTGTTCAAGTTTACCGATATCGACGAAACGGTGGGGGAAAAGAACGGCGTCATCACGAGTTATAAATTCATCATGCTTGCGCTGGGCGGCACGTTCGTCATTCTGAGTTTTCTCTTCGACCGCTTCATCATCCTCTATGTTTTTTTCGCGCTTCTCATCGCCGCGGCGGGGATATTCTCCGTACTGGAAAAGCGGCCGAGCAAGATCCTGTTCGTCCTGCTCGTCTGCATTCTGCCGAGTTTTGCGGGAGGACTTCTGAACTCCTTCTTCGAGCTCACGCAGGCGGGGAGCACGGTGGAAAAATGGTATGAATCCGCCGCCGTCTGGGGGCTGTCGAACAGCGTGCTCTTCGGGTCCTTCGGTTATCTTCTCCTGGGCGCGATGGGACGTTTCAAGGAAAAATCGGCGCGTTGGCAGAAGGGAAGATTTTCTTTCAAGAGAAAGCCGCCCCGCGAGTTCCCCGTGAAGGTCGCGAGCATTATCTATTATATCGCGACGCTCCTTTGGAATGCGCTCTTTTATGTCATGTATTTTCTCGGCTGGATGCAGAACGATACGCCCGTCTACCTCTTTCCGTGGGCGGTCGGCAACCTCTTTTTCATCGTCAATCTCTGCCTGTCCACACGGGAAGAGGTCGAGAAGATGACGGCGGAAAAGGCGTTCGGCTGGTTCGAACAGCGCGCGGTCGTGGCGGAGAACAACACGCAGATGCTCATCGCGGTCATCGCCTTTCTTTTGCCCCTGTGTGCCAGCTACCTCGGCGGGATCACGGAGAGCATTGCCTTCATCTTCGTGCTGAACATCACCGCCGCCGTCATCTCCATCGGGCTCATCTGGATCCCCAAGGGCGCCGTCCGCATCATGGAGATCGTGAAGGACATGAAGACGGTCTTTCACCTGTACACCCTCTCCCTGCTGCTGTTGAGCGCCGTGATGATGGTCAGCAACGGCACGCTCGGTATCTGACGATGGGCGGAAAATAACATCGATAAGGAGAACAAAACTATGGATCGTTTCATGCAAGTTGCCGTCGAAGAGGCGGAAAAGGGCATTTTGTCCGACGAGGGCGGGCCGTTCGGCAGTGTGGTGGTGAAGGACGGGGAGATCGTCGGCAGGGGGCACAACCAGGTCGTCCTGCTGAAAGACCCGACCTGCCACGGGGAAATGCAGGCGATCCGGAACGCCTGCCGCCGCCTCGGCACGTTCGATCTGTCCGGCTGCGTGCTGTACACGACCGGCGAACCCTGCCAAATGTGCCTGACCGCCTGTCTGTGGGCGCGGCTCGACAAGGTGTATTACGGCTGCACCATCGCGGACAATGCCGCCATCGGTTTCCGCGATCAAAAGTTCGACGAATTGTTCAGCGGGCGCGACAAGCTGGGCGATTATCTGCAGGAGCTGGACAGGGACGCCTGCCTGCAACTCTTCGCCCGTTACAACGGACTGAAAAAAAAGACCAATTATTGAAGGCGGCGATTTTCCTTTTCTCCGTTTTTCATAAACGAAAAGAAGCGTGAACAAAGGGGAATGGCGACGTACCCATGCCCGCGTTTACGGCGATAAACAAAGAACGGTCCGATCGATCGGGGGACCGTTCTTTTCAATATTCGCTTCAATATTCGCTCCGTCCCAGAAGGTAGTCCACGGACACGTCGAAGAGATCGGCAAGCCGCACCAGGTTTTCAAGCGTCGGTTCGGCGTCTCCGCGCTCGTAGCGGATATAGGAAGGTTGTCGGATGTGCAAATATTCGGCGACCTGCGTCTGCGTCAGTTTATTCAGTTTTCTCAGCTCTGTCAGGCGTTCCTGAAAAATTTTCATTTCTTTCCTTTTTTTATTGACAATTATAGCAAATTGATATATAATGATTGCATATTATAGCTTATCGCTATAAATAAAGTGCAAAGGAGAAAATGAAAATGTTTTGTAGCAATTGCGGAAAAACCGTTCCTGACAATGCGACGCAGTGCCCTTATTGCGGCGCGCCCGTTACGGCGCAGCAGACGGGTATGCCGGCGCAGCAGCCTGGGCGGAACCGATCATCCGCCGCGAGCAAAGTGGGCAACGGACTCGGCATTGCAGCGCTCATTCTGGGCGCGCTCACCATTTTGATGAACCTGATCGGCTATGTTGCAATCGGTCTTGCGGTCGCCGCCATCGTTCAGGGGGCGAGGACCAAGAACAAAGCGCCCGTCGTCATGGGCGTCGTCGCCATCGTGCTTGCCATCGCGCTCATCATCGTCAACATGATATTCTTTAATCCGTTTGCGTAAATTACGGATGAGAAAAATTGTCGCCGCGCGTAAGCCGGCGGTTTTTTCGGCCCGAAAAGGGCAACGCGGGCATTTTCGTTGACGGAAAGGGTAAAATATGTTACAATGTTCACATATACAGTCAATGAGGTGTAACATATGAAAAAATTCTTCGACGAATTCAAGACCTTTATCACGCGCGGCAACGTGCTGGACATGTCTGTCGGCGTCATCGTCGGCGGCGCGTTCACTGCCATCGTCACGGCGCTGACCGACAACATCCTGCGCCCGCTCATCAATTGGATCATTTCTCTCTTTTTGGGCGATTCCGCCGCGACGGTGTATACCGTACTCAAAGGGGTGTATGACGGGGAGGGCAACCTGCTCCTCGATTTCTCCATCTACATCGATTGGGGCGCCTTCATCGGCGCGATCGTCAATTTTCTCCTGATCGCCGTCATCCTGTTTCTCATCGTCAAAGCCATCAACCGCGTGGCGCAGGCGGGCGAAACCGTCCGCGCGGGCATGAACGCCGAGCGGCGGCAGAAGATCGCCGCATACCGCGGGCAGGGCCTTTCCCGCAAAGAGGCGCAGGCACGTGCAGAGGAGGATATCCGCAAAGCGGAAGAGGCGCGTGCGGCGGAAGAAAAACAGAGAGCCGAAGAGGCGGCGCGCGCCGCGGAGGAGAAGGCGACGGCAAACACCCGCCTGCTTGAGGAGATACGCGACTTGCTCAAGGACAGGTGACGGCGCAGAATCGTTTCTGAGTTCGTTCCCACACGGCGGAGCATGCCCGCGGATACGCCCGAAACGAAACGGGGCATGCCGCAAAGGGAAGAAAAATATCTTTATATGTATATACGCCGCCGCATGCGGGCATGGTACGCCCGCATGCGGCGGTTGTCTTTTTCGTCGCGGAGGAAAAAATTGCGTCCGATCGGTTGCAATCTGCCGTTTTGTGTGCTACACTATAGAGGAAGGGGGCGTTTTGCCCGCATCCGGGCGGAAACGGCCCTTCAAAAAACAGAACGGAGGCAAAGAAGAAAATGGCTTCGGACAGACAGCCCAAGGAACGGGCGCGGAAGAAGAAAAAATCTTCCGCCGGCGGTATTTTGCAGGGCGCCGCAGCGGCCGCCGCAGCGGCGGGCGCGGCTGCGGCGGCAAAGTCCTCAAAGCACAGGGCGGCGGTCATCATCCTGGCGGTCGTGCTCTTTGCGCTGGGCGCGGCGGGCGGCTTTTTCGGCTTGCGGTATCTCACCAGGGACGACGGCTTTTCCATGGTGGGCGAGGACTTTGTGGAGATACAGATGTACGCCCCCTACGAAGAGCCGGGCGCGACGGGCATCTTTTTCGGCAAAGAGGCGCAGGTAAAGACAGAATACTATTACCGCGAGGACATCTCGCACGACGCCGTCAAGGTGAACGGCGTGGACACCGCCGTGAACGGGTTCTATTACGCGGTATACACATGCGATGGCTTTCCCTATCGGGGGATAGAGCTCATCCGCACGATCGAAGTGATGAGGGTGGAAGACGATGGCGAGATCGAGTAAAAAGAAGGGTTTTTCCCGCCTGCTTCTCATAGCGGGGCTGGTCGTGTGCCTTCTGGCGGGCGCTGCCGCCGGGGCGGCAGGACAGGTGTTTGCCCTGCGGCCGGAGGGCTATTATATTCCGCCGACCGAAACATTCACCCCCGAAGCGTCGGCGGGCGAGGGGTATGAGGCGAGCGTCATCACCTCTTACGAGCTGTCCATCCATTTTTTGGAATTGGGCAACAAGTACACGGGCGACTGCACGCTCGTCAAGGTCGGCGACACCGAGGTGCTCATCGACGCGGGTTCCACCACGGGCAGCATCCCGACCATCGCCGCCTATCTCGGGCAATACGTAGAGGGCGCTTTGGATTACGTCATCGTCACGCACGCGCATGAGGATCACTATGCGGGCTTTGCCACGGGCGAGGGCACGGACAGTCTCTTCGACCTCTTCGACTGTGACACGGTCATCACTTTTTCGCAGACCACGAGCGGCAAGGAAGACCAGCGCATGTACCGAAATTTCGAACGGGAGTTGCGGGAAGAAGAGGAGAACGGCGCAACGGTGTATACCGCCGCCGAGTGCGTCCGCGGCGAAAACGGCGCGTCGCCCGTGTTCGACCTCGGCAACGGCGTCGAGTTGCAGATTTTGGACAGTTACTATTATTATAACCGCGCGTCGAGCGAAAACGACCATTCGGTCTGCGCGATGGTCAACCAGGGCGAAGGGGAAAGCGCCAAGCACTATCTCTTCACGGGCGATCTGGAAGAGGACGGCGAGGAATATCTTGTCGAGATGAACGACCTGCCGCAGGTGGATCTCTACAAGGCGGGGCACCACGGCTCCAAGACCTCTTCGACGAACGTGCTTCTGAACGTCATCCGGCCCGAGATCGTGTGCGTGTGCTGCTGTACGGGCAGCCCGGAGTACACCAAAACCAACGAAAACCAATTCCCCACGCAGGAATTCATCGACCGCGTCGCGCCGTATACCGACAAGGTGTACGCCACCAGCCTGTGCGTCGATTATTCCAAGGGCGCGTATACCTCTCTCAACGGCAACATCGCCGTGTGCGCGAACGCCGCGGGCGCGCCCGTCGTGTATGCGTCGGACAATACGACCCTGCTCAAAGACACCGCATGGTTTGGGGAAAACCGCCGTATGCCCGAGGCGTGGCAGGCAGAAGCGGCGGCTTAGGGGGCGGCGCGAAGAACAAGAAGAGAACAATGTAAGACGCGCGGACGGCTTTGAATGCCGTCCGCGCTGCGTTTCCGCCCGCAGGGGGAAGCTCGTTCACAAAGTGAACTTTTAACAATAAATGAAAGAAAATAAAAATTTTTTTCGGTAAACTCTTGCTTTTTTCGGAAAAGGAATGTATAATGGAAGTACAAAATTTATGTAAGGAGTTTGTATCATGAAAAAGGTAAAGATAATTTTTGCGGCGCTTGTGGCGAGCGTGCTCCTGTTTTCGTTGGCGGCTTGCGGCGGGGCGAGGGGTTCTCTTTCCGCTTTTGTCAGCGCGGTCAAGCGGGCGGATTTCGAGAAGGCGGCGGAATATGTCGTCGGCCAGCCGGATCTGGACAATCCCGAAAGCGAAACGGGTGAAATGTATCAGTACATCTTCGAGAAGGCTGCGGGCAGCTTCCGTTACAGCGTAGAGGAAGAGACCATGAATTCGGATGAGACGGCCTGCACGATTGAGATCTCTTACAGCGGATACAGCGGTACGGAACTCGCTGTGAAATACGCCGCGGCGATTTTGACCGGGTCGGAAGCGACCAGATCCACGGTCAATGACCTTTTGGACGATATGGAAAAGGTGGAGGCAACTACGACCGTCGTGCTCGTGCAGAACGACGACGGCGACTGGTTGCTGGAAGCGGCGACTGCCACGGCGCTGATCGCTGCCATTTACGGCTGACGGCGGATGATCGTTGTTTATAAGCGCAACGGAAAGGCGTCCTTTGGCGGGCGCCTTTTTCCGTGGCAAAAGAATGCGGTGGCGCCCTGTATGCCGGAAAAAATAAATATAGTAAAAATTTTGAACGAGGGTATTGCATTTTGCGCGGATATGTTGTATAATGAAAATACAAAAACCGAAAGGGGGGAAATTTTATGAAGAAAGCAAAAGTACTTTTGGCCGGCGTGCTCTGCGGAGCGTTGCTCTTTTCGTTTGCCGCCTGCGGCGGCGGAGGCAATGCCACGCTGGACGGGTTCACGCGGGCGATGCGATCACTCGATATGGAGAAAGCGGCTTCCTACTGCGTGGATGCGGATTCTTTTTAGGATACCGATCCCGCCATGGAAATGGCGGTCGAGTTCACGGACATCATCGACGGAGAAACGGAGGACGTGAAGAAGTTCTGTGAAGATTTACTCAAAGAATGCATGCGCGGGTTCGAATACACCGTCGATTCCGAGGAGGAGAATGCAGACGGTACGCAGAAGACGTTGCAGCTGATCTGTTCCAACTATAATACAGCGCAGGCGCTCGGCATCTTTGCGGTCGCCATTGCGGCGCAGGCATCGACGTCGGAAACGGGGAAGGTCCCTCTCGACGTGGCGGAAAAGCGCTTCGATATCGAAATGGACTTCGTGCGCGATACAGAGAAAACAGAATCGGAAGTGAGCGTCGTGCTCGTGCAGCAGGACGGGGAATGGAAGCTGGAGAGCGGTACCTTGTTTGCCGGGGTCATGCTGGCGGCAGCCGTTCTGTGAAAAAATAATTTTGTAAAAACAGAATATAATGCAAAAAAACGCCCGTTTTCATACATTGCGGGCGTTTTTTACATATTCCCGATTTTTTATTTGCTTTTTTTGCGGCTTTATGATAATATTATGCCGTTATGCGTAAGAAAGAAATCATGATCTTCATGGCGAAAGCGTGCTTTGCGGGCGCCGCCATCGGGCTGGGAGCCGTCGCGTCACTCTATGCCAATTCTATCCTTGCCGGGCCGGCGGGCAGGCTGGTCGGCGCGTGTTTTTTCACGGTCGGCATGTTCGTCATCATCACATATGAAATGAAGCTTTTCACGGGCATGGTGGCATCCGTCACCGCGTTGGGCGTTAAAAATCTCTGGCAGCTTCCCGTCTGTTTCCTCTGCAATGCCGTCGGCATCGGCGCCGTCGCGCTCCTGGCGCGGTTCTCCTTTTTGGGAGACGCCGTCGCCGCGCAGGCGGCGTCGCTCATGAGCGGCAAACTCGCAAGCGGATGGTGGTATCTCGAGGATCTCTGTTCCGCCGCGCTGTGCGGCGTGCTCATCACCTTTTCCGTGCGCTCGGTGCGCGCCGCGCCCGAAAAGGGGCTCAGCCCCACGCTCGGCGTCGTGCTGCCCATCGCCGTGTTCGCCTTCTGCGGGTTCGACCACTCGGTGGCAAACATGCTCTACTTCTATTATCTCGGCGAAGTGTCCTGGCAGGTTTTGGCGTACATTCTTCTGACCGTCGTCGGGAATTTCCTGGGCGGCGCCGCCTTCCCGTTCGTTCTTTGGCTGGCGGAACGCAAAAAGAAAGCCGCCATGCCCGAGGCAAAGGCGGAAAACGTGCGCGACGGCAGGGGCGCGGACAAACTGTCGGACAATCCTACAAAGTCCTGAATTCGTATCCCTGTTCCTTATAATAACGGATGATTTTTTTCAGCGCCGCCACGGTGTTCTGCCGGTGTGCGCCGTCGTGGAGCAGCAACACGATGCGGCTTCTGTCGGCGGGGGTGTCCCGTGCGGCGCGAAACAGTTCGTCGGGGCTCGCGCCCGGGATCTCGGCGTCGCGGCAGCTGGCGTTCCAGTCCACATAGCGGTACCCCGCTTTTTTCACGCAGTCTACAAGCTCTTGCCGCAAGGAATAACTTCCCCCGGGAAAGCGGTATAAATCGGTTTCCAGTCCCAGAATGCTCTCCAATACGGCAGAGCATTTTTTGATGTCTTCGAGCAGGGCGGCGGGCGAGGCGTAGATTTCGGCATATTCGTGAGAATAGGAGTGTATCCCCAGGGCATGCCCGCTCTGATAGATGCGTTCGATGATGGCGGGGCGCAGTTCCGCCTGCCTGCCGATGATGAAAAAGGTGGCGTGCACGCCCTCCTCCCGCAGTACGTCGAGAATGTAGGGCGTGGTGGAGTCGGAGGGGCCGTCGTCGAACGTCAGATAGATGCATTTGTTTTCCTGCCCGAACGCAAAGACGGGCTTGTGCAATGTCTGATAGCGGCCGTAACAAAACAGCAGGAGCGCCGTCAGAAACATGCAGAACCCGATGCGCACGATTTTCCGTTTCATACTCTTATTTTGTCCGTTTTTTTCCCCGTTATGCCGGAACTTCTGCCCGAAAAAATGCAGGGAAGGGCACCTTTCGGGGGCGGCGGGGCATACATTGTAAATAAGGTACTTTCTACGGAGGAGGACTGATTTTACAATGGAGTGGTTTATCGATCTTAGCAGCGTGTGGCAGGCGCTCTTTGCCTCCCTCTTTACTTGTCTGATGACGGCGGCAGGGGCGAGCCTGGTGTTTTTTTCCAAAAAAATAAACGAAAAATTTCTGACGGCGATGACGGGCGGCGCGGCGGGCATCATGATCGCGGCGAGTTTCTTTTCTCTGCTCCTGCCCGCCATCGAATGCGAAAGCCAATTGCCCGTCTACATTGTGGTGACCGTCGGTTTTCTGCTCGGCGGCGGGTTCATC
Organism: Clostridia bacterium; assembly: GCA_017886575.1. Taxonomy (GTDB): domain Bacteria; phylum Bacillota; class Clostridia; order Christensenellales; family Borkfalkiaceae; genus RGIG4074. The sequence goes on from JAGHJP010000035.1 coordinate 27,993, forward strand.
GCCATAGGCGATCTGCTTCTCGGCAGGGCGAAAAAGGGGGACGGGGCGCAGGGCGGCAAGAGCGCCCTCCTGTATGTCGCCGTGACTTTGCACAACATTCCCGAGGGCATGGCGGTCGGCGTGGCGTTTGCCTCGGTGGCGGCGGGGGATGCGGCGGGCGCGGTCTCGGCGCTCATGCTCGCCGTCGGCATCGGCATCCAGAATTTTCCCGAAGGCGCGTGCGTCGCCTACCCCCTGCGGGCGGGCGGAATGAGCAGCAAAAAGGCGTTCTTTTTGTCCTTTCTTTCGGGCATGGTAGAGATCTTTGCGGCGGTCTGCGGCGCGGTGGCGGCCGAAGGGGCGGCGGGGCTGATGCCTTGGACGCTCTCCTTTTCGGCGGGCGCGATGATCGCCGTAGTCTGCTCCGAACTTATTCCCGACTGTTTCGAAAAGCACAAGCGCATCGCCTCGGCGGGCGTGGTGCTCGGGTTCGCGCTGATGATGGTCCTCGACCTCGCGCTCGGTTGAACGAAAAAACGGGCAAAAGGGAAAATACGGCAGGCGCGCATAATTTTTCTTGCGGCTGCAGATACTGTCGGCATGGAAAAGAATGTGACGGAAAAGAACACCGTATCGGACGCAAAAGAGGGCGGAAAGGACAGGAGAGGGGAGCGGGAAAGCGCGCGGGAGAACCGCGGCGGGCCTCGCCCCGCGGCGGTCGTCGTCGGCGGTTCGTCGGGCATCGGGCTGGAAGTGGCGCAGGCACTCCTTTCGAAGGGGTATGCCGTCGTCAATATCTCGCGCAGCGTGGCGAAAAACGAACGGCTGCGGAACATCACCGCGGACATAACGCAGGGAGAGGAATTGGAACACGCCCTGCAGGCGGCGGGCGCGGAGTACGGGAATATCTCCCTGCTCGTCTATTCGGCGGGCTTTTCCATGGCGGCGCCCGTCGAATTCGCCAGGGAGACGGACATCCGCTATCTCTTCGAGGTCAACTATTTCGGCGCGCTGCGCGCTGTCCGCGGCGTGTTGCCGTACATGAAAAAGCAGGGGGGCAAAATTTTTCTCATCGGCTCGCTGGGCAGCCTCTATCCCGTGCCCTTCGATAGTTTCTATTCCTCCGCCAAGGCCGCGCTCGATATGCTGGTCAAGGGGGCGCGCACCGAGCTCAGGCGTTACGGCATCACCCTCACCGCCGTGCAGCCGGGCGGCACGTCCACGTCCTTCACCTTCAAGCGCAAGGTCTATCCGGACGAGGAGAACGGGGAGTACGCCAAGGACGTGCACAAGGCGGTGGCGGCGCTCGGCAACATGGAGCAGGGCGGCATGGACCCGCAGGTCGTCGCGGGGGAGATCGTCGCGCAGGCGCTGCGCGCCAATCCCGCCGTCACCTTCGCCACGGGCGGGAAAAACAAGGTCTACCGCATGATGGAACGGCTTTTGCCCGAAAAGGTCGCCGAATATTTCAACAACAAAAGGTACAATCAGTGACAGGCCGCATGAAAAACGGCGGGAAAAACGGTTGACAAGCCCCGATAAATTTTCTATAATAGAGGAAAGGCGTTGAAAAAGACAGGCGTTCTGCCCGAAAAGCCCTTCCGAAAGAGAGCGCGTCCGCAGGCTGAAAGGCGCGCGGGGGCGGCAAGGACTGCCGTTTCGCTTTGGAGCCCCTCTTCTGAAAGTGAAAGAAAGTAGGGAGAGGCGTTTCTCCCCGCGTTAAGGGGACGGGAGGGGAGAGAAAATTCTCCCGAATGCAGGTGGTACAGCGGAAAATTTTCGCCCTGCGGGTCATGCGTTGACCCGCAGGGCGTTTTTTTATCGAGAATAATCATAAGAGAGGAGATACCAGATCATGGACAATCGGCAGATCGAAGAATTGCGGCAATTTGCGTCGGACGCGGCGGCAAAGGCGGCTTCGGGCAAGGAATTGTACGCGGCAAAGACCGGCGTGCAGGCAAAACTCAAAGCGGTCATGAGCGGCATGCGGGACCTTCCCAAAGAGGAACGCCCCGCCTTCGGCAAGACGGTCAACGCGCTCAAAGAAGAGATAGAAGCCCTCTTCGAGGCGCGCGAAAAGGAACTCAACCGGAAGGAATTGGAGGCGCGTTATGCCGCCGAACAGGTGGACGTCACCCTGCCCGGCAGAAAGCATGCCGAGGGCTCGCTGCACCCCGTCACGCTCGTCAAGAACCAACTCATCGACATCTTTGCGGGCATGGGGTTCGAGGTATTCGAGGGTCCGGAAACGGAGACTGAATACTATAACTTTACCGCGCTCAACACGCCCGCCGATCACCCCTCGCGGGACATGCAGGACACTTTCTATCTGGGAGGCGACCTGCTTTTGCGCACGCAGACTTCGGCGGGGCAGATCCGCGTCATGCAGAACAAGAAGCCGCCCATCAAGGTGCTGTCGCCCGGCAGGGTCTTCCGCCCCGACGACGACGCCACCCATTCGCCCATGTTCCACCAGATGGAGGGGCTGGTCGTGGACAAGGGCATCACGCTGTGCGATTTGAAGGGCATGCTCTCCGCGTTCGCCGCTAAGATGTTCACGTCTGACACGAAAGTGCGTCTGCGCCCTTCCTACTTCCCCTTCACCGAACCCTCCGTGGAGGTCGACCTGAGCTGCTTTGTCTGCGGCGGCAAGGGCTGCCGCCTGTGCAAGGGCACGGGCTGGATCGAGGTGCTCGGCTCGGGCATGGTCAACCGCCGCGTGCCGGAAAACTGCGGCGTCGATCCCGACGAGTACACGGGCTTTGCCTTTGGCATGGGGCTCGAGCGCATCGCCATGCTCAAATACGGCGTCAACAACATCAAGAATTTCTATGACAACGACGTGCGGTTCCTGACCCAATTCAAGGACTGAGAAGATTTGAAAAACATGCATCGCGTGATACTGCGTCGAGTTTGCGTTTTGCCTTGGTCACGTACGTCTTTGTACGCTCCCTGCGGCAGATCCGCACTCTCCTTGTCTGACGCGCGCCTGTTTTTCAAATGCGGTTTTCAAAAGAGTGTTTATTCAAAAGGAGTTTAACTAAAAGTATGAAAGTACCTTTTTCCTGGCTCAAAGATTATGTGGACATAGACTGCTCCGCGCAGGCGCTGCAGGACAAACTCTTCTCCTGCGGGTTCGAAGTGGAGGAGCTCCTCTACCTCGGCAAGGACGTGACGGGGGTGTACGTCGGGGAGATCACGGACATTCAAAAGCACCCCGACGCCGATAAACTGCAGGTCTGCCGGGTGTATTTCGGCGAAGAGATCGGCACGGTGCAGATCTGCACGGCGGCGGACAACGTATTCGTCGGCGCCAAGGTGCCCGCCGCCTTGAACGGCGCCACCGTCCTGCACGACGGGCAGGTGATGAAGATCAAGAACGGCAAACTGCGCGGCGTCGCCTCGAACGGCATGATGTGTTCGGGCGAAGAGCTGGGCATCAACGACGACTTCTATCCCGGCGCGGAGATCTACGGCATTCTCATCCTCGACAAGGATACGCCCGTGGGAGAGGACGTCCGCAAGGTCGTGGGGCTGGACGATTATGTCTTTGATATCGCCGTGACCGCCAACCGCCCCGACTGCCAGTGCGTGCTGGGAATCGCGCGCGAAGTGGCGGCGGTGCTCCGTAAGCCGCTCAAAATGCCTTCTTTCACATACACCATGTCCGAGGCGAAAGGGGAAGAGCGCAACATGAAAGTGCGCGTGGAGGACACGGCGCTCTGCCCCCGCTACATCGGGCATGCCGTCACGGATATCAAAATCGGAAAATCGCCCGCGTGGATGCGCCGGCGGCTCGCGCTCTGCGGCATCCGCTCCATCTCCAACATTGTGGACATCACCAACTTCGTGCTTCTGGAAATGGGGCAGCCCATGCACTCTTTCGACATGGATACGCTCTCGGGGCGGGAGATCGTGGTGCGCCGCGCCGCCGACGGCGAGAAGATCACCACCCTCGACGGCAAAGAATTTACCTTGAACCATGAAAATCTCGTCATCTGTGACGGGAGCAAGCCCGTCGCGCTGGCAGGCATCATGGGCGGGCTGAACAGCGAGATCACCGAAAATACGGGGCGCGTGTTCTTCGAAAGCGCCAAGTTCGCCCGCGACAACGTGCGGCGCACCTCCCGCGCGCTGGGACAGAGTTCGGATTCCTCTGCCCGCTACGAGCGCGGGGTGGACGCCTACACTACCGAGTTCGGCATGGCGCGCGCCCTGCACCTTGTGGAAGAGCTCGGATGCGGCACCGTGACGAACGTGCACATCGACTGCAATCACGCCGAAACCAAGGGCAAAGAGATGACGGCAAGCATCGCAAAGATCAATTCCCTGCTCGGCATCGAAGTGCCCGTCCGAACGGTCACGGACATTCTCAAAAGCCTGCATTTTGAGGTGACTTTGGATAAAGACGGCGATACCATGTCCGTGATTGTGCCCCCTTACCGCGAGGATGTGGACGGCTGGCCCGACCTCGCCGAAGAGGTCATCCGCATGTACGGGTACGACAACATTGCGCCCACATTCCTCGAAAAGGCGTCCGTCACCGCGGGCGGGCTCAACGAAGAACAAAAGCGCATGAACCGCTTCAAGGACGTCCTGCGCCTGCAGGGATTTTCGGAATCGATGAACTATTCCTTCTTCTCGCCCAAGTCCTTCGACCTCTTCGGGCTGCCCGCCGACGCGCCCGAGCGGAAGGCCGTGAAGATCGTCAACCCGCTGGGAGAGGACCTCTCCGTCCTGCGCACCTTCCTCGCGCCCTCCATGCTCGACAACGTCGTGCGTAACCTCCGCCGCGGCAACGAGAACGGCAAACTCTTCGAGGTCGCCAACGTCTACATTCCCCGCGAATTGCCTCTGAAGGAACAGCCCGCGGAGAAAAAGACCCTCTGCCTCGGCGCGTGGGGGGACTGCGATTTCTTCGACGTGAAGGGGGCGATCGAGGCGGTCGGCGACGCGTTCGGCGTCAAATTCGCCTTCCGTCGCGCGCAGAAGCCCTTCCTGCACCCCGGCGTGACGGCGGAGATCCTGCTCGGCGAAAAAATTGTCGGCTACCTCGGCGAACTCGACCTGCGCCTCGCCGCGGAACTTGCCGTCGAGCGAAAGGTGTACCTCGCCGAATTCGATTACGAGACGGCTTCCCGCAAATTCACGGACGCCACCAAGTATCAAGGGCTGCCCCGCTTCCCCGCCGTGCGGCGCGACCTTGCGCTGCTCGCGGACGAAAACGTGCCCTGCGGCGACATCGTGGCAACCGTTGTCCATGCCTGCCGCGCCGTGAAGGACGTGCAGCTCTTTGACGTGTACCGCGGCGGTCAGGTGCCCGCGGGCAAGAAGAGCATGGCGTTCACGCTCACGTTCGAGCCGGAGGCTTCGGCGGAAAAGGCGCTCTCGCCCGAAGCGGTCGACGGGTTCGTCCGCAAGATCCTGGGCAATCTGAAACACAACCTCGGCGTGGAGATCAGAATGTGACCGCGCGGCCGCAAGCATAAAAACACAGCGCAAAGAACGGCGCGGCGGGAAAATTTTCGAATAAATTTTCACCGTCGCGCCCTTGCTTTTTCGGGACGATTGTGCTACAATGAAAGGCAGACAGAAAATGCCGACGCAATTTACGGAACAGGGGTAAAAATATGGCAGGAAGCAAAGCGATCAAAACTTTACAGGAGCAGCTCAAACTGACGGTACAGCCGCAGAAGTTTTTGTCTTACGCCGATTTTGTCGGGCGCACGTCCGTCTTTTCGGTCTTGAAACTGCGCAACAACGGCTCCGCCGCCGTGAACGACGTCACCGTCACGGTGTCCGCCGAGGAAAACCTTCTCCTCGAAAGCAGCCGCGTCATCGAAGAGATGCCCGGCCAGAGCACGGTGGAAGTGCTCTTCGACTACATCCTCTCGCCCCTCTATTTCATCGAATGCAGCGAGGTCAGGACCGTCGGGATCACCGTCAAAGTCACCAAGGACAAGGCGGTCCTGGCGAGCGAACGGGTGGAGAGCACCGTCCTGCCCTTCGACTGGTGGTGCGGGCTGGAGGGCAACAGCGAATACCTCGCGTACTTCGTCCGTCCCCGCCTCGCCGACTGCGACAAAGTGCTCTCCGACGCCGCCGAACAGCTCAAAAAGTGGAAGATGGACAGCGAGTTAAGCGGCTATGCCGCGGCCGACAAAAACAAGGTCCGCCAAGTGACTGCCGCCGTCTTCATGGCGATCAAACATCTCTGCCTGACCGAAAGTGAGCCCGTCGATCTCTCTCTGCCCGCCCCGGCGGGATGTACGGACGCCGTCAAAACGCGGCGGCTGAACAAGCTGCAGCTGGCCGTCTTTGCGGCGGCTTGCCTCGAACGTGCGGGGTTGCATCCCGTCCTCGTCGTGGGTAGGGAAAGCGCCGCCTGCGGCGTGTGGCTGTATGATACCTGCGCCCTCGACGGCGTCAGCGACGACATGCAGCGCCTCGGCAAGTACATCTCGCCCGGCATAAACAATTTAAGCCTCTTCGACGTCAACGACCTCTTCGACAACAAGAGCATCGGTTATCCCACGGCGGAGGCGCATTTCGCGCAGAAACTGCAGTCGGGCGCATATGAAAATTTCGTGGACGTGCGCCGCTGCCGCATCGACAGCATCCGTCCCCTGCCCCTGCGCACCCAGGGGGTAAAGGGGTATGAGATCCTCACCGAAAAGGAGATGGCGTCCGACGCGCCGCAGGATCTGCCCGAACTGAAAAAACTCAGCCTCGAAGGCAAGCAGTCCAAGAACAAGCAGTGGGAGCGGCGGCTTCTCGACCTCTCCATGAAGAACACGCTGTTGAATTTCGACGTGCGGCGGAACGTCCTGCACATCGTCGCGGCGGACGCGGACAGCGCCTACGCCTGCCTTTCGGGGGCGGAAAAGAATATCTGCGGGCGGGACGCGCGGAGCGCGTTCGAGACCCGTCTCTTCTTCGGTTCGTCCGCCGAGCTCCGCGCCAAGAAGGATCTCGTGCATCTCGAAAACGAAAACGGTATCCTGCGCACCTACGCCGACGTGCATTCGATGAACGAGGCGCTCTCCTACCTCGTCCGCCGCGGCAGGGAGGCGAGCGAAGAGTCGGGCACGCAGGTTTTGTACGCCGCCTTCGGCTTTCTCAAATGGAAATCCAAAGAGGACGGAAAGGATAAATTTGCGCCCCTCGTTTTGCAGCCCGTCGCCATCCGCAAGAACCGCGGGCGGGACGCTTACACCGTCGCGGCGCTCGACGAGGAGTTCAGCGTCAACGCCACGCTGCTCGAATTTCTGAAGCAGGAATTCGACGTGGACATCCGCGGGCTGGGCGGGGACATCTCCGCGCTCAAGATCTCCGAGATCCTCGCCATGGTCAAGATGGAGATCGTCGACCGGAAGGGCTGGGACGTGTACGACGACGTGTACCTCGCCGCCTTCTCCTTCGCGCGCTATCTCATGTGGAACGACGTGCGCCGCAACATCGACGAGTTCAAAAAGAACCCGCTCATCTCCTCTCTCCTCGACAACCGCAACGAACTCGGCGACGGTTCGGCGGACATCGAAGGGGAGGACGATGCCCCCCCGAAGCGCACGCTCACCCCGCTCGTCGCGGACAGTTCGCAGTACGAGGCGATCGCCCTTTCGCAGACGGGCAAGACCTTCGTCCTGCACGGGCCGCCCGGCACGGGCAAGAGCCAGACCATCACCAACATGATCGCCAACGCGCTCAACGACGGCAAGCGCGTGCTCTTCGTCGCCGAAAAACAGGCGGCGCTCGACGTCGTCAAAAAGCGCCTCGACGCCATCGGCATCGGCGACTTCTGCCTGGAACTCTATGCGAACAAGACGGATAAATCTGAGGTCGTCAAGAAATTAGAGAGCACGCTCGCGCTCGCACAGCCCGCCGAGGGCGAACGGGCGGACGACGGAGCGGAAGGGGACTTCGACCAGAGCGCGGACAGCATTGCGGAACTGAGGAAACTCATCAACGACCCCCTGTCGGCGCTGCACAAAAAACGCCGCCTGGGCGTTTCGGTGTACGAGGCGCTGCTCATTTACCTGAAAAACAAGAACGCTCCCGAGATACTGAACATCGAAAGCACCTTCTACGACAGCCTGACCGAGGAAAAACTCAAAAAATACGAGACCATGCTCCTGAACGCCTCGGCGGCGGCGAAGGAGTGCGGCGGGGTCTACAATTCGCCCTTCGAAAACGTCAACCTCACCGAGTATTCGCAGGAAGTGCGCGACGCCGTGTATTGCGCCTGCGAGGTCATGCTCGTGGAGATCAAGCATCTCAAAAATTACCTCGGGCTCTTTCTGGAGCTCTACCGCCAGCGCATCAGCGCCTTCACGCGGCGCAAGATCGAACTTCTGCGCGAGTTGGTCGCCATCCTCTCCTCGGGCAGGCTCAATAAGTTTTTCGCGGCGGACGAGGCGGAGTTTTACGTCTTTTTCAACGCCAACAAGCGGTTGGACAGCTGTCTCGAATACTATTACAAGCACTTCAAATCGCTCGTCGACATCCGCAAGGAATATCCCAAGATGGGGGCGGCGCTTGAAAATTGGAGCGGCAGTTACCACACCTCGCGCGAGTTGACGGACGTCATGAAAAAGCTTTCCCGCGTCGCCTACGGCAAGATCGACGAGGGGGATGCCAAAAAGTTTCTCGAAACGGTCTATGACATTTATGCGGCGATGGGACGCATCACGGATAACACCGCGTTCGCCAAAAATTTCCTCAACCTCTTCGGCGGCATCGATTTCAAAAAGCGCGCCGAATACCTGCGCGAACTCTATCACATGCACGAGATCTGCGCCGAGCTCTTCATGGACTACAACGCCGACAGTTTCAACAGCATGTGCCACCGCGCCGTGTGCGGTTATTCCGCGCCCGCGCTCGAAGGGCTCATCGAGGCGGCGGACGGGTTCGAGCGCGCCGAGGCGCGCTTCTGCCGTGCTATCCATGCCCGCAAGGAAGACCTTGCAAGCGACGATCTTCTGGACTATTATACCGCCAAGGCGGGAGCGCTCATCGACAACATCGACATGCTGGCAAGCTGGTGCGCCTATTCCAAGACCGCCGAAGAACTCAACGACAGCGGGCTCAAATTCATCGTGGACGCGCTGGAGAGCGGCAGGATCTCGAGCGAAAACATCACGTCGGCGTTCCGCAAGAACATCTACCGCAATTTCCTGGACATCAACATTCCCGCCGACCCCGTGCTCTCCCGCTTTTCGGCGGCGGTTTTCGAGGAGACGGTCGAACAGTTCCGCCTGACGACGGACAAGTTCAACGAACTCTCCCGCGAGGTCATCCGCCGCAACCTCATCTCCCGTCTGCCCGCGCCCAATACGGACGGCCCGCTGAGCCTCGAGCTCGTCGCGCTCACCCGCACGTTGAAGGGCAAAATGCGGGGCATGGGTATCCGCAATCTGCTGAAAGACACGCCCGAGCTGATGAAGGTCGTGGCGCCCTGCATGCTGATGAGCCCGCTGACCGTGGCGCAGTATCTGCAGCCGACGGCGGACTTCGACCTCGTCATCTTCGACGAGGCTTCGCAGATGCCCACTTCCGAGGCGGTCGGGGCGCTGGCGCGCGCCAAGAGCGCCATCGTCGTCGGCGACCCCAAGCAACTCCCGCCCACGGCGTTCTTCTCCACGACGTATGTCGACGAGGACAACCTCGAAAGCGAGGACATGGAGAGCATTCTGGACGACTGCCTCGCGCTCGGCATTCCCGAGCGTTCGCTCGTCTGGCATTACAGAAGCAAGCACGAGAGCCTCATCGCCTTCTCCAATCACATGTATTACGGCGGCAAGCTCTGCACCTTCCCGTCCCCCGACGCGCTGGACAGCAAAGTGAAGATGGTATTGGTGGAGAACGGCGTCTACGACCGCGGCGCGACCAAGCGCAACGAGGCGGAGGCGACCGCGCTCATCGCCGAAGTGGTGCGCCGCCTGAAAGACCCCGTCCTGAGCCGTTCGAGCATGGGCATCGTCACCTTCTCGAGCGTGCAGAAGGACTACATCGAGCGGCGGCTTTCCCGCGCCATCGCCGATAACCGTCTGGAAGAGGCGGCATACGAGCGGGAGGAACCCCTCTTTGTCAAGAATCTCGAAAACGTGCAGGGCGACGAGCGGGACGTCATTCTGTTCTCGGTGTGCTACGGTCCCGACCGGCAGGGGCGGGTGTCCCTGAACTTCGGGCCCCTGAACCAGGCGGGCGGCTGGCGGCGGCTGAACGTCGCCGTGTCGCGCGCGCGGGAAGAGATGGTGGTGTTCTCCTCCATGACGTCCGCGCTCATCGACCTCTCCAAGACCAATTCCAAGGGCGTGGCGGGGCTCAAAGCCTTCCTCGAATTTGCGCAGAGGGGCAGGACGTCCCTCGCCGTGGACAGCACGCAGACCGTGCGCACGGAGAGCATCGGCAAATATGTCGCGGAGGAACTCTCCGCCTACGGTTATGACTGCCGCCGCGACGTGGGCGCGTCCAGTTTCAAGATAGACGTCGCCGTGGTCGATCCCAAGAACAAGTCCCGATTCATCCTCGCCGTCATCATGGACGCATCCACGCAGTTTTCCGTCAAGGACAGGAACGTGCTGCAGATCCGCACGCTCAAACGCAACAACTGGAACGTCATGCGCCTGTACAGCGTCAACTATTACAACAATCCCAAGCGGGAGATCAAGAAAGTCAAGGAAACGCTCGACCGCCTGACGGGCGCGGACAAACGCGGGGGCAGCGCACTCGCACGCGCAAAGCGCGCCTATAAGGGGGCAAAGCTCGAGTCGCGCACCGAGTCGGCGTCGTTCGTCACCGAAAACGGCAACGAACAGGAGATCGTCGCCCGCCTCAAACAGATCGTGGCGGCGGAAGAGCCGATCTCGGCGGGATTTCTGAAACGCCGCTGCCTTGCCACGCTCGGCATTTCCAAATACGGCGCGAAAGTGGAGGGCAGGCTCGACCGGCTCATCGACTCCTGCGGGTTCAAGGCGGAAAAATTCCTCGGCGAGACCTATTACCGCAAGACCGACCGCTACAACAATTTCGACCGCTACCGCGTGGAGGAAGGGGAACCGTTGCGCCGCAGCGAATCCGACCTGACCCCCTACGACGTGGTTGCGCTCATCCGCGCCGCGCTCGAAGACAAGGTCGCGCTGTACGTCGACGAGATCGTGTCCCTGGCCGTGGCGTCCTTCCGGCTGCAAAAGCCGGGCGACCGCACCACGGCGTTCGTCAACGCCTGCATCACGCTGGGCGAAAAGGAAGGGCTGTTCCTGCGCTCGGTCTCCGACCGCATTTCGCTGGCATAAGGCTCCGTCCGCGGCAATACAGTAAAAAGAACGGCTTCGGCCGTCAAAAATAAAATCGAAAGGGAGAAAATTTTTATGGAAGTCATCGTATTGGGTTGCAACGGTCCCTATCCCGCCTCGTACGGCGCGACGGCGGGCTATTTGGTGCGCACGGGCGAAGGGTTCGTCATGATGGACATGGGCAGCGGCGTCTTTGCGCGCATCGGCAAACTCTGCAAGCCCGAGAACATCGCCGCCGTGACCATTTCCCACCTGCATTTCGACCATTTTTCGGACATGGGCGTGTTCAATTATTATCTCGAATCGCTCGCCAAAGCCGGAAAGTTCCAGGGACGCATCCCCTGTTACGTCCCGCCCGTCGCGGAGGATGTCGCCCAGCTCGAGCGGATGTACCCGTATTTCCGCTTCGTCGGCGTGAAGGAAGGGGGCATGTACGAGTTTGCGGGCTTACAGGCGGAGTTCTCCCGCCTCAATCACGGCGTGCCGAATTACGGCGTGCGCCTGACGGAAAAATCGAGCGGGCGCAGGTTGGTCTATTCGGGCGACACCAACGAGTGCCCCGCGCTGGGCCGTCTGCTCCGCGAATGTGACCTGTGGTTGGGTGGCGCGCCCCTCATCGGAAAGGAATACAAGGGGGCGGGCGGGCATCTCAGCGCGGAAAAAATGAAGGATCTCGTCATCAAATATGACCTGAAAGCCGTGCTCACGCACCTTTGGCCCGTGCACACCGAGCGGGAGTACGAGGACGCCGTCTTCGACGACCGCGTGCAGATCGCCAAGGCATTCAAGAGTTATCAAGTCTGATTGTTTTCTCCGATACGCAGGATGTTCAGAGTACATAAAGAAGGGGATACGGAAGAGGATTTCGTCAATCTGCGTCCGTTCGCCGTCGGGGCGGCTGCTCTGGCGACGGGCGCGGGTTTTTGTTACGCCGCTTTGTTTTGCGGCGTGCACTTTCTGTATGCCCTTCTTTTTCTTTTGCCGCTCGGGATGATCCTCGTCTTTGCGCGCAGAAAACGGCGGGCGGCAGTGTACGTCTTTCTTTTCCTTGCCCTGTTCGGCGTGGGCATGGGCGGGCTGGCGCTGCGGATGGAAAGTTACGGGGCGCAGCAGTTCCGGGAAGGGGAATACGCCCTTTCGGGGGAAATATCCGAACTGACGGAGACGGAGGACGGGTATGCGCGCGTTCTGCTCACGGACGTTTCTGCTGACGGAAGGGAGTTGGACGGCAACGTGACCGTCTATTTTTATGCCTCCCTCAAAAACGGAGAGTAGGGCATGCGCATCTCCTTCACGGGCGACCTCTCTCCGGCGGGCAGCGCCCTGCGCTACGGGGTGTTCCGCGCGGACATGGTGCTGGGGAACATCAAATATACGGCGACCTGCTCCGCCTCGCCCGTCTACGAAGGCGCGGGCGGCGATCTCTTCACCGCCGTGCGCACGGGCATCCGGGGCGCGCTGTACGGCAGCCTGCCCGAGGAGGAAGCGGCGCTCGCCTACGCGCTGACGACGGGTTATACGGACGGCATCGAAGAGGGACTGATGGAATCGGTCCGTTACGGCGGCGTGGCGCACGTCTTTGCGGTGTCCGGCATGCACATCGGCGTGTTTTACGGCGCGCTGGCGTTTCTCCTGAAAAAGATGCGCGCGCCCAAATGGCTCTCCGTTCCGCTGCCCCTCGTCGCGGCGTTCCTCTTTTGCGGCGTGTGCGGGTTCTCCTCCTCCGCCATGCGTGCGTTTCTGACCTGCGCCGCCACCGCCGTTTGCACGCTGATCGGTATCCGCCGGGACGGCATCGAGGCGGCGGGGTTTGCCTGCGGGGTCATTCTGCTCGCCGATCCCGTCTATCTGCTCTCCCTCGGCTTTCAGCTCTCCGCGGCGGCGTACATCGCCATCGTCGCCCTCGCGCCCGCCGCCGAAAAGTGCTTTTCGCCCCTGTCCCGCCGCGTGCCTCTTCTGCGGAAACCGCTCTCGGCGGTCGCGGTCACGCTGGCGGTCCAGCTCTGCCTGCTGCCCGTCATGCTGAACGCCTTCGGCTATGTGTCGGTCTGGGGCATCTTGCTGAACCTTGCCGCCCTGCCGCTCTTCACCTTCTATTTCCCGTTCCTGCTTGCGGGCGTCCTGCTCGCCTGTCTCTTTCCCGCGGCCGCGTCCGTCATTCTGTTTCTGCCAGCCGCGGCGCTTTCGCTCTTCGCGCTGTTCTTTCGCGCCGCCGATTTTTCTTCCCTCCTCGTCAAGGGTTTTTCCTTCGGTTTTGCCGCCGCCGTCGCCTTCTATCTCCTGCTTTTATTGTGGAGCGGCAGGGTCAACGCAAGAGGGCAAACGGCCTCTGCCCTTGCCTGTTTTTTGGCGGCGTTCGTGTTCGTCTCCGGGTTGCTGACCAATTACGTTCCGCCCCAAACCTGCCGCGTCGTGCAGATGTGCTATTACGGCGACTACTGCTGCGCGCTGGTACAGACGGAAAATGCCGACGTCCTGCTCGTCAACGGAGAGGTGAGCTCTTCGCGCCTGCAGACCTTTCTGTTTTTGCACGGCGCCGCGCCCGATGCGGTCGTCATTCTCTCGGACACCGCCAACGCCGTGGCGGGCAGCCTGCTGTTCACAGACTTTCGGGTCGCCTATGTGCCGTCGGACGTAACGCTCTCCCTGCGCGACCGCGAAACGGTGTCGGCGGACGCGTTCTCCGTGGACGGCGTGGACTATGTTTTCCGTCCGTCGGGGCAGTTGTTCCTCTCGTATGCGGGCGTCACGGGCGTGTTCAACGGCACGGCGGCAAGCGCGGATTTTTCTCTTTTCGCCGCAGAGCCGCGCGACGGGTTGATTTTTACCATAGAACGTGGTATACTGAGTGTATCGTGAATGCCCGTCGTCCGTTTTTGCGGCATTCGCCGCTGAACGGCAAAAGAAAGATGACCATGCCCGAGAAAAACGGGTATTCCGTCGGTTGAAAGGAGAAATTATTCGCGGGCATGCCCCGCCCGTCCCGGCGCAAAGGGAGGTACGCAATGAAGTTCACCGCATTGAAAAAACACATCGAAAGCGAGGGGGTGCAGCCCGTCTATCTCTTCGAGGGGGAGGAACTCTATTTCCGCGACAAGGGCGTGGAGATGATCAAAGCGGCATGCCTTTCGCAACCGCAGCTCAACTATACGGCGTTCGACGGCGCCGCGCTGAAAGGGGATAAAATTTCCCGCCTCGCCGAGGCGGTGTACGCGCTGCCCTTTCTGAGCGAAAAACGGGTGGTCGTCGTCACCGAGTTCTATCCCGCCGAGCGGGAATACGCGGCATACCTGCGGCCGATCTTTGAGAAGCCCGTGGAGAGTACGGCGCTCCTCATCGTCAACGCCGGGGGCAAGCCCAAAGCGGGATCGTGCGAATGGAAGAAAAAGCCCAACGTGACCTTTGTGGACTGCGGCCGCGCGGACGAACAGGACGCCGTCAAATGGGTCTATCTCACCCTCCGCCGCGCGGGTATCCGCGCCGACGGCAGGGTCTGCACGGACGTCGTGCGCTATTGCGGCGGCAACATGGCGCGCATCGCGGGGGAAACGGAGAAATTGAAGGAGTACGCCGAAGCCGACGGGCGGGCGGAAATAACGTCCGAGATCGTCGACGCCCTCGTCTATCGCGACGCGGAATACAAGCTGTATGAACTGTCACAGGCGGCGGCGCGCAGGGATCACACCCGCTTCGTGCAGATCATGGAGAGCATGGTGGGCAAGGGGTACGACGAGAACGCCTTTCTGAACGCGCTCTGTTCGCACTTCCGCACGCTCTACGAGGTTTCGTCTTTCAAGGGGAGTGACCGGCAGGCGGCGGAGGCGCTCGGCATGAAGGAATACGCCGTGAAAAAGAGCCGCGAGCAGGCAGCGCGGTTCGACAAAGACGCGCTCGGCGGGTATTATGCCGACCTCTACGGGGTATTGGCGCGGGCGCGGGCGGGCGAAATCACCTTTTCGGCGGCATTAAAGATGTCCGTCGGCAAAATATTTTTCAAAACCTATTGATTTTTACTTTGATTTTTCGCCTTTTTTCTATATAATGATACTATAAAGATTTTTCCGGCGGCGGGGGCACGGGCTTCCGCGTGCGGATCTTTCAAATCTGAAAACCGCAGGCGCAGCGTGCGCGGGAGGTGTAAGAAGGATATGACTTGGCAGGAGATAGCCGACGCGTTCGTCGGCGTGTTCACGGGATTTTCTCCCGTCTATCTTTTGGAAACGGTGCTCATCTTTTTGCTCGTCTATTACGTTTTCAAGGTGCTGAAAAACAACGACGCCTGCCGGCTCATCGCCGTCTATGTCGTCGTCATCGTTTTAATGGGCGTGCTCTGCCTGTTCGTCAAAGAATCGGGGCTGGTCATTTTCCTGCTTTCCCTGCTGCTTTTGTCCATGTTCATGCTCCTTCTCTTCAGCTTGGAGATCAAGCGCAGCATCCGCGAAAAGAAGAACGGCGCGCAGCCGGGCGTTGCGTCCGCCCCGACCTGGACCCGCCCCGAGACCGAGGCGTGCATCGAGGCGATCATCAAGGCGCTCCAGAATATGTCCAAAAACGACATCGGCGCGCTGGTCGTCCTCTCTAACGGCAACCTGCCCAAACAGATCTTAGAGAGCGGCACCATGCTCGACGCGGACATCTCGCAGCAACTCATCGAGGGGATATTTTTCCCCAAGGCGCCCCTGCACGACGGCGCGATGATCATCGACGAGCATAAAATTTTGGCGGCGGGGTGCTTTCTGCCCCTCACGCAGAACAACGAAAAATACCCCAAGGATCTCGGCACCCGCCACCGCGCGGGCATCGGCATCACCGAGGTGACCAACGTCACTTCGCTCATCGTGTCCGAAGAGACGGGCATCATCTCCATCGTCAAGCAGGGAAAAGTCACCCGCTATGCCGACTATAACATGCTGCGGGCGGTGTTGCAGGAATACTATTGGAAAGACTTCGCGCCGCAGTCCGGGCGCAAAAAGAACGTCAGACAGTGAGGAGAGAAAGATGAAATTCTTCAAATGGCTCAAAGAGGAGATCGTGAACAATGCGGGGATCTGCGTCCTCGCGCTCGTCGTGGCGTTTTTCAGCGTCATCGTGTTCAACATGCTCGCCTGATATGCGCTTTTCCGAAAATACTATTTATATCCCGCATATCCTCCTGCCCGTAAATGCCGCCGATCCCGCCTTTATGCGGGCATGGTCGGTCATCGCGTGCGATCAGTTCACGTCGGACAGGGGCTATTGGGACGAATTGGACAGGGAGACCGGCGGCGCGCCCTCCACCCTGCGGCTCATATTGCCCGAGGCGTACCTGCAGGACGCGGACGCGGCGGAGAAGATCGCGGCGGCGGACGAAAACATGGAACGCTATCTCGCGGCGGGCATTTTCCGCCGTCTGCCGCGCGGGTTCGTCCTCACCGAACGCACTTTCCCGAACGGCGCCGTCCGCCGCGGCCTGCTCTTGGCGGTCGATCTGGAAAACTACTCCTTTACTCCCGGCGAACAAGCCGCGGTGCGCGCGACGGAGGCGACCGTGCCCGAACGCCTTCCGCCCCGTATGGCTGTCAGGCGAGGCGCAAAACTTGAATTGCCACACGTCATACTCCTGTACGACGCACCCGAAGCGGATATCCTGCCTGCCCCCGCGGCGGAAGGCGCGCCGGAAGGAAAGGCGCTGTACGACTTCGAGCTGAACCGCGGCGGCGGGCATCTGCGCGGTTGGTTTTTAAGCGAGGAGAGCGCGCGGGAGATCCGGTCGCGGCTGTATGCTTCGGCAAAGGACGGGTTTCTCTTCGCCGTGGGCGACGGCAATCATTCGCTGGCGGCTGCAAAGCGCTGTTGGGAGGAAAAGAAGGGTGCCATGTCCGCGGCGGAGCGGGAAAATCATCCCGCAAGGTACGCCCTTTGCGAGGCAGTCTCCGTCCGTTCTCCCGCCGTCGTCTTTCACCCCATCCACCGCATCGTTACGGGCGTGGACGCCGCCGGGTTCCTCTCGGCGCTGCAGAGGGCATGCCCCTTCCCCGTGCACAGAGAGGGCCGCATCGCGTCGTTTTCCGCGGGGACGGACGTGGCGGCGGCGATCGCTTTTACGGATAAATTCATCTCGTCGTACACGGCGGAGCGCGGCGGCGGGGTCGATTATATACACGGCGGGAGAGAGCTGGAAGGGCTGGTCTCCGCCGCCGCCGACAGGGCGGGCGTCCGTTTCGAGCCCGTCGGCAAGGCGGATTTTTTCCGCGGCGCGGCGGCAAACGGCGTCTTCCCCCGCAAGACCTTTTCCGTCGGGGAAGGGTATGAAAAGAGATATTACACCGAATGTAAGGAGATATAAAACGGAATGTCGATCAAAGTTTGCAAATTCGGCGGCACGTCCATGGCGGACGGCAATACCATCCAAAAGGTCGCAGACATCGTCAAAAGCGACAAGGACCGCCGCTATGTCGTGGTGTCCGCGCCCGGCAAGCGGTTCAGCAACGACGTCAAGGTGACGGACATGCTCTATGAATGCGAGCGCGAAGCGGAGGAAACGGGCAGCTGCGAAGCGGCGTTCTCCAAAGTCCGCCAGCGGTTCGAAAACATCGTCGCCGAACTCGGCATCAAAACGGACTTCGCCGCCATCCTCGACGAGACCGAACGGCGCATCTGCGAGGAAAAGAGCGCGGACTTCGCCGCTTCCCGCGGGGAATACCTCAGCGGCCGCATCATGGCGGAACTTCTGGGCGTGCCCTTCGTGGACGCACAGGACGTCATGCTCTTCAACGACGACGGCACGTTTGCGTCGGAAGAGAGCTATGCCCTCGTCGCCCGCGCCCTTGCCGACAAGCCCTACGCGGTCGTTGCCGGTTTCTACGGCGCTTACCGCAACGGCAGGGTCAAGACCTTCTCCCGCGGCGGCAGCGACATTTCGGGTGCGGTCGTCGCCCGCGCGGTGCTCGCCGATCTGTATGAAAACTGGACGGACGTCAGCGGTTTTCTGGCATGCGATCCGCGCATCGTCGAGCACCCGCAGGGAATCCGGGAGCTGTCCTATAAGGAACTGCGTGAGCTGTCGTACATGGGCGCGAACGTCCTGCACAGCGAGTCCATCTTCCCCGTCCGCGGGGCAAATATCCCCATCAACATCAGAAACACCTTCCGTCCCGAGGACGAGGGCACCATGATCATGCCGCTCTCCAAGTACCGCTACACGGGCAATATCGTGACGGGCATCGCGGGCAAAAAGAACTTTACGGTCATCCACATCGAAAAGTCCATGATGAATTCCGAGATCGGGTTCACGCGCAAGATCCTCTCCATTCTGGAAGAGAACAACATCTCCTTCGAGCACATGCCCTCGGGCATCGACACCATGTCCCTGGTCATCGACAGCAACGCCCTGCAGCTGGGCATGCTCGACAGGCTGCTCACCGAGATCGAACAGACGGTCAATCCCGACCATGTGCGCGTATACAACAACATCGCGCTCATCGCCACGGTGGGGCACGGCATGTCCTCCAGCATCGGCACGTCGGGCAGGCTTTTCAAGGCGCTCTCCGACGCAAACATCAACGTCCGCATGATCGACCAGGGCTCTTCCGAACTGAACATCATCGTCGGCGTGGCGGACGAGGACTGCAACCGCGCCATCAAGGCGATCTACAACGAATTTTTCCCCGCGAAAAAGGAAAATGCGGCAAAGTAAAAAAAGGAAAGACACGCCGAACATGCGGCGCGCCGACGGGAAACCGTCGGCGCGCCTTTTCATGTTTCCAGGATTTTTCGGCTCTCTCTTTTGTTCGTTGTTTGCGGGCATGGTCATGTGCTTTTCTGCTTATATGCGTATATGTGTATGTGTGCGGAAGGGCAGGGAAAAAGGAAGAAAAGGGGAGAGGCGCAGTCGGCTGTTTTTGCGCAGATCTGCGCCCGCAAAACGCAAAAAGATCCCGCGGCACGCCGGGGCGCCGCGGGATCGAATGTTTTATGTAGAGTTCAGGAAAGCGCTACTAGCAGGGACACGGCGGCGACTATGACCGCCACGACGACGATCCCGCCC
>JAGHJP010000036.1 GCA_017886575.1 Clostridia bacterium
ATATACCATTGTGGTGATTATAGCGGAGAGGTCCCACCTGTTCCCATTCCGAACACAGAAGTTAAGCTCTCCCGCGCCGAAAGTACTTGTCGGGTCACTGACCGGGAGGATAGGTCGTCGCCACTTTCCATTCATCGGGCATCCGTTTTTTGCGGATGCTCTTTGTTTTGCCTTTTCGGCTTTTCGCGGCTATACCGTCTCCGATGCGTCCGTTCCGGTCGGTTCTTTGCGCCCGATCTTCTGCGATGAGGAGCGCGCCTTTTCCCCGTCCGTCGCGGGCATGGGCGGCGTCATTTGCGCGTAGGACGCTTCGGGTTCCGTCACGGTGGGGATCGGCGGCGATGCGGAGCGGGCGGCAATATCTTTTCACCGCAGGGAGATTTTTCCCTTTTTATTCCTTCTTTTTGCTTTTTTCCCAAAAATCGCGGGCATGGAAGGGTTTACAATATCGGATGACCGGTATAGGAACTTGTAATGTGAAAAGTGTTAATTGTTCACGGGAAACATTTGGTTTTCCGCGGAAAATATGTTATAATAAAATCTGTCGGGGACTCCCCGGCTGCGGAGGGATATGTATGGAAAAACACGGTTTATCGAAAGCGCTTCCGTCCTTCTTCGGGGCGGACATGCCGGAACTGTTCGATCCGGCGGGGGATGAGACCCTGCGCTATTGCGGCAACTGCGGACAGGCGCTCGGCGCGGGCGTCTTTCTTTGCGAAAAATGCGGTTGCGCCAAGGGTTTGGGCAACCGCTACTGCAAATGCTGCGGGCAAAAAATCGACCCCGCGGTCGAACTCTGCATGAACTGCGGGCAATCGGTCCTGAACGTCTATACCAAAAAGGAACGAAAATCCCGCGTGGCGGCAGGGCTGCTGGGCGTGTTTTTGGGCGGCGCGGGGCTGCACAGCTTTTATCTCGGCAACGTCCGCAAGGGCGTCGTGCAGCTCGCCGTAACGGTCGCTACCTGCGGCGTCGGCGCCCTCTGGGGCTTCGTCGAGGGCGTCATGATCCTCGCCGATTACATAGACAAGGACGCCAAAGGCGTGCCTCTCGATTGAAACAGAGGGCATTATAGGCGATACCGGGCGAACAGAAGAACAATAAGAACATAAGAAAAACAAGCGGCTCCCGCAGACGGGCGGCCGCTTGTTTTTCCGTTTTCGTTCGTTTTCGGCGGTTTTTTGCCGCCGGTTATTCCTTTGCATAGATGACGGGCATGCCGTCCGTATCGTTGCCGGCGATGGCTGCTTCCCGCGGGATTTTTGCTCAGGCGTTGCGGATGATATGGCTGTTGTAACCGCTGATAAATTCCGCCGCCGACGCGGGGTCGGCAAGCACCGAATGCTCTACGGCAGTTCCGCTATCCGCATTTTCCCAGCCTGCCGGCTGTCTGAATATGACGCTGTCGAAAGTTACGCCGTAGAATGCCGACATTCCTATTTCGGTCATGCTCGCGGGGATAGTGAGCGTTTTAAGAGCGGTACAGTTCTGGAAGGCGTTCGTTCCGATCGTAAGCAGTCCTTCGCCGAGCGCGACCTCGGCAAGTTTACGGCAATTGAAGAATGCACGGGTGCCTATGGTCTCCGTTCCGCTGCCGATCGTAACGCTCGTAAGCTCGCTGCAACCGTAAAAGGCCGATTCCCCTATGGCGGTCGCCGAGCCGGGAATGGTTATGCGCGTAAGCGCCGTACACCCGCGGAAAGCCTGGTCGCCTATTTGCGAGGCGCCGCCCAAATCGATTTCGGCAAGCGCTTCACACTCGTAAAAGGCGCAATTGCCTATGGTCGGGGCGCCCTCGATCGTAACGCTCTCCAAAGCGTCGCAACCGTCAAACGCATAAGCATCGATCGCGGTCACGGTGGCGGGTATGGTAAAGTGAGTGATCAGTTCGCCGCAACGGGAAAAAGAGGATTCGCCTATGGTCTTTACCGACGCTCCGAATTGCACTTCGGCCAGATTTGCCCGTAAAAACAGTTCGGCGGGAATGGTTTCCACTTTATCGCCTATCACGGCGGTTATGCCGTCGGTATCGTTGCCGGCGTTATAGAACGTGCTTCCCTCTGTCTGCGCGTTGACGGCATTGTAGTGTATGAGAGTGAGGTCGCTGCAGTTGGTGAAGGCATAGTTGCCGATCGTCTGTACGCTCTCGGGTATGGTGATCTCGGCGATCGGGGTTTTTGCAAAAGCCCGAAAGCCTATTTCCGTTACCGCGTTGCCAAAAGTCACTTTTTTCAGCGAAGTGCAATTTTCAAATGCGGTAGATCTTATTTCCTCCACATAATCGCCGAACGCTATCTCTTCCAGGGCGGTGCACGAGCTGAACGCGGCGGCGTATATAAGCGTCAGGCGGCTGTTCCCTTCAAACGTGACCGTTTTCAACCCGGAGCATCGGGAAAACGCCCCTTCGCCTATTGTCTGGATGCTTGCGGGCAGGTATATATTTTGAAGGCGCGTTTCACCGCTAAAGGCGCGGCTGTTTATGACAGATACCCGTATGCCGTTATATTCCGAGGGGACGACGACTTCGGCGCCGTCCGAATGTCCCAGTCCCGTAACGAGATAGTATGTCCCCGCGGAAGCAAGCGTCAGTTCGACTTCGGGCTCTCCGCACGCCGTGCACAGCCCCTCTTCAAAATCGTGGCTTTGCCTGTCCTCGTCGCTGCAGTTGTCGCATGTCCTTACGTGTTCGTCGCCGTCGTTCGTCCATCCGCTCCAATCATGTCCGAGCGCGTCGACCGTCCGGCTCTCCGTTTGTCGGCATAAGGAACAAGTGCGCGTCTCTTCGCCCTCGTTTTCGCAGTCGGGTTCGATCGTTCTCTACCACTCGTCCCAGGCGTGTCCCGTCGCCGGGACGACAACCGAGCGCAGTTCCTGCGAGCCGTCTTCGTTGGCAAAATTTTTGCCGCATCCCGAACACGACCAGTATTCCACGGTCCCGTCCTCGGTGCATGTCGCTGCAACGGCGGGGTGGTACGACATTGCGTGCGTATGCCCGCCGACCCCGCCGAAATCGCAGGCGGCAAGACCGATCGCGCACGATACCGCCGTGATCGCAAAAAACAATGTCAATAATAGTTTGCGTTTCATATTTTATTTCCCGAATTCAATCAAAAAGCAGTCTTCTGCTCATGCCGTGAAAATAAGGAGTAGTTCCACCCAGGCGTCTTGTTCCGTTATTTTGAGAGTCATTGCAAGCATTGTGTCGTTAACGGTTACCGTTATTTCAATATCCGGGGAGTCTGCGACGCCTTCGCCGGGAAGCTCTTCGTACTCCGATTCGGCTGCGGCTGCACGGCTGCTTTCATCTTCGATCGGATGGTCTACACCTTCAGTCACGGCGCTTGAATAGTCGACGTACACGACCTTGCCGTTGACGGTGTAATCCATGGATGCTTTCTGCCCGTCGGCAAGTTCCCAAACAAACTTCCCGTTTTCGAAATAAGCTTTCGAGCCGGCAAAAGCCTCTTCAAATATTGATGAATCCAATCCGCCGAGGCCCGAACACGAGCACGAAGAAAATGTGTACTGCGCGGAGGGGATTTCAAACTCTTCGCAGGCGTCGTATGCCTGCGAAGGAATGGTCACGACGGTGGTACCCACATCAAAAATCGTCGTTGTAACCTTATAGATCGACGTGGATTGTACATCCAGCTGCAATCCGTTGTTTTCAAGGAATTTCAGGGAAACGGATTGGCTGCCCATCGACATCATTACATAACTTTCTTTTTCTTCATCGTATGTAAACGCCTGTTTCATTGCGGGACTCGAATATGTGGAGAATGCGGCCGAAAGATTCAACATGGTTTCCATTGTTTCCGTAAAATACGCAAGGGTAATTTCGTGCCCGCTCCAGGAGGTTTCGTTTTCCCGGTCGGGATATCCCGCGTATGTATCGCAGGTGGAGCAATAGTATTTTCCGTCTTTCGTAAAGTAGTAGTTTGTATACGTATAAGTTTCAAAGTGCGCCGCCACAAATGTCTCTTCGTCGTCTATCGTAAGTATTTCATTGTCTACCCATGTCGTTGTACTCACCGATCCAACAAGGGTGTTCGTTTCGTTGTTTACATAATACGTAGCCGTTTGTTGTTGCCACTCGCCGTACGTTGCCGCCTCTTCCTTTGCGTAGGAGGAACCGGAAACCTGCGTTAACGTAAAATTTTCCTCCGCTTCCCAGTTCATGTTGAGAAGTTTCTCCCACTCTTCGTCCGAGACTTGCCCCGTAAAACCGCCGAGGTCAATGCTGCAGGAAGCGACCCCGGCGCTCAAAGCCGCCGTCAAAGCCAGCGCACAGAGCGCCTTCACTGCTTTTTTTGTTTTGAACATTTTTTAGCCTCCTGATATAAAATTTTTATTTCCAACGGAATTGCAGGGGGTGAATCTGCTTTTCCGGTTGTTCCGTATCGGTACCGCAACGGACAATGACCGGCCGCCGGAACGGCCTGCTTTACCGTATATTCCGTGCAATGTTCCATGAACGTTTCGGAATGAATTTTGTTCACCGAATATCATATTCGATGTATTTTTTATGGCTGTATTATAACATTTTTGGGGAATAATGTCAATATAATCATAAAAAAATAAATTTGCACATAAAAAGCTTTATTCGATGTACATTTCTTTTCCGGTTTACGGCAGATTTCAGCGGCAGATCGCTTCTGAAAAATGCGTGGCAGGCCGGAACATAAAATTTCTTTTTTCGTAAAAAAACAACCGTCTGTCCGTACCGGAGAGACGGTTGTTTTACCGTATTGTAAAAGTGTAATTGTTTTTCGTAAAATCAAGAATTCGGTCGTCGGTCGAAACGGTTGCCGCTTGTCGCTTGCCGCTTCCCTTCCGCGCCGTTTTTGTGCGAACGGGCAGAACGGGGCATCCATGCCCGCGAAAGGCAGGAAAGACGGGCGGTGCGTTTTCGCCGTTCCCGTTCACCGTTCCCGCCGGAAGGCGAGATAGTCCGCAAAGCGCATCAATTCTTTGCGCTCGTCTGCCGGCAGGGCGCGGTAGGCGTACAGTATGCCCCGCTCCTCTTCCGAAAGATCGCTGTCCACGTTCACGTTGCCGTAATCGTCCTCCCGCCCCAGCAGATAATCGACCGAGCAGCCGAAGCAGTCGGCAAGTTTTATCAGGAAGCCCGCGGTCGGCTCGGTCTGCCCCTTTTCCCAGCAGTCCACCGCCTTCTGGCTCGAACCGATCTTCGCCGCCAGCGCGCGCTGGCTCCAATCGTTTTCCAATCGCAATGTCTTGATCCTAAGCATTTTATTCCTCGTTCTTTTCTATTATTATATAAAAATATTACTCAAATTACTTGACAGAGTATTATACTTATGCTATCATAAAAATAATAGAGTAATATTTTACTCAAATATAAGATACGGAGAGGAAAAAAATGTTTTGTAAAAATTGCGGAAACGAGATGGATCCGAACGCATCGTTCTGTGTGCGCTGCGGCGCCATGAAGGGGGTGGGGCAGAAATATTGCGCCAACTGCGGGGCGGAATTGCCGGTAAACGCCACGGCATGCGTCAGGTGCGGCTGTCTCGCCGCGGGGCCCGCTCCGGGGCAGGCACAGAGCGGCGCAGAACCGAAATCCAAGCTTGCCGCGGGGCTGCTGGGTATTTTTCTCGGGGCTCTCGGCATCCATAATTTTTATCTCGGCTACACGGGCAAAGCCGTGGCGCAGCTGCTCATCTCCGTCTGCACCTGCGGGATCGGGGCGGCGGTCACGGGCGTCTGGGGGCTGATCGAGGGCATTCTCATCCTCACGGGCTCCATTGCCGTGGACGGCAAGGGCGTGCCGATCAAAAAGGATCTTTAAGCCGTGCGGCGTAAAAGGAGAGAAAGACAGGGTTCCCGTTCAAACGGGAACTTTTGCTTTGCATGGCGGCGTCTTGCCGAATTTTTGCCGGGTGTCTTTGCATTGCTGCTTTTGGGCACACTTGTGATCGCGGGGTATTTTTTCGGTTGGGAATGCCCGTTCTTGCGCCTGACGGGCATACCGTGCCCGGGCTGCGGGCTGACGCGCGCCTGCGCGGCGGCGCTGCGCGCGGACTTTGCCGAAGCCTTCCGCCTGCACTTCATGTTTCCCGCCGTGCCTGCATTGGCGCTCTTTGTCCTCTTCGGCGGCAGGCTCTTTCGGCGGGAATGGCTGAACGTCCTCTTGCTCTGCCTCATCGCGCTCGGGTTCGGCGTTAAATTTTTGCTCGCCGTCTGCGGTATATACTGATGAAAGGGCTCGTTGGCGGGTGATTTTTGTCGGCGAAACACAAATAAAAATGATAAACGGCACACCGTAAAATGCGGCATACGTCCCCGCCTGTTACATGCAGGCGGGGGCGTATTTTTATACGTTCGACAGGAAAAAATGCCGTCGGCAGAAAAATAGTCGGCAAAAAATTGAAATTTTGCGGGCAAGTATGGTATAATAGGGGTATGATCACTTTCAAGGACATACGGGACAACCGGGACATTCAGATCTATATCCGCCACGCCGACGAATCCATGCGCGCGCTGGGGTACACCGAGCACGGCTTCGCGCACGTCACTTCCGTCGCCGAAACGGCGGCGTACATTCTGCAGACCATGGGCTATCCCGGCCGCGAGGTCGAACTCGTCCGCATCGCGGGGTACATGCACGATATCGGCAACCTCGTCAACCGCGTGGGTCACTCCCAGAGCGGCGCGACGATGACCATGCGCATCCTCGACAAACTCGGCATGCCCGCCGACGAGATCGCCTCCGTGGTCACCGCCATCGGCAATCACGACGAAGGCACGGGCGAACCGGTCAGTGAACTCGCCGCCGCGCTCATCCTGGCGGACAAGTCGGACGTGCGCCGCAGCCGCGTGCGCGCCTCTCTCCGCGCCGAAAATTACGACATCCACGACCGCGTCAATTACTCGGTCACCAAGGCGGAACTCAAGATCAACGCCGACCGCACCGCCGTGCGCCTTTCGCTCACCGTCGATACGCATTACAGTTCCATCATGGACTATTTCCAGATATTCATGGAGCGCATGACCCTCTGCCGTCAGGCGGCAAAGCAGCTTTCTCTTCGCTTCGAACTCTTCATCAACGGGCAGCAGCTGGTATAAAACGCAATATGTTGCCGTGCCTGAAAGTGCGGCGCTTCCGAATGCTCTGCGGCTCGCCCTTTTGCCACAAGGAAACATACTGCCTGATCTTTTGT
Organism: Clostridia bacterium; assembly: GCA_017886575.1. Taxonomy (GTDB): domain Bacteria; phylum Bacillota; class Clostridia; order Christensenellales; family Borkfalkiaceae; genus RGIG4074. The sequence continues at coordinate 7,185 of JAGHJP010000036.1, forward strand.
ATAATTCGGCAAGATATTGCGCATACTGTTTTTATCATGAGCAAAAAGAGGATAAACGGAGCAAAGACGAAAGAGATCGCCGACGGCGACGGTATGGGGGACGCGGTGAGCGCCACCGAAATGACGGGGCTCATTCCCGCCCGCCCCGCGACGGGCGAAGAGGCGGAAAACTACGCCGACATCCTGCATTACAGGGCGGACGGCAAGGGAAAGAAACGGACGTGACCCGCGTCCGTTTTTATCGGGGCAGCCCGCCGCACGGCGGGCTGCCCTTCTGTCGTCTGCCGCCGCGCCTTTCCCTTTCTCGTCCCGTTTCCGCCGCGGCGTTTTTTTATGCGCGCGCTTCGGAAATTTCCGCTTAAAAATCCTTGCGGCGGGGCGGCGGTTGTGCTACAATAAAAGCATGGTCTCCCCGGCGGCGGGGCGGCGGTGTTCCGCCGTCATGCGGCAAGTGGCGGCCGTCCGCCGTGCGCGGGAAAACACAGAGGAGAGGCAGACAGTATGCGAAAGAGCGACAGAGAGATCACCGATTTTCAAGCCGTCGTGCGGCTTTTGGCGCAGTGCGACACCATCCGCCTGGGTCTGCGGGGGGCGGAATATCCCTACGTCGTGCCCCTCTCCTTCGGCATGGAAGTGCAGGACGGCAAGATCGTATTGTACTTTCACGGTGCGGGCGAGGGGCTCAAACACGACCTCATCGCCGCCGATGACCGCGTGTGCGTCGAGGCGGACGTCTTCCGCGGCTACCGCGGCACGGGGCACTCCGTCACCGCCGATTATAAGAGCGTCATCGGGTTCGGCACCGTCGAGCGGGTGGACGCGTTTGAAGAGCGCGTAAAGGGTTTACAATTACTCTTGGAGCATTGCGACGCGACCGAATATTCCGCCGAGGAATGCGCCCTGGTGCCCCGGACCGTCATCTATAAGATCACGCTCGACCGCGTGACGGGCAAACAGCGGTTCGCCGACTGAAACGCCGGGGCGGAGACCGGAAAGGAGGGGCATACCATGGCAAAGTACGCCGCCGTCGTCTTCGATCTGGACGGCACGCTTCTGAATACCGCGGAGGATCTGCGGGGCGCGGTCAACTACACCATGTCCGCGTTCGGCTGTCCGCCGCGCACGGTGGAAGAGGTGCGCCTGTTCGCGGGGAACGGCATCAGAAAACTCGTCGAACGTTCCCTGCCCGAGGCGAAACGCACGGCGGATACCGTGGAGCGCGCCTATCGGACGTTCTGCGATTATTACGCCCTGCACACCGCCGAAAAAACCGTGCCGTACCCGGGCGTGCCCGCGTTGCTGTCCCTGCTTTCGGGCGGCGGGCTGCGCCTCGCGGTCGTGTCTAACAAGGCGGAGTTTGCGGTGCGTTCGCTCTGCGAAAAATTTTTCCCGGGCGTGTTCTCCGCCGTCGTCGGCGCGCGGGAGGGTTCGCCCAAAAAGCCCGACCCGTCGGGCGTCCTCGCGGCGCTCGAAAAGCTGGGCGTAGAGCCCTGCGGCGGGCTCTATGTGGGGGACAGCGACGTGGACGGAGAAACGGCAAAAAATGCGGGCATGGACTGCGTGCTCGTCAGTTGGGGCTTCCGCGAAAGGGGACTGCTCGAAGCCATGCACCCACTCGCCGTGGCGGACGACGCGGCGGCGGTCGCAAAGATCGCGCTCGGAAAGGAGGCGGAAAAATGAAACCGTATCGACATAAAATACAATACTATGAAACGGACGGCATGGGCGTGACCCATCACTCCAATTACATCCGCTGGTTCGAAGAGGCGCGCGTGGACTTTTTGGAACAGGCGGGCTTCGGCTATGACCGTATGGAGGCGCTGGGCGTCTATTCCCCCGTCCTCGGCGTGCGCGCGGCGTACAAAAAAATGACTCGCTTTCCCGAGACGGTGACCGTCGCCGCGGCGTTGGTGCGGTTCACGGGTGTGCGCTTCACCCTCGCCTATACCGTCAAAAACGAGGCGGGCGAAGTGTGTTGCACGGGCGAGACCGACCATTGTTTTTTAGACGCCTCGGGGCGGCCCCTGCGGCTCAAGGACCGCTTTCCCGAGATCTATCATATGATGCAGAAGTTTTTGCAGAGCGGGGAATGACGCGGGCATGGGTATCTCGAAATTGGAATTGATGCGTCTCTTCGATTCGTACGACGGGGAGATCGGCGAGGGCGACTTTTCCCCCGCGGAACTCGAAGAACGGCTCAAAGAACTCGCGGGCGGGGAAGAGCCGCTCTCCGCGGAGGAGTTCAAGCGGCGCTACTTCGAATTTTACGACGACGTCAAGGACAAATCGCTCGAAAAACAGGACTGGTGATTTTTCGGCGAACGTCGGAAAGATACGGGGCATGCCCGCTGTAAGACGGACACAGGCAACGGATAAAACGCCGGAACAAAGGGATATGCGGGGAGAAAAAGCATGGCAAAGTACGATTATCTCATTTTCGACGCCGATCACACGCTCGTCGATTTCGACCGGGACGAACGGGCGGCGTTCGCCCGCACGTTCGCGCATTTCGGCGCGCCGTACACGGAAGAGGATCTTTCCCGCGCCCGGGCGCTCTCGGACATCGTCTGGGACGAACAGGGACTCAACAACGTTCACGAAGAGGGGGTGCGCCGCACCTATCACGAGAAGTATATGGGGCACCTGCCCGTTCTCTTCGGGCGCATCAAGGAGGCGTTCCGGGTGAACGCTCCGGCGGAAGAACTGGCGGCATGGTTTTTGGACGAGCTGAACGCCCCGTCCGCCGTGCTGGGCGAGGCGCTCGCCGTGTTTACCCGCCTTTCCGAAAGGTATGAAACGTGCATCGCCACCAACGGGCTGACGGTCATGCAGACGGCGCGGCTCAAAGAATTTTTGCCGCACGCCGCCGCCGTTTTTATCTCGCAGGAGGTGGGCTCGGTCAAGCCGGACAAGGCGTTTTTCACGGGCATGCTGTCCCGGTTGAACGCTTCGCCGTCCCGTTGCCTGTTCGTGGGCGATTCCCTCTCGTCCGACGTGGCGGGCTGTGCCACCGTGGGCATGGATTGCCTCTGGTTCAATCCCTCCCGCCGCGCGCTTCCCCCGGGGTATGCCCCCGTCGGGCAGATCGCGCGCATCGAGGAAGTCGAAGATTTTTTGCGGCAAAAGGATCAACGGTGACCGCCGCGGTGCTCGGGCAGAAAAATTATTTTTGTGATATAAGGAGTGAAACCATGAAGATATACAAGGACGTGATCGAATTGGCGGGGCATACGCCCCTGCTGCGCGCGGAGAGGTATGAGCGGGCGAAGGGCGCAAAGGCGCATATTCTCGCCAAACTCGAATACCTGAACCCGACGGGCAGCGTCAAGGACCGCGTGGCGATCGCCATGATCGATGACGCGGAAAGAAAGGGCAAATTGCAGCCGGGCGGCGCGGTCATCGAGCCGACCAGCGGCAACACGGGCATCGGCATCGCCGCCGTGGCGGCGGCGCGGGGGTATCGCGCCGTCATCGTCATGCCCGACACCATGAGCGTCGAGCGGCGCAACCTCATCAAGGCATACGGCGCCGAGGTCGTCCTCACGCCCGGCGCAAAGGGCATGGCGGGCGCCATCGAACGGGCGGACGAGTTGCAAAGGGAACTCGGCAACGCCATCGTGCTCGGCCAGTTCTCCAATCCTGCCAACCCCGCCGCGCACTATGCCTCCACGGGGCCCGAAATTTATGAGGACACCGACGGCAAGGCGGACATCTTCGTTGCGGGCATCGGCACGGGCGGCACGGTGACGGGCGTCGGGAAATACCTCAAAGAAAAAAATCCTGCCGTAAAGGTGGTCGGCGTGGAGCCTGCCTCTTCGCCCGTGCTCACCCAAGGCAGGGCGGGCGCGCATAAGATCCAAGGCATCGGCGCGGGGTTTGTGCCCGAAACGCTGGACGTTTCGGTGTGCGACGAGATCGTCGCCGTGGAGAACGAACGCGCCTTCGAAGAGGCCAAGGCGTTCGCTAAGGCCGAGGGCATTCTGGTGGGTATCTCCGCGGGCGCCGCGCTGTACGCCGCCGCGCTGCTTGCGGCAAGGGCGGAAAACGCGTGCAAGAACATCGTCGTGCTTTTGCCCGACACGGGGGACAGATACCTCTCCGTGCCCGAGTTCACCGATTGAGGCAAAGAAAGGGAGTATGCCCGCAGAGAAAGGGAAAGGCGGTCAAAAAGGAAAGCGCGCCCGTCCGAAAGAGGGACGGGCGCGCCGTATTTTCCGTAGATCGCGGGCATGCTCCCCGCTTTATTACAGGACGACAATGTTTTTCTTCTTGAATTCTTCCTTGACGTCGTCGGGGAACATGTCGTCGGTGATGAGCACGTCGAGGTCCTCGATCTGTGCAAAGGTGTAGGGCTTGACTTTGCCGATCTTGGAGCTGTCGAGCATCATGAACAGGGTGTCCGCCTTTGCGCGCACCATGCGCAGCAGGTCCGCCTCGATCTGCGAACTGCACGAAAAGCCGTGCTCGGGCGTGAACGCCGAGGCGGAGATCATGGCGATGCTGAAATTGCTGTTTTCCAGATATGCCTTGGCGGCGGGTGAGGCGGTGGAGAGGTTCTCTTTCAGGAGCTGCCCGCCGAGCAATATGATGTGCGCGTTCTTTTTCTGCGCCAGCTCCATGGCGACGGCGATGCCGTTGGTGAAGATGTTGCAGGGGATGTCCGACATCTCTTTGGCGAGGTACATGGCGGTCGTACCGCCGTCGAGGAACATACAGCACCCCGGCTCGATGAGCGCGGCGGCTTTGCGCGCGATGGTGCGCTTCTGGTCGGTGTTGATGACCGTCTTTTTGGTATACTCTTCGCCCGAGACCTTGCGCACTTCGTTGACGGACATGGCGCCCCCGCGGATGCGGATGAGGCGGTTCTCCTGTTCGAGTTTCAGAAGGTCGCGCCGCAGGGTCATCTCCGACACTTCGGGAAAGGCTTCGCACAGCTGTGCCAGGGAAAGTTTTCCGCGTTTGTCCAACAGTTCGGCAACGGCTTCTATTCTTTCTTTCTTCATCTTCGTTTTCTCCTTTTCGATTTTTGCCCGATGTTGTTATTTTTTACAACTTTTAGTTATATTTTAACACACAAAAAGCAAAAAAGCAACCGTTTGCGGGGCAAATATCGGATATTTTTCGCCGAAGGGCGGAAAAAAACGGGAAAATGCTTGCAAAAAGGGATATAAGTTGGTATAATACAGGAAAAGCGAATACACCGAGCGAGGGAAGAGTAGCCCGTTTCGATGACTTCCGCAAAAGAGAGGCGCGCCGCAGGCTGAAAGCGCGCCGCGGCAGTGGACAGGGCGAAAGTGCGTCCTCGCGTCCGAGGTCGGGGGCAACGCCCCGCGGTCGGCAGCCGCCGTTACACGGCTGTGAGCGGGAAAATTTTTCCCGGAAATAAAGTGGGACCGTGCCGCCGTGCGCCTTTATGTCATAGGATATAGAGGCGCGTTATTTTTTTCCGACGGGTGCGGTCGCGCCCGTCGCCGCAGGCGATGACGCAGGATTTTCAAGGGACGATGTCCCTTGAATGGGAGTGCAGAGGTGCGCTACTCGAAAACGATTGATAATCGTTTTCGACAGCGCAAGGCAAATCGCATACGCAAGGCGATTTGCTTGAGAGAGGGCGAAATTCCATTCGCCCGAGAAAAGCCCTTTGCGAATAATCAGCCTTAATGAGCGGAGCGTTGCTCCGCGTCATATTACCGCTGGCGGTAAAAGGCGCAAGGCGCAGCCCTGCGTATAGAGTTCGAGAATTAAGGGGCTCCGCCCCTTGCCCCGCAAGGAGCGCCGCTCCTTGACCTCGCGAAGGGCGTAACGCCCTCTCGACGCCCAGGGCGTGCAAGGCGCAGCCTTGCTTGCGGAGCGGAAAAAATCCGCGGGAAGTTGCAGCTTTCCGCGCGTGTCAGCGATAAAGAGAGAGGAGATAAGGAAAAATGTTTTTCAAGAGATTGCGGGCGGACATCAACGCGGCGAAAGCCAACGATCCCGCCGCGCGCAGTAAGTTTGAGATCTGGCTCACCTATTCGGGCGTACACGCCCTTTCCGCACACCGCGTGGCGAATTTTTTCTACCGCATCCACTTGAAACTCCTCGCCCGCATCGTCAGCCAGTGGTCCAAATTCTGCACGGGCATCGAGATCCACCCCGCCGCCAAGATCGCGCCCGGCGTGTTCATCGACCACGGCGAGGGGGTGGTCATCGGCGAAACCGCCGAGGTCGCCGAAGGGTGCGTGCTCTACCAGGGCGTGACCCTCGGGGGCACGGGTAAGGAATCGGGCAAACGCCACCCCACGCTCGAAAAGAACGTCATGGTCTCGGCGGGGGCGAAGGTGCTCGGCTCCATCACCCTGCACGAGGGCGCCAAGGTCGGTGCGGGGGCGGTCGTCTTAAAAGACGTGCCTGCATTCGCCACCGTCGTGGGCGTGCCCGCGCGGGTCGTGCGCATCAACGGCAGTAAGGACGGCGTCGACCTCTTCCAGGAGAAGGGCGACCCGTACCTTGCCGAAATATGCTCCCTGCGCAGCCGCATCATAGAGCTGGAAACGGCGCTTGCCGAATGCTCGGGGCGGTTCACGCCCCGCCCGCACACCGAACTCGGTGAACGGCTGGCGGCGGAATACCGCGACGAGCAGGCGGAAGAAGAGAAGAAAAAGGAGAACGAACATGAAAATATATAACACCATGAGCGGGCGCAAGGAAGAGTTCGTGCCCCTCGAAGAGGGCAAGGTCAAAATGTATGCCTGCGGCATCACCGTGTCGGGCGAAGCGCACATCGGACACGGCTATCAGGCGCTCATCTACGATATCATGCGCTCTTACCTCGAAAAGAAGGGCTACCAGGTCACCTATGCCCGCAACTACACCGACGTGGACGACAAGATCATTTTGAAAGCACACGAAGCGGGCGTTCCCGCCGACGAATACGCCAAAGAAATGATAAAGAAAATTGACGCCACCATGTCCGCGTTCAACGTGGGCGAGCCGACCATCTGGCTGAAGGCGACGGAGAACATGGGCAACATCATTTCCTTCGTGCAATCGCTCATCGAAAAGGGACATGCTTACCCCACGAAGAAGGGGGACGTATATTTCGACGTCACCTCTTTCAGGGAGTACGGTAAGCTCTCCCACCGCTCCTTCGAGGACGCGCTCGACGGTGTGCGCGTGGAGAACGACGAGGAGAAGCGCAACCCGCACGACTTCGCCCTCTGGAAGAGCGCCAAGCCCGGCGAGATCTCCTGGGACTCCCCCTGGGGCAAGGGCCGCCCCGGCTGGCACATCGAGTGCTCCGCCATGAACCGCGCGGCGTTCGGCGATCAGATCGACATCCACGGCGGCGGCAGGGACCTCATCTTCCCCCACCACGAGAACGAGATCGCGCAGACCGAAGCGCTGACGGGCAAGCCGTTCGTCAAGTATTGGACGCACAACGGGCTCATCAAGGTCAACGGGCAGAAGATGAGCAAGTCTTTGGGCAACAGCCTGCTGTTGGACGATTTAATGAAGCAATACACCGACGAAGCCGTCAAGTTCGGGCTGTTGCAGACCAACTACCGCGCGGACATCAACATTACGGACGACCTCTTCCCCGCGGCGGAAAAGCACCTGCACGAGTTCTATACCGTATTCGGCCGCGTTGAGGCGGCTTTCCCGGGCATGGGCGGCACGAACGAGGCGATCGACAAACGTTTCGACGAGTGCATGGACGACGATTTCAACTTCGCTTTGGCGATTTCCGACCTGTACGGCTATTTCAAGGAGATCAACAAAAAATTGGCGGCGGGGGATAAAAGCGCGGCGGCGGATTGCGCGCAGATCCGAAAGACCTACTCCCTTCTGGGCTTTTTCCGCAAGTCCACGGCGGACTACATGGCGGCGTACGCCGCGCGCAACAGCGAGGACGTTCCCGCGGAAGTGCAGGCGATCGCCGAAGAGCGTCTTGCGGCGCGCAAAGCGCGCGACTGGGCAAAGTCGGACGAACTGCGCGAAAAACTGCGGCTGGCGGGCTATGCGGTCAAGGACGCGAAAGACGGCTACGAACTGACCAGGATAAAGTAAAAAGTAATTGACAAACGCGCCGCAAGGCTCTATAATGTGTAGCGTGCGGGCGCGCCGCGCAAAGCTCTGCTTGCGCAACACGAGATTTTCAAGAGGCGCTGCCTCTTGAACGGGTGGCGCGGAGGGCGGCGCCCTTCGCCTCTAATCGGACTTCTATAAGCAAGGCTTTGCCTTGCGCCTTATCGACCCTTGGGCGATTTGACGCGGGTACACCCGCGTTTGGCGCGGAACGTTGTTC
>JAGHJP010000037.1 GCA_017886575.1 Clostridia bacterium
CCGAAAGCGTCGAAGCCCATGGGCTGGAACACGGCGTAGCCCTGCATGCGCTTGAACCGCGCATAGGAATCGGCGGGCGCGTAGTTGTACCAATGCCCGAGATGCAGTTTTGCCGCCGAGGGGTAGGAAAACATTTCGAGGACGTAAAATTTCCTGTCGATGTCCTTTCTGTCAAAACGGTGGAACCCCGCCTTTTCCCAGCGGTCCCGCCACTTTTTTTCCACGGATGTCATATCCATAAAACCGATGCCTCCCGTTGCCGCCGCCTGTGCGGCGGGGCTTGTCTGTCGTATCAAAAAAATTTCATTCCATATTTTACTACATTTTTCCGCTCCCGTCAACTCATTTGCGGTCGTCGGCCGCGCCGGAAAAAGGTTTGTTGCGGCGAACCTTCGCGCGGCACGGCTTTGCGCCTGCCGGTCGGGAAACAAGGATGTCACGCAAAAAGAGCATACCATGCCCGTGCCGAACGAAAAAAGGAAGGCGATGCGGCGCCTTCGGAAGGGGCACCGCCGCCGAAAAAACACGCGGGGCATAAATAATTCCGCGCGGACGGCATACAATAGGGGTGTGGAAAAACTTCTCGTGTCCGACGCGGGCGAAGGCAGTGCCCGCATCGCCTATGTCTACAATTGCCTTTCTTCCGCACTGCCCGCTTCGTCGCCCCGCCCGAAACTGTTCGTCGGGCAAACGCGTTCTGCGCTCTTCGCCGAAGAGGGACTTTTCGGCGGCGAAACGCTCCTCTATTTGCGGGATGTCCTCGCGGAAACGGTTGCCATTGGCTGCAAGTACGGCTATTTTTCCGCCCGCCTGCCCCTCGAAAACCTGACGCTGCGCGAGCGGAAAATTTTTTTGTGCGCCCTCATCGCCGCCGACCTGCCTGCGGATAAAAAATACATCCGCATGCGCCTCGGCGCGGGCATGCCCTGCGCGTTGGACGGTTTTTTCGCCTTTCGCCTGCGCGAGCTGCGCCGCAAGTGGGATAAGATCCTCTCCTGCGTTCCGCCCGATTTTTCGCGCGGGGAAATGGAGCGGTTCATGCGGTACGTCGTGGACGGCAACACGGGCAGGGCATACTTGTGCGGAGACAAGGTGTACGACGGGGCGTACCGCCTCTGTCGGCGCGGCTGTCTGGTCGGCGCGGAGGGGGACTTTGCCGCCGAGGCGGAGATCCTGTTCTGTTGCGCGGCGGAGGTGCATGTCTGTTCACCCGTCTCCGATTGCGCCGCCGATTTTCTGCGGCGGTATTACGGCGCGCACACCGTCTTTCACGACGGGGAGGGAGAACGGCGGGGACGGGAAAAAGGGAAAAATTTTTTCCGAAAAACGGTTGACAATCCCCGCCGCCGGTGTTACAATAAAGACACTTAAAGACAAGTAGCCCGAACTCCCTTCCCAGAGAGCCGCGGGGGCTGAAAGCGCGGCAAGGGGGAACGACAAGCGAAACCGCTTTATTTTATCAATCGCATACAAAGAGAGGCGCGGGCGCTCCCCCGCGCAATTAAGGTGGAACCACGCGGAAAAAAGTAAGCGTCCTTAAATTACCGTCAAAAGCGGCAATTTGAGGATTTTTTTGTTCTTCCGCCTTCCGAATGCGGACGGCGCCGCCTGCAATCATAAACGGAAAATCATAAAAAATCACATATAATAAATTTTTAAGGAGAAGAGGATCCATGAACATTGTTTTGAAGAACGGGGACAAGCTGTCCCTCACGGAGGGCGCGACCTGCGCCATGGCGGCGGCAGCCATCTCCGAGGGGCTGGCGCGGGGCGCCGTCGCCGCAAAAGTCAACGGCAGGACGGTCGATCTTTCTACGCCTCTTGCTGAGGGGGACGCCCTCGAGATCGTCACGCTGAAAGACCCCGAAGGGCTGGCGATCTACCGCCACACCTGCGCGCACGTCCTGGCGCAGGCGATCAAGACCATTTATCCCACCAGCAAACTCGCCATCGGCCCGACCATCGAAAACGGCTTCTATTACGACATCGACTTCGTCACGCCCATCACGCAGGACGACCTCGCGAAAATCGAATCCGAAATGACAAAGATCATCAAGAGCGACCTGCCGCTCGAACGCTTCACCCTTCCCCGGAGCGAGGCGCTCGCGCTCATGTCGAAATATCAGGAGAAATACAAGGTCGAACTCATTCAGGATCTCCCCGAAGGCGAAACCATCTCCTTCTATAAGCAGGGGGGCTTCGTCGACCTCTGCCGCGGACCGCATCTTCCCTCCACGGGCAAGATCAAGGCGTTCAAGCTCACCGGCATCGCGGGCGCCTATTGGCGGGGCAGCGAAAAAAACAAGATGCTCACCCGCATCTACGGCACGGCGTTCCCCAAAAAATCGGATATGGACGCCTATTTTGCCATGCTCGAAGAGGCGAAGAAGCGCGACCACATCAAGCTCGGCAAGGAACTCAAACTCTTCGCGGTCATGAACGAGGGCAAGGGCTTTCCCTTCTTCCTGCCCAACGGCATGATCGTCAAAAACACCCTCATCGACTATTGGCGGCAGGTGCACACCCGCGAGGACTACCGCGAGATCTCCACGCCCGTCATCCTCACCCGCTCCCTCTGGGAAACTTCGGGGCATTGGGATCACTATAAGGACAATATGTACACCACCAAGATCGACGGCGAGGACTGCGCGGTCAAGCCCATGAACTGCCCGGGAGGCATGCTCGTCTACAAGCTCGAACCGCACAGTTATAAGGATCTGCCCCTGCGCCTCGGCGAACTCGGGCTCGTGCACCGCCACGAAAAGTCGGGGCAGCTTCACGGGCTGATGCGCGTGCGCTGCTTCACCCAGGACGACGCGCACATCTTCATGACGCCCGAACAGATCACCGACGAGATCAAGGGGGTCGTGCGCATCATTGACGAGGTGTACAGCCTCTTCGGGTTCAGCTATCATGTCGAACTCTCCACCCGTCCCGACGACAGCATGGGGAGCGACGAGGATTGGGAGAACGCCACGAACGCCCTCCGCGCGGCGCTCGAAGAGATGAAACTGCCCTACGTCGTCAACGAAGGGGACGGCGCGTTCTACGGCCCGAAGATCGACTTTCACCTGAAGGACTCCATCGGCAGAACGTGGCAGTGCGGCACCATCCAGCTCGACTTCCAGATGCCCCAGCGATTCGAACTCGAATATACGGGCGAGGACGGCGAAAAGCACCGCCCGATCATGATCCACCGCGTGGTATTCGGCTCCATCGAGCGTTTCATCGGCATCCTCATCGAGCACTATGCGGGCAAATTCCCCGTCTGGCTCGCGCCCGTGCAGGTCAAGGTGCTCACGCTCACCGAGCGCACCGAGGACTATGCCAAGGCGCTCGCGGCGGAGATGTCGGCAAAGGGCCTGCGCGCGCAGACCGACCTGCGCAACGAAAAGATCGGCTATAAGATCCGCGAAGCCCTCCTCGAAAAGGTGCCCTACATCGCCGTGGCGGGCGATAAGGAGGCGGCGGAGGGCACTGTGTCCGTCCGCAAGAGAGGGGAAGAAAAGAGCGTTTCCATGAAAAAGGACGACTTCATCGCGCTCGTTCTGCGGCAGCGCGACGAAAAGACGGCTTTCTGACCGCCGCGGGCAGACGCCCGCCGGCGGATCCGAAAAATTCTCCGGAAAACGGGCAAAAACGGTTGACAGAACGAAAAAAATATTGTATCATGGTGAAAGTCAAGCAGAAGAGAACCTTCTCGCCGTGCGGACGGCATTCCTGTACGGCTCCATAATTCTCGGGTCACGGTCTTTTTTTGGGTTGCGTGCGCGCGGTCTCAGAAAAAGGGCGCAATGCGGAGAAGTGCGGAAAACGAGTCGGGTCGCTTTTGGTTGGCGGCCCGTTATTTTTTCAGTGAGGTGTAAGAAAATTAACACGAAAAACCAGAGCCGTATCAACGGCGAAATCCGCGCAAAAGAAATCAGGCTGATCTCGTCCACGGGCGAGATGCTGGGCATCATGCCCCCGCAGGAGGCCCTGCGGCTGGCGGAAGAGGAGGATCTCGACCTGGTGGAAATTTCCCCCGGCGCCGTGCCGCCCGTCTGCAAGATCATGGATTACGGCAAATACCGTTTCGAGCAGGTGAAGCGCGAAAAGGAGAACCGCCGCAACCAGAAGGTGACCGAACTCAAAGAAGTGGGGCTTTCGGTGACCATCGACGTGGGCGATCTCAACGTCAAGGCGCGCCAGACCATGAAATTTCTGGACGCGGGGAACAAGGTCAAGG
>JAGHJP010000003.1 GCA_017886575.1 Clostridia bacterium
CGAAAGCCCTGCGCAAGGCGGGATTTTCAAGGGACGATGTCCCTTGAACGGGGTTTATAAGGGGCAGCGCCCCTTGATAATGAACTCACAAAGCAAGCCGAAAGGCTTGCGCCTTTATCGCCTGCGGGCGATAGTGCGCGGAGCATTCGCTCCGCTTTTGAAGGCTGCTTTTTTGAAGGGCGCTGCCCTTCACCCGTTCAAGAGGTGAGCTACTCGAAAACGATTGATAATCGTTTTCGACAGCGCAAGACAAATCGCATACGCAAGGCGATTTGTTGCCCGAGGGCGAAATTCCATTCGCCCGAGAAAGCGCCTCTTGAAAATCTCCCGTTACCGCCCCACGGGGCGGTAAAAAAAGGCGGCGGTCATGCCGCCGTCTTGTTTGCAAAGTCCTGCCAATTTTCGTTCAAGGAAAGTTCGGGGTAGTCGCCGAAGAACGCCCGCCCCGCGTAAGCGTCCCCCTGCAGGTAGTACATCAGCCACGCCGTCACATACGGGTCCGCCTGCCACAACAGGTCGCCGTGGCTCGTGTCTTCCCGCCGCGCCAGCACGGCATCGCCCTGCAGCCCGTCAAAGCTGTCCTGCAGATCTTCCTGCGAAACGATCATCCCCTCGAACCCCGCCGTGCCCGCAAGCATCAGGGTCGGAATGCCGATCCCGTCCGTATCGTATGTGTAGGGCGTTTCCGGCTCTTCTTCCGTCGTGTCCCCGGTCGCCGCGCCGCTCTCTTCTTCGACCTCTTCCGTCCCTGCGGGCATGTCGTCCTCTTCTGCGTCGTCGGTGAAGTGCCAGCCCAAAAAGTTCGCCAGGTCGTGGCTGACGCAGCTCAGCGAAAAACAGACCTTGTACAGGCTGCCGTTTTCATACTGCGTGATGGCATTGAAGGGGCCCATGCCGCCCTGCGAGTGCCCGCCGATGCCGATGCGGTCTTTGTCCACCATCGCCGAGAGCTCCTCGTCTTGCAGCACGAATTCCAGCGTTTCGTCCGCCGCTTTGCCGTCCCAAGACGTTTCGTAGTCGTTCCCCGCCACGACGAACCCCCAGGACGCCAGGTGATAGAATATGTCTTCATACCGCTGATAGGGGCAGCCCGTGCCGTTGACCATGATGACCAGGGGATAGGCCGCCGTGCCCGCATCCGCGGGGAACCAGACTTTGTAGTGGTTTTCCGCGCCGCCGTCGTAATTTGCGGCGGTATATTCCCGCGCGTCGACCGCGTAGGGACCGAGCTTTGCATACTTCTTTTCGATCTCGCCGCCCGCCGTCTGGTCTTCCCAATAGTTTTCGGCGATGGTGGGCAGGGAGTACTGCACGGAGAGCGTGATGACCGTGATCAGAATGGAAAGGACCACGGCGCCCGCCACGCACAGCCAGACGATGCGCCGCACGAATTTTTTGTTTTTCCCGATGTCCTTTGCTTTCGGCATGTTTTCCTCCCGCGCTCTCTTTCTTTCTCATCTTATTCCGCCGCCGGGGCTTTCGCCCCGCCGCAGTTTGTCCCTATCATACTCCATCCGTATGGAATTGTCAAGGGCTGAACGGGAAAAATACGCGAAAATTCCCTTCCTGCGGCTGAAAAGAAACGGGAAGTTTGGGTTTTTCTCCCTGTTTTTTGTTTTTGCTTCGTTTTTCGCCCTTGCCGCATTTTTTCGCCGCCCCGGGGCGGCGCGGCGTCCGCTTTCAGGCCGCGGGGCGGGTCAGTTGAGGTCGTCCTGCGGGCGGAAGGCGATCAGCCAGAACGCCAGCCACGCGGCGGCGACGGCGTGCAGCGCCTGCGCGACGCGGTAGGCGACGGCGTTTTCAAAGCATAAAAACCACAGGAGATCGAAGGCGAACAGCCCTTCCGCCGCCGCGCATATCCCGAAGGCGACAAGGAGGGACGAACAGAGGATGCAACTCACTTTCATACCCCTTACTATGCGCCGTGAAGCGGGTTTTTATGCCACCCATGCCCGAATTTTCCAAATGAAAGAAAGGAACGAAAGCAAAGGGCGCGCCGCTTAGTCGGAGATGTTTTCGACGATCAGACGGTCGAAGTCCACGCCGTCCACGAAGTCGCGCGGCAGGAATTTGGCGTGGTGAAATTTGGCAAACTGAAAGATATGCGGTTTTAAGATGACGGGCGTGGGAATGTCCAGCTCGTCGCACATCTCCGCGACATAGAAAAAAAAGTGCGACCAGGTGACCCGCTCCGCCTTTTCCAGCGTGCATTGTCTGATGATCTTTCCGTCCTTCATGACTTTCGCCCAAAGCCGCATATGCCTCTTCTCCGTCCGTTTTTTTCCATTATACAAAAAATCGCGACGAAAGTAAATAACTTTCGGGGGAAAAAACCGAAAAATCGTTGACTTTGCGCGCAAAGAAGAATACAATAGAGAAAATAAGCAAGCGGAGGGAACACATGGAAAACATCGAAAAGCAGATCCTGCGCATTCTCGGCGAAGACTGCCGCTACACGCCCGCCAAGATCGCCGTCATGCTCGGCGTGAGCGAAGAGGAGGTCAAGGCCGCCATCGAAGGGCTGGAAGCGCGCGGCGTCATCGTCAAATACGCCGCCATCACCAACGTCGAGACGGCGGACGACGACGTGGTCGAAGCGCTCATCGAAGTGCGCGTCACGCCCAAAAAGGGGCAGGGCTTCGACGCCCTCGCCGAGGAGATCTCCCGCTACGACGAAGTGACGGGCGTCTACCTCATGAGCGGCGCGTACGACCTCGCGGTGTTCGTCGCGGGGAAGTCCTTGCGCAGCATTTCCCGCTTCGTCTATGAAAAAATTTCCACCTTCTCGGGCGTCACGGGCACCGCCACGCACTTTATCCTGCGCAAGTACAAGATAGAGGGCAACATCACCTTCAAGGATGCGGGCGAAAAGAGGTTGTCCTTCCAGCCATGAAAGAGTTCGTTTCCCGCAAAGTAAAAGAGCTCAAACCGAGCGGCATCCGCAAGTTCTTCGACATCGTACACGAGATGAAGGACGCCATCTCCCTGGGCGTGGGCGAGCCCGATTTCGTCACGCCCTGGACGGTGCGCGACGCGGGCGTGCGCTCCATTCAGAAGGGCTACACACAATACACCGGCAACCGCGGCATCCCCGAACTCCGCGAGAACATTTCCCGCTACTTAAAGGAGCGCTTTCACGCCGACTATGCCCCCGAACACATCATCGTCACCGTGGGCGCGAGCGAGGGGATCGATCTCGCCCTGCGCGCGTGCATAGAAGAGGGGGACGAGGTCTTAGTTCCCGATCCCTGTTACGTTTCCTATGCGCCGTGCGTCACTTTGGCGGGGGGCATGCCCGTGTCCATCGACTGCAGGGCGGAGAACGGGTTCATCGTCACGCCCGAGGCGTTGGAGCGGAAGATCACGCCGAAGACCAAGGCGGTCATCCTCGCCTATCCCAACAATCCCACGGGCGGCATCATGACCAAAGCACAGCTCGAAGAGATCGTGCCCGTCCTCGAAAAACACGACCTTCTCGTCATCTCGGACGAGATATACGCCGAACTCACCTACGGCGGCAGGCACTGTTCGGTCGCCGCTCTTCCCGGCATGAAGGAGCGCACCGTGCTCATCAACGGCTTTTCCAAGGCGTTCGCCATGACGGGTTGGCGCGTGGGGTTCGTGTGTGCCCCCGCGGACATGGACGAGGGCATGTTCAAGATCCACCAATACGGCATCATGTGCGCGCCCACGGCGGGGCAGTATGCGGCGAATTACGCCCTCAAAGAGGGGTTCGAGGACAACTTCTCGGTCGTCGAAGAGATGCGCGAGGAGTATGACCGCCGCCGCCGCTTCGTGGTGAAGAGCCTTAACGACATGGGGCTTTCCTGTTTCGAGCCGAAGGGGGCGTTCTATGTGTTCCCGTCGGTCGGATCGACGGGGCTGGACGGCGAGGCGTTCGCCGAAAAACTGCTGCGCGCGAAGGGTGTGGCGGTGGTGCCGGGCAGTGCGTTCGGCGCATGCGGGACGTATCACGTCCGCTGTTCGTACGCGACTTCCATGGCGCAGCTGACCGAGGCGATGGACCGCATCGCCGATTTCGTGCAAAGTTTGCACAAATAGGGGATTTTTGCCCCAAAGGCGTTGACAAAAAGCAAAAAATACAGTATACTTTTGTAAGAGAGCAGAGAACCGACCGTGGTCGTTGCCGCCTTTCGTGGCGGCGCCACGGTTTGTTGTTTATTGACATAAAGCGTGCCGTTTGCCCCATACAGGGGCGGTATGCCCGCAATGAACGGGTTCTCCGTGAAAAGCTCCGAAAACCGAAACCAAGAAAAGAGGTGTTTTTCAATTATGGCAGATCAGTATTTTATGACCAAAAAAGGCTATGACGAGGCGGTCGCCCGCCTGAAATACCTGCAGACCGAAAAGCGTCAGGAAGTCGTCGCGCGCATCCAGGAAGCGCGCAGCCACGGCGACCTTTCCGAGAACGCCGAGTACGACGCGGCGCGCAGCGAGCAGTCCGCCGTCGAGGGCGAGATCGCCGAGCTCGACTATAAAGTCAAGAACGCCGTCATCGTCGAGGAGAACGCCGACGATTCGTACGTGCACATCGGCTGCTCCGTCAAGGTGTACGACTCCATGTTCGAAGAGGAATGCGAGTACGAGATCACGGGCTCCATGGAATCGGACCCCGCCGTGGGCAAGATCTCCAACGAATCGCCCGTCGGCGCCGCGCTCATGCGGCACAAGGTGGGGGACGTTGTGGAAGTCAACGCGCCCGACGGCACCTACACGCTGAAGATCCTCGACATCCGCGTCGAGAAGTAAAAAATTTTTCAAGGAAGAGAGTTATGGCAGAAAAGACCATCGAAGGACGGGCTCCCGACACGGAAGGCCTGGCGGAACAGGCGCGCATCCGCCGCGAAAAGCTCAAAAAATTGCAGTCCGAGGGCAAGGATCCCTATGAAAAGGTGAAATTCCCCGTCGACGCCTGCGCGGAAGGCATCAAGGCGGACTATGCCGCCTATGAGGGGAAGCAGGTCACCGTGGCGGGGCGGCTCATGTCCCGCCGCATCATGGGCAAGGCGTCCTTTTCGCACATTCAGGACCGCGACGGCTTCATCCAGCTCTATATCACCCGCCAGGACGTCGGCGAAGAGGTCTATGCGTCCTACAAAAAGGACTTCGATATCGGCGACATCGTCGGCGTGCAGGGCTTCGTGTTCAGGACGCAGACGGGGGAAGTCAGCGTGCACGTGCAAAAGCTCGAAATGCTCTCCAAGGCGCTCTTGCCCCTGCCCGAAAAGCAGCACGGCCTCGCCGACCCGGACCTGCGCTACCGCAAGCGCGAGCTCGACCTCATCGTCAATCCGTCCGTGCGCAGGACCTTCCTGACCCGCACGAAGATCTTGAAAGAGATCCGCGCCTACCTCGACGGCAGGGGGTACACCGAGGTGGAAACGCCCGTCCTTCTGACGCTGGAGATCGGCGCGGACGCCCGCCCCTTCAAGACCCACCACAACGCGCTGGACATCGACATGTACCTGCGCATCGAAACCGAGCTGTATCTGAAACGGCTCATCGTCGGCGGGCTGGAGCGCGTGTACGAAGTGGGCAGAATTTTCCGCAACGAGGGTATGGACGCCTCGCACAACCCCGAGTTCACCACCATCGAAATGTACGAAGCGTACAGCGACTACATGGACATGATGGACATGATCGAGGACCTCTATAAGACGGTCACCGAAAAGGTCTGTGGCACGCTGCAGATCTCCTATCAGGGCACGCCCATCGACATGGGGCACTGGGAGCGCCTGACCATGGCCGAGGCGGTCAAAAAATACGCGGGCGTGGACTATGCCGACTGGCAGACGGACGAAGAGGCGCGCGCCGCGGCCAAAGCGCGCGGCGTGGAAGTCGAGCAGGGCGAAAAAGCGACCAAGGGGCATGTGCTCATCGCCTTCTTCGAGTCGTTCGTCGAGGACAACCTCGTCCAGCCGACCTTCATCTACGACTATCCCGTGGAGAACTCCCCGCTCGCCAAGCGCAAGGCGTCAGATCCCGCGTTCACCGAACGGTTCGAGTACTTCATCTACCGCCGCGAGATGGGCAACGCCTTCTCCGAGCTGAACGACCCCATCGACCAGCGCGAGCGCATGGTGAAGCAGGTGGAAGCCAAGCGCGTCCGGGGCAACAATGACGCGCAGATCGACGAAGATTTCATCACGGCTTTGGAATACGGCCTGCCCCCGACGGGGGGCTTGGGGATGGGCGTGGACCGCTTCGTCATGCTCCTCACCGACAGCCCGTCCATCCGCGACGTACTGCTCTTCCCGACCATGAAACCCATCAAAAAGTGACCCGCGCCCGTTGTCGCAGGCGACAACGGGAGATTTTCAAGAGGCGTTGCCTCTTGAACGGGTGGAGGGCAGCGCCCTCCGAAACAATAGCCTTTCAAAAGCGGAGCGTTGCTCCGCGCCATATCGCCGCAGGCGATAAGACCGCAAGGCGCAGCCTTGCGTATAGGGTTCACAAGTTATAAGGGGCGCTGCCCCTTACAAACCCCGCCAAAGGGACATCGTCCCTTTGAAAACCCAAGTTGCGCAGACGTTGCCTTGCTTATATGAGTTCACTGATTATTAAAGGGCGCCGCCCCTGACCCCGCGAAGGGCGCTGCCCTTCGATCCTGCCAAAGGGGCACCGCTCCTTTGGAAACCAAAGTTGCGCAAGGCTTTGCCTTGCGCCCGAAGGGGGCATGCCCGGGGCGACGGGCAAAAATACGGCGTCCATGCCGTGATCGTTTCGGTCAACGCGCGGGGCATGCCCCGCGGGGATAAATATATTTTTCGGGGGGGGGTGTCCGTTTTCGGATATCCGCCTGCGATAAGGAGAGGAATCATGAAAAACAAAAACCCCAAAGTCCTGCCGTGGCTCATCGTCGCCTGTGCATACCTCATGCTGTTGCCCTTCCTGGCGATGTTCATCGCCCTGCTGGCGGGGGCGGAAGTGCCCGATGGCGTCGTGACGACTGTGGAGATCGTCGCGCTCGTCTTCGGCGTCGTCGCCATGCTGTTGTGCCTTTGCAACCTCATCTCGGCCATTTTCGGTTTCATGCAGGAGCGGTCCGCGCCCTTCGGCACGACCGCGGCGGTCAAGATCGCGCTCATCCCGTTCTATGCGGCAAGTCTCTTCATCTGGATCCTTTTGGGGATCGCCGGCGTCGTCCTGCTCAATCCCATGGTGGTGGTTCTCGGCGTGGTCATCTTCGTCATCGTCGGCTTTTCCGTCGCCTGTGCGTATTGCATCGTGCTGGCAACGGGCGTACATAATATGGCGTACCTCTTGAAAAAGGCGTGGCGGGAGAAAGATTGGAAGGCGCTCCTTTGGCTCGTGCCGCACTTCATCTTCTGTGCGGACGTGGTCGCGGCGATTGTGTTGTGGCGCGGAGAGCGGCGCAAAGCCGTCCCGCCCGCGGCTGCCCCCGATTTTCCCGCCGGCGGCGCGGAAGAGACGGGCGCATGAGCGCGGGAGGGGGAAATATGGCAAAAAAAGTTTTTCTGTGGTCGATCTGCATCTCGGTGTATGTCATGTTTCTTCCCGTCGCCGTATCCTCTTTTCTGTTGTTTTGCGGCGCGGAACTTTCCGAGGACGGCGTTCAAGCCGTTCTGTTCTGCTATGGACTTTCGTTATTTGCATTCATTTTTTTGGTGAGCCTTAATAGTCTGGTTGCCGATTCCCGCGGCGCATACGATTGCCCCGACCCGTACGGCGTTACGGCGGCGGTCAAGCTCGCGCTCCTACCCTACTATATTCTCTTTTCGGTCGTATTCTTCCTGCTTGTCATTTACGGGTTTCCCGATGCGGCCTATGACGATGACGCCTCTTTGGCGGTGTGCTGGCTTTTGAATACCATCGCCTTTCTCTGTGTTCCCGCGGCGACGAGTTTGCAGGCGGCCGCCTATCTCGTCCGACGGATGAAAAGAGAGGAAAAATTGTTCTATCTGCTTTGGCTCCTGCCGCTCTTTGTCCACTTCGCGGACGTGTCCGCGGCAATCCTGCTTCGGAAGGGCTACGGTTTTCGTATGGAGCCGCCCGTTCCGTCCTTTGTCGGCACGGCAGGAGGCGGTGCAAAGGGAAAGATGTATTGAAGAGGGGCAGACCCGTCCCGTGCGGGGCGGAAAAACGCCGCGCCGCTTGCGGCGCGGGTGAGCGTTTCTTTGCGCCGTTTGGTTTTCCCTGTTTGTGGGTATAGTATAAAAGGAGGGGCATGCCCGTGTTCGACAGGCGTTATACGGCAAATTGCCGCATCTACAACATGCTCGCCGCCGCGCCGCGGCATCTCTCCTTCCATACCCCCGGGCACAAAGAGGGCAAGTGGGACATCACCGAACTTTCCTTTTCGGACAACCTTGCCGACCCTACGGGCGTTTTGAAAGAGGCGCAGGCGGACGTCGCGCAGATCTTGGGCGCGGCAAGAAGTTTCCTTCTCACCGACGGCAGCACCTGCGGCGTGCTCTCCATGCTATACGCGGCAAAGCCCGAAAAACTCGTCTTTTCCGCGGCGGCGCACAAGAGCGTGTACAACGCCTGCCGCCTTTTGGGCATCGAACAGGTCGTTCTGGACGTTGTATACAGGGGCGGCATCCCGCAGCAGCCCTCTCTTGGCGCCATCGCCTCCGCCCTGCAAAACGCGGGCACGGGGGCGGGGAAAGGGGCGGTCGCCGTGCTTTTGACTTCCCCCGACTATTACGGCAACGTCGCCGGGTTTGCCGCCGTGCGGCGGATATGTGATGAATACGGCGCGATGCTCCTTTGCGACGGAGCGCACGGCGGGCACCTGCACGGCACCCCTCTGCACGCGGGGGTGTGGTGCGACCTGTGGGTGGACGGCGTGCACAAGAGCCTGCCCGCCTTCACGCAGGGCGCGGTGGTGTCGGCAAAGACCGAGCCCCTCGGGGAACGGCTCGCCGCGGCGGCGGACGTATTCCGCACGACCAGTCCGTCCTATCCCATTCTGGCGAGCGTGGAATATGCCGTCAAATATCCCCGTAACTTGCGGCTCGAGAGGGAAGCGGAACGGTTCAAACGCCGCTTCCGTGCCTATGCAAACGCCGATTGGACGAAGATCGTGCTCTCTTACGGCAAAAACGCTCCGCAGGTGGCGGACATGCTCGAAAAAGAGGGGATATATCCCGAGTTTTGCGACGGGGAAAACATACTCTTCTATCTTTCGCCCGCCCAGCCGCTCAGGCAAGTAAAGTCGCTCGAAAAGGCGCTGCTGCCCTTTGAAGGCTTGCGCGCAAGCGGGCAAAACGAAGCGCCCATGCCCGCGTATTGGGCGGGGGAGCGCACGGGAAAGACGGAGTGGGTACCCTTGAAAGACGCCCTCGGGCGGACGTGTGCGCGGGACGCGGGGCTCTTTCCCCCCTGCCTGCCCGTGGTGCGCGCGGGGCAGAGGATAGAGGAAGCGCACATACAGAAGCTGTCGGGCGCAAAGGGCGTCTACGGCATGGAAAACGGCAGGATAGCGGTGTACATATGAGAGGAAAACTGATCAGTTTCGAGGGCTGCGAAGGCGCGGGCAAGACGACAAAACTGAAAATGCTGAAGGGGTATCTGGAAGAGAAGGGCATTCCCTATCTCTACACGCGCGAGCCGGGCGGCAATCCCGTTTCGGAGAACATCCGCGCGGTTATTCTGGACCCTGCAAACGCCGCCATGACCGCCGAATGCGAGGCGCTATTGTACGCGGCGGCGCGCGCGCAGCTCCTGCACGACGTCATCGAACCCGCGCTGGCAGCGGGGAAATTGGTGGTCTGCGACCGCTATGTGGATTCCTCGCTCGCCTACCAAGGCGAGGCGCGCGGGCTGGGGCAGGACTTCGTGCGCAAGATCAATTCGTACGCGTTTGAAAAATACCTGCCCGACTGCACGGTATTTCTGGACATCCCGCCCGAACGCGCCTTTGAAAGGAAGCACGGCGCGGACGAGAACGACCGCATGGAGCGCGAGGGGCTGGCGTTCCACCAAAAGGTGTATGCCGGCTACCGGAAGATCGCCGAACGGGAACCCGAACGCTTTGTCCGCGTGGACGCGTCGGGTACCAAGCAGGAAACGTTCGACAAAGTTCTGGAACTGCTCCGCTCCCGCGGCATCCTGTGACCGCCCGCTCCGCGCCCATCGCCGAAGGCGATAAAGGCGCAAGCCTTTCGGCTTGCT
The DNA here is from genome assembly GCA_017886575.1 of Clostridia bacterium. GTDB lineage: Bacteria > Bacillota > Clostridia > Christensenellales > Borkfalkiaceae > RGIG4074. Next base: position 10,162 of record JAGHJP010000003.1, read on the forward strand.
TAGATAGTTCGCCAACCAAGGGGCGTTTTCTCGGGCGAATGGAATTTCGCCCTCGGTCAGCAAATCGCCTTGCGTATGCGATTTGCCTTGCGCTGTCAAAAAACGATCATCGATCGTTTTCGAGTAGCTCACCCTTGAAAATCCCGAGTTGCGCAATGCTGTGCCTTGCTTGTACGAGCGGGGACGTAAAGCCAATTCGACGCGGGCATGCCCCCGTTCAAGAGAAAAAAGGAGAAAGAGAGCCGTGGAACAGTTGCTGCGTTCGACAACTGCATACAAGATGCTTGCGCACGAGGCGGCGGAGGACCGGCTGGCGAACACCTACCTGCTGCTCTTCCCGGACGAGCACAACCTGCGCGGCGCGCTCAAGGTCTTTGCGCCCCTCTTTTTCGACGGGAGCGAGGGGACGCGGGCGCGCATCGGGCGGGAGAACCACCCCGACTGCCTCTTTTTTCCCGCGCCCGGCAAGGCGCCCGACAGGGACATGGCGGAGGCGGTCGTCGAGGAGAGTTATCTGCGTCCCGTCGAGGGGAAGCGCAAACTCTTCGTGCTCGACAACATGCACCGCGCGGGCGCCGTGCCGCAGAACAAACTGCTGAAAATTCTCGAAGAGCCGCCCGCGGGGGTGTACTTCCTTCTCGGCGCGGCGAGCGAATTTCCCGTCCTGCCCACCGTCCGGTCCCGCGCCGAGCGGCTGGAGATCCCCCCCTTCTCCGAGGAGCAGGTGACGGCGTTCTTGCAGCGGAACTATCCCGGCTGCCGCGACGCCGCGCTGTGCGCGGCGGCAAGCGACGGGTCGCTCGGGCGGGCGCAGCGGCTGCTCGAAGGGGGCAGGTATGCCGAGCTCTACGCCTTGGCGTTTGCCTGCGCGTCGGCGGAGGCAAAGGACATTCCCGCGGCGGCGCGCGCGTTGAACGGCGTGAGCGAAAAGGGGGAATTTATCTCCATCCTGCGCCGCATGTACCGCGACATGCTCTTTTTCGGCACGGGACAGCCGTGCACGGCGGGGGGAAAAATAAGGGCCCTCGCGCAAAAGTTCACCCCCGCCCTGCTGGTTTACGCGCTGGACGTGTTCGCCGAGGCGGAAAAACAGCTCACATTCAACGCCAACCTCTCCCAATGCACGGAAGTGGCGCTGTGGAAGATCGATAAGGAGAAACGAAAATGCAACAAATCGTAGGAGTCAAATTCAGGAACGCCCCCAAGGTATACTACTTTTCCCCCGCGGCGGGCGAGGAATATCCCCGCGGCTCGACGGTCATCGTCGAAACGGCCAAGGGGCTCGAGAGCGGCACGGTGGTCATTCCCCTGAAAGAGGTGGAGGACGAAAAGCTGACGTCCGCCCTCAAACCCATTCTGCGCCGCGCGACCGAGAAGGATTTGGAAAAGATCCGCCGCGGCGAGGAGCGCCGTCCCGAGGCGATGAAGATCTGCCGCACGCAGATCGAAAAGCATAAGCTGGACATGAAACTCATCGACTGCGAGTTTACCTTCGACGGCGCCAAGGTGGTCTTTTATTTCTCCGCGCCTACGCGCGTGGACTTCCGCGACCTCGTCAAGGACCTCGCGGGCGAATTTCACCTGCGCATCGAACTCAGGCAGGTCGGCATCCGCGACGAAACGCGCATCCTGGGCGGCATCGCGCCCTGCGGCCGTCCGTGCTGCTGCTCGTGCGGCATGAGCGATTTCAAGAAAGTGTCCATTAAAATGGCAAAGACGCAGGGACTCTCTCTCAATCCCGGCAAGATCAGCGGGCTGTGCGGCAGGCTCATGTGCTGTCTGGAATACGAAAACGACTATTACGCGGGCGTGTACAAGCAGATGCCCAAGATCGGGTCGGAGGCCGTCTCCCCCGAGGGGCGTGGCGTCGTCGCCTCCGTCAATATGCTTACCATGCAGGTCAAATTGAAGATCGAGACCCGCGAGGGCGGGCTGGTCTATAAGGACTTCCCCGTCTCCGAATTGCAGATCAAACGGGGCGGGCATTTCGAAAAGGACGGCGTGCCCGTCGAAGAACTGCCCGAAGGCGAAGAGGCGGATGGCGACGGTGCGGAGGCTCTCTCCGATGCAACTCCCGCGGATGCCGCGCCGGCGCCCTCGGACGGAGAACGGCAGGCGGGCGAGCGCAAGAACCGCAACCGCAAAAACCGCCGCGGACGGGAGCGGGACGGAAACCGCCGGAACGGCAACGGACAGAACGGACGGGGCGGACAAGACAGACAGAACGGGCAAAACGGCGATCACGGCAAGTTCCGTCGGGACGGGCAGGACGGCGGCCGAGAACGGCGGGAGAAAAAGCCCCGCCCGGACAATGCGCCCGTCGGTGCGAAGGAATAAAGATCTTATAATTTTTTGTAAAAATCTAAAAAAATTTTTTGCAAAACCATTTACTATTTCCCGCGAATGTGATATAATACAAAGCATCAAAACAAAGGGAGGTTTCATACCATGGCACACACTGTTTCCGATGAATGCATTGCTTGCGGCGCTTGCGCGGACACCTGTCCCGTTTCCGCGATCGAGATCAAGGATAAGGCGGTCGTCGATCCCGACACCTGCATCGATTGCGGCGCATGCGAGTCCGTTTGCCCCGTCGAAGCCATCAAGGCGGAGTAAACTTTTTTCGGCGGCATACGCATGAACGTAAAGACGCGAAAGCCGGTTTTTTCGGGCGGGCTTCCGCGTCTTTTTCGTTGCGAGATCTTTCATTCCACACCCCGGTCTTTTTCCCCGTAAACGCGGGCATGGGTGGTTTTTTTAAGGAGATAATATGGAGCACAAAGAGGGCGAAACGGCGGAAGAGCTGCTGATAGGCGGCATGAAGATATTGCAGAGCGACCGGTTTTACCGCTTCACGTCGGACGCGGTGCTCTTGTCCCGCTTCGCGCGCTGCAAGCCGGGCGAGGACGCGGCGGATTTCTGTGCGGGCAGCGGAATCGTGGGTCTGCATTTTTACGCCTTGCACTCCTCCGAAGTGCGCCGCATGACCCTCTTCGAGATGCAGACGGAACTTGCCGACATGAGCCGGAAAAGCGTCGCGCTCAACGGTCTGGAAGAAAAATTTTCCGTCGTGAACTGCAAGGTACAGGACATTTCCGCGGCGTATGCCGGGCGGTTCTCGCTCATTTTATGCAACCCGCCCTATGAAAAGGGCGGCGTTGCCTCTCCCGACCCCGCCAAAGCCGCCTGCCGCAAGGAACTTTTCCTGACACTCGAAGAGCTGTGCGCCGCGGCGTCCCGCTGTCTGCGGTATGGCGGCAGGTTTGCGCTCTGCCACCGCGCCGACCGGCTGGCGGAAGTCATGTACACGCTGCATGCCGCGGGGCTGGAACCCAAGCGCCTGCAGCTCGTCGCGGGCCGCGCGGGCGCGCCGCCCTATCTCGCGCTCGTCGAATCGGTCAGGGGCGGCAGGGCGGGGCTTACGGTCCTGCCCGCGCTCGAAAATTCCCCGCCTGCCGGCGATTCCCGCCGCTGACGCATCGCCGCGGGCGATAACATGAGATTTTCAAGAGGCGTTGCCTCTTGAACGGGTGAAGGCGGCGCCCTTCAAAATAAAAAGCCTTCCGTAAGCGGAGCATTGCTCCGCGCCCGTCGCCGCAGGCGATAACATGGGATTTCAAAGGGTCGCGACCCTTTGACAAGGGTGCGGGAACGGCGTTCCCGCGTAAAGAAAGCCTTTCATGGGCGAAGCGCCGCTCCGCATTATATCGCCGCAGGCGATAAGACCGCAAGGCAAAGCCTTGCTTATAAAGTTCGATAATCAAGGAGCGCCGCTCCTTGATCTCGCGAAGGGCGTAACGCCCTCTCGACGCCCAAGTAGCGCAAGCCTTTGGCTTGCTTTGACAAAATTCAAAGAGGAGGGAAAGAATGGTCACATTCGTCGCCACGCCCATCGGCAATCTCAAGGACATCACCCTGCGCGCGCTGGAAGTGCTGCGCGGGGCGGACGTTATCTTCTGCGAGGACACGCGGCATACCCTGCGCCTTCTGAACGCGTACGGGATCAAAAAGCCGCTGCTTGCCTGCCATAAGTTCAACGAGGAGGCCGCAGCCGAAAAAATCGTCGAGCGCGCCCTGGCGGGGGAGGAGGTCGCCGTGCTGTCCGACGCGGGCATGCCCGTCATCTCCGATCCCGGCAACGCCGTATGCCGCGCCCTGCAAAGGGCGGGCGTGCCCTACACCGTCGCCCCGGGGGCAACGGCGTTTGCCTGCGCGCTCGTCCTTGCGGGCATGGATGCCTCCAAATTTACATTTCTCGGATTTTTGCCCAACAAGAAGGGGGAAAAGCTGCGCTTTTTGGAAAAGTATAAGGCGCTCGATACCACGCTCCTCTTTCACAGCGCGCCCCAGGACGTGGACGATGACATTGCCGCCATGGCGGAGGCGTTCGGCGACCGCCCCGCCTGCGCCGTGCGCGAGATCACCAAGATACACGAGGAGAGCCGCCCCTTCACCCTCGCCGCGGGGCTGGACGGGGAGAAGCGGGGGGAGTACGTCCTCGTCGTCGCGGGCGCGGCGGAACGGGAAAACCCCCTGAACGCTCTCCCGCCTGCCGAGCATATCCGCCACTACATGGCGCAGGGGCTGGATAAAAAAGAGGCGCTCAAGCGCGCCGCCCGCGACCGCGGCGTGTCCAAATCCGCGCTCTATCCGTATACGATCGAAGAGGAGTGAGGAAAAATCGGGCAAATGCAAGCGTTGCTTGACAAAGTTCCAAGCGCGTTTGGTTGCAGGGCGGCGCGGAGTCTGCTATACTTTTCGCAAAAAGACAAGGAGCGTCATTTCATGTCCATCGGAAAGGAAATTTATGCGCTGCGCAAACAGAAAGGGCTGTCGCAGGAGGGGCTTGCCGACCGCCTGCAGGTGTCCCGCCAGAGCGTCAGCCTCTGGGAGACCGACCAGACCGTACCTTCCATCGACAACCTTCTGCGCATGTGTGACATCTTCGGGGTATCCATGGATAAACTCTGCGGCAGGGAAGTCCCGCCGCCCGCGGAGGACGCCACAAAGCTGCCCGCGGAGGGGAGCGTCCCGCCCGGGAAAAACGTGTCGGAAAAGGCGCCGCCCGACGGGGAAAACGCGGGCATGGTTGCCTGCGTTTCGTCGGTGGCGGACGAGGCGGCGGTCAAAGAACTTTTCGGTGCGCAGGTCAGGCAGACGTATGCGGTGTATGCCGTCTTTATCGTCCTCTGCCTGTGGGCTGCCGTCGCGCAGATCGCCGAAGGCGTATACGAATGGCTCGCCGTCCCCGGCGTCCTGCTTCTCATCGCCGCCGTCGGGCTGGTCTGCACGGCGGTGCGTTGGAGGCAGCGGCGAAAGAAGTTTTCTGCCGACGGGCCGCATGAGACGGTTTTCCGCTTCTATGCCGACCGGTTCGAGGCCGATTGCCGTTCGAAAAGCACGTTTTTATCCTATTGCAAAAATTATACCGACGTTGAAAGGCTCGACGAGCGGGGCAATTACGTCTGTCTGCTCGTCGACGGCGGGTGGATCCTCTTTGACAGAGAAAAACTCACGGGCGACGCCGCCCTTGCGCTGCATCTTTTGCGCGGCAGCGCCAAGGTGTGCCGTTCGCCGCTGGGCAAAAGGACCAACGAGCGCCCCGCTCTGCCCGAAAGAAAGGCGGCCGTCCTGCGCGGCGTGCTCCTTGCCCTCTTCGTGCTTTCGCTTTGCAGCGTCCTTTTCGGGCTGCTCCTGGTCGCGTTGATCGCTTCCTCTTCGCCCCTGCCCGAGGCGGCCTGGTCGATGGCGGAGAACATGTGGGCCTTTTTGGTGTTCCTGCCCCTTCCGCTTGCCTCTCTCCTGCTCGGGGTTTACGGCAGAAGCAAGGGGCTGCGCTGCACCAAGAACATCGCCGCCGGCGGCATCGCGGCGGTAATTCTGTTCGTCTACGGCCTGTTTCCCGTCTTTTTTGCGGGCGATCTTTCCGACGATTATGCCTATCTGACCCGCGTGGAGACGGCCGTCGGGATCGAGCTTCCCGACGAGGGCGTCATCTCCACGCAATATTCCGACGGCGGGGCGGCGGAAGGGTTCAAAGATCTCGAAGAGAGCGTTGCGCGGTTTGCGGACGGCGCGCAGACGGAAGCGTTTGAAGCGGGGCTGGCAGGCGGCGTACTGTGGCAAGCGGCTTTGCCCGGCAATGCGGCGGTGGACGAGTATGCGCGCATTCGGACTGCGGAGGCGGAGTATTACCTGATTTACAACGTGCAGACGGGGCGGTACGACGGCGCGGTCGCTGCGGGCGAGAACGAGTTCTATTTTCTGGCGTACCAAACCGGAAAAAATCTCCTGTATGTCTTTCATTATTTGTACATCGTTTGAATTCTGCCCCGCGGAGAAGAGTGTTCTTCCCCGCGGGGAAATTGGTCTGCGGAAATTTTGATGAAGGGGCTTGAAAAACCGGGCGGCATCGTGTATAATAGAAGAGCATTGAATCATCGGCAAGGAGGGGAATATGAATAATATCCGGAAAAAATGGGCGGTCACGTTTCTCTGTCTGGCGGTCATCTGCCTTGCGGGGGTTCTTGCCGCCTGTACGGGCAAGACGTTCACGGTATCGCTGGACGCGGCGGGCGGCGCGCTGGCGGGGGAAAGCAGCATTTCCGTGAAGGCGGGCGATGCGCTCGTTCTGCCTGTGCCCGAACGGGAGGACTATATCTTTGAGGGCTGGTTCGACGGCGACGGGCCCAATGCGGGGCGGGTGGCGGACGGCACGTCCGTCACGGCGGACATGACGCTGACGGCGCGCTGGCGCGCCGACTTTTCGGAGGGAGCGGAATACATTCTGTCCGCCGACGGTTCTTCCTATGTGTGCGTCGGCACGGGCACGTTCACGGGCGCGGCGTTGAAACTGCCGACTTTTTACAAGGGGCTGCCTGTCACGGCGGTCGCGGACGGCGCGTTTGCCGAAAACGATCTTTTGGTGCAGGTCAGCCTGCCCCGCCTGCTCGTCTCTGTCGGGGACGGCGGAGGGGAAACGGGTGCGTTCGAGGAGTGCGAACGTTTACAGACGGTGACCTTTCGCGGCGAAGGCGGTTTGCGCGCGGTGGGCGGCCGTGCTTTCGCGTGGTGCGCCGCTTTGGCGGAAATTATACTTCCCGGGACGGTAAAGACCGTGGGGGATCAAGCCTTTTACGGCTGCAGCGGACTGACCGACGCGGAGTTGCCGGACGGGTTGGAAGAGATAGGCGTGTCCGCGTTTGAAGGGTGTGCCGCGTTGAAGGCGGTTGATATTCCCGACGGCGTGACGAAAATCGGTGCGGGCGCGTTTGCGGGTTGCGGCCGCCTGGAACAAGCGTCGGTGCCCGCGGGAATGACGGAGATTCCGGAGCGTTTGTTTTCCGGTTGTTCTTCCCTGCGGGAAATCGAACTTCCCGCGGGAGTGACGGGCATTGGTCCGCATGCCTTCGGGGGGTGTGCGGGACTGACGGAAATCCGTTTGCCCGAAGGGCTGGAGCGCATCGGCGGCGGGGCGTTCGCCGGCTGTGGCGGTGTGTCGGAGATCGTCGTGCCGCTCGGCGTGACATCGGTCGGCGCCGGCGCCTTCCGTCCGGCAGCGTCTGCCGGCGGTGCGCTGCGGGATATGCAGGTCTATTGCGAGGCTGCTTCTCCCGCAGGCAGTTGGGAGACGGATTGGGACGAAGGCTGCCGCGTATTTTGGGATTACAGCGGCGAAAGGGGAGAAACGGCAGACGGCTGGCGGTGGATGCTCCGCCGTGACGGCGGTATGACCGTGCTCGGCTATGCGGGCACGGAGCGTGCGCTCGAAGTCCCCTCCGAACTGGAAGGGAAGGGGGTGCGCGTCATAGGCGCGGGGGCGTTCAAAGACATGACTGCCTTGCAGAGCGTCGTCATTCCCGACTGCGTGGAAGAAATCGGTTTCGGCGCGCTCGAGGGGTGCGGAAACCTGGAGAGCTATACCGCGCCCGTCATCGGCGCGGCGGGGTATGCCCATTTCGGTTCCGTATTCGGCGCGAAAGGTGTCGGAGAGCAGAACAGCTATGTGCCCGCATCCTTAAAGACGGTCGTCGTCACGGCCGACCGCGGCGGCGGTACTTTCATGGGCTGTCAGTCCGTCAAGAAGGTCGTCCTGCCCGAAGGCATGGCGGAGATCGGTGCAAACATGTTCCAGAACTGTTTTTCCCTCTCCGAAGTCGCTCTGCCCGCAAGCCTGACCGCCGTCGGGGAAGGCGCGTTCGCGAACTGTCTTTCCCTGTGGTCGGTCGCTTTGCCGGGCGGCGTGCACGTCGTTTCGCCCCGGGCGTTCGCCGGTTGCACCAATCTCGCTTCGGTCGTCCTCGAAGAAGGGGTGACGTCGGTTGGCGCAGAGGCCTTCTCCGATTGCATCCGGCTGTCCTCCGTCGTACTGCCGCGATCGCTGCAGACAGTCGAACGCATGGCGTTCGGCAGCACGTACTATCAGGCGGCGTTCTATTATGCCGGAACGGAGAGCGACTGGCAGCAGGTGGACGACCAGAGCGGGAACAACTTACAGTCCAAACTGTATTATTATTCCGAAACGAAGCCGTCGGATACGGGCAGGTATTGGCATTATGCGGACGGCAGACCCGTCCGCTGGTAAAGAGGAAAACGGACATATAAAAACCGCCCCGGCATCATCCGATGCCGGGGCGGTTTATCAAAAGAAATCAATCGATATTTTTTGTGAATTTGCAGCGGGGATAATTTGAACAGCCCAAAAATTGTCCGTTCTTCCCGTTCCGGACGACCAATTTTCCGCCGCAGCGAGGACAGACCCCTTTTTTTATACCGTCCTGCATTTTATGGATATGCTCTATGTGTTCCTTTTGCGTAATGGTGCTGTTTCCTTTCAAGGCGGACAGGCGTTCGTAATAATTTTGCATTTCTTCGGCGGGGAGGCGTATCCCTGTTTCCGCAGATTTTATTTTTTGCAATGTCCGCGCGGTGTAAACGGCATTCGACTGTATATAAGAGATATCGGCTTGCGCAAGAAAGACGACGACGTTTTGAAAAATTGCGCGGTCTGTATGCAAATAGTCTGAAAGACTGTAAATGTGGGTCGTGTTCTGTTTGACGGGGTTATAAAATTTATTTTTTCTTCTCCCGAAAGCCAGCACCTGCGTCCACTCGCGTTGCTGTTCGTTTCCGTAGATACGCCCGGAATAATTTTTTGTTTCGACGACCCAAATGCCGGACGGAAGGATCAAGATATGGTCGATCTGGCGGGAATTGCCATTCTTTTCGGTGAACATCAGGTCATTGATGATATATTGCCTGCCCGGAACGGTTTCCCCCAGAATTTTGGCAACGGTTCTTTCGCCGCGCCTGCCTTTCGCCTTCGGACTGTTCAGCACACGATAAAGAACGGCGGAAAGAACAAACAAACCGGCTATAACGATGAAAATAATTGCGAGATACATAGGGTACACCTCTTTTTGCCTTTATTATAATATAATGAAATGGAAAAAGCAATGGCAGCGGTGAAAAAACGTTTTGTTGCCGTAAATTCATCCTTTGAAAACGCGAAAAAAGTAACTGCCCCGCTTCCAATCGGAAACGAGGCAGTCACAATATGATAAGGGGGAAAATGATGAGCTTGTTTGGTGGCAAATCGGTCACAACCGATTTACATGGCATATTATAATACGTTCTTTTGGAAAAGTAAAATATTTTTTCGGGAAAAATCAAAAAAGTTTTTTTCTGCATAATTTTCACAAAAAATAGAAGAACATATCAATTTTCTACATGATCCGACACAAAAAGCAGCCCAAAACGGCGGCGGCGAGGGCGGCGGCGAGGGAAATCACGACGGCGGCGGCAAAACGCCGTTCCCTGACCGTGGCAAAATAAACCGCGCCGATGTAGAACACCGTTTCGGACGAGCCGTAGCACACCGCCGCGCAGCGGCAGATATAACTGTCCGCGCCGTAGGTCTCCAGAAGTTCGCTCAAAAGGGCGGTCGCGCCGCTCCCCGAAAAGGGCTTAATGATCAGTAGTTTGATGATCTCCCGCGGGATGCCGGCAAATTCGAACGCGGGCGCGAGAAAGTCGCACAGCTTTGCCGACAGCCCGCTCTCCTCGAAGAGAGCGGTCAGCATGAAGATCGCCGCCATATACGGGAAAATGTTCAGGATCAGGGGGATCGCCCCCTTCACCCCCTCGGTGAAGGCGTCGTAGACCTTCACCCGCTTTGCCGCCGCGAACAAGAACACGCCGAGGAAGAGCAGGGGGACGATCAGGGCGAAGTACTGCATTTTTTCTCCTTGCGCCCGCGCCGGCGACTGCGCCTTTCGTCCTTCCGTATCAGGAGTTTTACGCCGAGAACGCCCAAAAGAGTGCTCGCCGCCGTGGAAAGGAGGGAGGGCAGGATGATCGAATAGGCGTCCGCCGCGCCGTAGGAGAGCAAGAGCCCCAGCACGGTCGTGGGCAATATCTGCACGCTGGTGGCGTTCAGCACGAAGAGCATGGACTGGTTATAGCGGATGTTTTTGCCGCCGTCCAGCCGCTCCGCCGCGCGTATGCCGAAGGGGGTCGCCGCCCCCGAGAGCCCCAGCATGTTGGCGGAGAGGTTCATGGACAGGCATTCGACGGCGCCCTCGTCGTCCGTGTCGAACAGCCCTTTCACGGCAGGGCGCAGCCCGCGCGAGAGCAGCCTGTTCAGCCCGCACGCTTCCATGACCTGCATCAGCCCCATCCACACGCAATAGACGGCGACGAGGGACAGGCAGACCGTGCCCGCCCGCGTTGCGCCGGAAAGGAGGACGGGCAGAAAACTTTCGGGCGCAAAGAGGAGAAAATATCCCGCGCAGAGCAGGAACAGGACGAGGAATATACCGTTCATGCTACAATTTTATGCGCCCGTTTTTGCCGATATGTCCCGTATTTTATTTACAATTGCACGGAAATGGGGTATAATGGACGGAAAGGGAGCGTATTGCGCCGGCAAGGACGCATACCGACGTCCGAGGGGCTTTTACGGCTGCCGAGGGGAAAAGGGAGGTGACGGTATATGAAAATACGAATGCCGTTGCGGCGGTTTTATGAAGGCACGCGGGCGAAAAGCGCCGCCAAGCGCGGGCATGCCCGTCCCGAACGGATAGAGCAAATTTATTTCGGGCGGACAGGCGGCGGAAAACAGGGCAAAGAAACAAAACGGAAAGCGCAAAGCCATAAGGAGAGAACGACAGCCATGGAAAAGAAAGGCACCTATTACATCACGACGGCGATCACCTATACCTCTGGTAAGCCGCACATCGGCAACACCTACGAGATCATCCTCGCGGACGCCATCGCGCGTTTCAAGCGCGCGCAGGGGTACGACGTGTACTTCCAGACGGGCACGGACGAGCACGGGCAGAAGATCGAGGAAAAGGCCGCGACGGCGGGCGTTTCGCCCAAAGAATACGTGGACAAGGTCGCGGGCGAGATCAAACGGATATGGGATCTCATGAACACCTCGTACGACCGGTTTATCCGCACCACGGACGAATATCACATCAGACAGGTGCAGAAGATCTTCCGCAAGTTCTACGAGCAGGGGGATATCTATAAGGGCGCGTACGAGGGCATGTACTGCACGCCCTGCGAGTCCTTCTGGACGGAGAGCCAGCTCGTGGACGGCAAGTGCCCCGACTGCGGTCGAGAGGTCAAGCCCGCCCGCGAAGAGGCATATTTCTTCAAAATGGGCAAGTATGCCGACCGCCTCATCGAGCACATCGAAAAGCACCCCGAGTTCATTCAGCCCGTATCCCGTAAGAACGAGATGATGAACAACTTTCTGAAAAAGGGCCTGCAGGATCTGTGCGTGTCCCGTTCCTCCTTCAAGTGGGGCATTCCCGTGGACTTCGACCAAAAACACGTCGTCTATGTCTGGCTGGACGCCCTCGTCAACTATATCACGGGGCTCGGGTTCGACGCCGACGGCGATCACGGCGAACTGTATAAAAAGTATTGGCTGGAAAACGGCGGGGCGGACCTGCACCTCATCGGCAAGGACATCATCCGTTTCCACACCATCTATTGGCCCATTTTCCTGATGGCGATGGGGCAGCCCCTGCCCAAGCAGATCTTCGGGCACCCCTGGCTCTTGCAGGGCGAGGGCAAAATGTCCAAGTCCAAGGGCAACGTGGTCTATGCCGACGATTTGGCTCGCCTCTACGGCGTGGACGCCGTGCGCTACTTCGTCCTGCACGAGATGCCCTTCGACAACGACGGGCAGATCTCCTGGGAGCTTATGACCGAGCGGTACAATTCCGACCTTGCCAACGTGCTCGGAAACCTCGTTTCCCGCACCGTCGCCATGAGCAACAAGTACTTCGGGGGACTGGTGAAAAACGCGGGGGCGGCGGAGCCTTTGGACGGGGAGTTCAAGGCGTTCGTCGCAGGCGCCAAAGCCAAGGTCGAGGGCAAGATGGACACCCTGCACGTCGCCGACGCGCTCGGGGAGATCATGAACGTTTTCCGCCGCGCGAACAAGTACATCGACGAGACCATGCCCTGGGTTTTGGCGAAAGACGAGAGTAAGCAGGACCGCCTGCGCACGGTGCTCTACAACCTCTCCTGCGCCATTATGACGGGCGCGTCGCTCCTGAAGAGTTTCCTGCCCGAAACGGCGGACAAGATCGCCGCGCAGATGGGCGCGCCGCTGCAATCGCTGGAAACGTGCGAAAAATTCGACATGTCCGACGGGTTCAAAGTGACCGAAAGTCCCGTCCCGCTCTTTGCGCGGCTCGATTTCAAGACGCTCGAACCCGAGATCGAAAAAATTTCCGCCGCGCAAATGGCGGCGGCGCAAGCGGCGGCGGGGCAGGAGAAGTCCGCCAAGCCCGAAGGGAAGGGGGCAGAGGAGAAGGAAAAAACCCCGCTCGCCACCATCGACGACGTTGCCAAAGTGGAACTGAAAGTGGGCGAAGTCATCGCCTGCGAGCGGGTGGAAAAGTCCAAAAAATTGCTGCACGAAACGGTGAAATTCGGCGACGAGGTGCGCTCGGTCTGTTCGGGCATCGCCGCGCAGTATGCGCCCGAAGACCTCATCGGCAAAAAATTCGTGTTCATCACCAACCTGCCCCCCCGCAAGATGTGCGGCATCGTCAGCGAGGGCATGATCCTCGCGGCGGAGGACAAGAACGGCAAAATTTCCCTGCTCTCGCCCGAGCGGGACGTCGAGAGCGGCTCTCTCATCGGGTAAACGGCCATGTATATCGACGTGCACGCGCACATGACGGACAAGGCGTTTTCCGAAACGGACAGGGTCATGTCCGCGATCAAGGCGGCGGGCGTGGGAATGGTCGTCTGCTCGGGATACGACCTCGAAACGTCCTTCGCCTCCCGCGATTTCGCCGAGAAGTACGATTTTGTATATTTTTCCGCGGGCTTTCAGCCGCAGGAGCTGGCAAAGTACCGCGCGGGGGATCTTGAAAGGCTGCGCCCTCTCCTGCGCCACGAAAAGTGCCTCGCCGTGGGGGAGATCGGGCTGGACTATCACTATCCCGACAATCCCGTCAGGGAATTGCAAAAAGAGGTCTTTGCCGCCCAGCTCCGCCTGGCAGACGAAGAGGGGCTGCCCGTCGTCATCCACAGCCGCGACTGCGCGGCGGACACGCTGGAACTGCTGCGCGAAAACCGCAAACATCTCGGGCATGGCGGCGTGCTGCACTGCTATTCTTACGCGGCGGACATGGTGAAAGATTTTGAGGATCTGGGGCTGTATTTTTCTTTCGGCGGCACCTCGACGTACGAGGGCGCGAAAAAGGTGCAGAGAAGCGCGGCGCGGGTAAGCGCGGGTCGGATACTGACCGAAACGGACAGCCCGTACCTCACGCCCGTGCCCAGGCGCGGTCAATTTCCCAACACGCCCGCCAACATCCCGTATATCGCGGGGCGTCTGGCGGAGTTGCGCGGCGAAGAAGAAGGGGACTTCGTCCGCCGCGTGGAAGAAAACGCGCGGCGGCTGTTTCTTAAATGGCAGGCGTAACGCCCGCAGGGCGTTAACACGGGATTTTCAAGGGACGGTGTCCCTTGAATAGGAGTGCAGAGGGCGAAGCCCTTTGCAAACAAACAGCCTTAAAAAAGCGGCGCAATGCGCCGCGCCCGTCGCCACAGGATCCCAAAGGAACGATAGTTCCTTTGGCGGGTGAAGGGCAGCGCCCTTCAAAATAAACAGCCTTAAAAAAGCGGCGCGTTGCGCCGCACTTATCGCCATAGGCGATAAAAAGCAAGGCGTTGCCTTGCTTATGAAGTTCAATATTTTTAAGGGGCTCTGCCCCTTAAACCCTGCCAAAGGGTCAAAAACCCTTTGGAAACCCGGGTTGCGCAAGTCTTGCCTTGCGGCGGACGGGGCATGTCCGCGCGGAACGGGAAAAACGCACAAAAAAGAGGCGCGGGACACGCCGAGGCATGCCCGCCCTCCCATCTTTTGTCGCAACGCGTTGTCAATGGCAGTATGTGCGGGCATGCCGCCCGCTAAACAAGGAAAGTTATGGAAGATTTGCAGGGGCTGCTTGCCCGACATAATTTCAATTTCAAAAAACAGTTCGGGCAGAACTTCCTTTCGGACGGCAATCTCCTGCGCTCCATCGCCGAACTTTCGGGCATCGACCAAAGCACCGCCGTCGTGGAGATCGGCTGCGGCGCGGGCACGCTCACCCGCGTACTGTCCGAAAAGGCGGGGCGGGTCGTCGCCTACGAGATAGACCGCGCGCTTCGTCCCGTGCTCGCCGAGTCCCTCCGCGGATGCGAGAACACCGAGGTGCGCTTTACCGATTTTGCCAAGACCGACCTTGCCGCGCTCGAAAGGGAGCTCGGCGCATACGTCGTCGTCGCCAACCTGCCCTATTACATCACCACGCCCCTTATCACCCGCTTTCTCGACGAGGGAAAGACGGTCAGGCGGCTGGTCGTCATGGTGCAGGAAGAGGTCGCCGAACGGCTCTGCGCCGCCGCCGATACGCCCGAATACGGCGCCATCACCGCATCACTCGCCCTCCGCGCAAGCGCGAAAATCGTAAAGCGGGTGCCCAAGACCATGTTCTACCCCCGGCCTAAGGTCGATTCCGCCGTCGTGCGCATCGATTTTTCGGACGGCAGGCTGCCCGTCAAAGACGTCGAAACATACCGCGCCACCGTGCGCGCCGCCTTTTTAAGCCGCCGCAAGACGTTGGAAAACAACATCATGAACTATTTTCGTGTTTCACGCGAAACGGCGCAGGAAATTCTGCATAGCGCAGGGGTCGCCGAAAGGGTACGGGGGGAAACGCTGTCCCCCGAACGGCTGGCGGCGTTGTCCGACGTCATTTACGAAACTTTGCGGTGAACGCAGGTTTTTGCAAAATTGTTATAAATACGATCCCCGCCCGCAGGCTTTGTCCTGCGGGCGGGGATATTTCATTGTATGCGCTCTGTCGTCACGCGGCGGGAATAAGGCCGACATTTCCTTCATTTGCGGCCTGCACGATGATTTCGCCCGCATCCGCTTCGGCTTCAATGTATTGCACGCCTTCGGCGGCGGCATAAACTGCGTTCGCTTCCCGTTTGTCCGTGTCCCAGACGATCCGGACGGAAAACCCGAATTGCCCGCCGAGCAGCAGCCCGGCGCACATGATCAACAGCCCCAGCACGCAGCCGACGAGCATGTTCCGCACCGCTTTTTTCGTTTCCTGCTTCATGCCCGTTCCTCCCGCGCGACGTCGTCGTAAATTTTTTTCGTCACCCAAATCACGCCCTTCGCCATATATTTGATCGCATAATAGAATGGCATGGCGCAGAACACCGCCCCGCCCAGCGCGATCACGCCCATGGCAAGCGTCTCCGCGCCGCCCAGGCAGAACGTTCCCGCGGCAAACAGCATGGCGAGTTCGCTCAAAAGCAGCGTCCCCGCAACGCTCAATGCCGTGCCGCCGAGGAGCACCGCCGCGGCGGCGGCGCAAACGGCGGCGATGACTTTGCCGCGGGGCATGTTCAGAATGCCGTCCTTCCGTTCGGCGTTTTCTTCGCTGCAGAGGGGGTTGTTTTCGGGCATGCTATCCGCGGTCTGTCCGTTTCGTTCGTCCCCGCCGTCCTCTGTGAAGTTGTTCAGTATCTCCGCCGCGGCGTTTTCGGGCGAACCGAAACTCAAAAGTATGCTCCCCTCGGACATGCCCATCTCTTTTTTGTCCGAATACAATTCCCGGTAATACGCCTCCGCCCGTTCCCGTTCGGGCTCGGGCAGGGCGGCGAGCGCCGCCGCAAACCGGTTGAACCATTCCTGCGCAGTCATGTTCAAATTTTCCTCCTCAAAATAAAGTCCATCACTTTTTCCATCTGCGGCACCGCCGCCTTGAATTCCGCCAGCCGCCGCCTGCCTTCGCCCGTGATGAGGTAGTACTTCCGCAGCCGTCCGTTGAACGCCCGCGAATAGGTCGTCAGCGCGCCCGCCCCCTCCAGCCGCTTCAAAATGGGGTAGAGGGTGGATTCCGAAATCTCGATGACGGGCGACAGGTCGGCGATGATCTTGTAGCCGTAACTCTCTTCCTGCTCGATCGCCGCCAGCACGCACACATCCAAGAGCCCCTTCTTCAATTGCGCATCCATGCAATGCCTCCTTTCGCATAATACTATATAATACATAGTATACATTTGTCAAGAGTTTTCATCGATTTTTTCAAAAATTTTTCGGGAACGGGCGGAACGAAGGAAGAAAAAGCGGCGGTAAGGGGCGTAACGGGGACGCGGGGAGAAGGGCGGGCGCAAAATTGCGCCCGCCCTTCAAGGGGAAATATTATGAGATGATTTTGTGTGTGCCTGTCTGTCTGCCGCCGTCAGTCGTCGTGCCTGCCGAAGTCGCGGTAGCCGTTGCCGAATTCGTAGCGATAGACCTCTTCGCCGTTTTCGTCCGTCGTCACGCGCACGAGGATGGAGGTGTTTTCGCCGCCGATAGAGGCGTTGATCCGGATGACGCGGCCGTTTCCGCGCTCTTCCTCTTCAAATTCAAACACGTCCGTCTGTCCGTTCTTGCGCACGGTCATCTTCACTTCCCGCTCGCCGCGTTCTTCTTCAAGCTCCAGCGTGGTCTGCTCGGTTTCGCCGTTCATGTGGACGGTGTAGACGAGCTCCTGTTCCGATTCGCCCCGTTCGCTCTCCGATTCCTGTTCGATGCGGATATAGTCGCCGTTTCCGAGGTCGGCGCGGAACCAGGTTTCGCTCTCGCGCTCCTCTTCGCCCCGCTCGCTCTCGGTTTCGGTGGACTTCACGCCCTCCACGGGGTACTCCGCTCCGTCCACGATGAGAACGCCCCGGATGCGGTATATCTCTTCCAGTTCGTCCTCGTCCTGCTCGCTCGCCGCCAGCTCTTCGCTGTAATATACGGTGTACGACACCGCGTCGCCCGCCAGGTCGGTGTAGGAAACGACGTTCTTCCAGTCGTATTCCGCCCGGTCCGAAGCGACCACAGTCGAGGAAATGTTGCTCTCCGCCATCAGGCTTTCGGCGAGGGTCAGATATTTGTTCACGATCGCCAGCTCTTCGTCCGTGACGTCGGCCGTCCCGCCCGTGTTGCCGGTGTTCCCCGTATTGTCCTGCGCGCCGCTCGCGCTGTCGGTGACTGTGCCGTCCGTGCCGCTCTGCGTGCTGCCAGCGCTTTCGTCCGTTCCTCCGTTCACCGCGTCGATGATGCCGCCGACGGACAGGGCGCTGTATGCGTAAAAGCCCTCTCTCGTATCGAGCGTCTCCGCTACGGAATTGCCGCTTTGGGTCCCGCTCGGCGAACATGCCGCCAATCCGACGCACAGCGTCGCCGCCAAAAACAATCCTGCCAATAACTTCTTCATTTTTGTTTCCTCCTTATGCGGAAATTTTTTGTTTGGTTTCGGGTCGTGGTTTGTGGGTCAGTTTTTTGTTCGAACACTTATATAACCGCCGCGGGGGCAAAATTGTTGGAGGATCGTATAAAAAAATAAAAAATTTTTTTGCGCCGCCGCCCCGCGCCGTCGTCCGTCCTTCCCGCTTCTCCCGCTGCTCTCCTTCTGAAAGGGGACTGTAAGGCAGTATTCTGCGTTTTTCCGTCTTTTATGCCTTTCCGCTCTCTTCGTCCGCGCGTGAAAAAGAATCGGGGCGTGAGGGGGCAAAGAGAAAGGGGCGGGCGCCTGAAAGGCGCCCGCCCGTCTTGTATCATATTTTTCAAAGCGACCGACGACGATCGTCGTCGTCATCGTCATCGTCGTCATCGTCGTCATCGTCGTCGTCATCGTCGTCGTGCCGGTCGGGGCGGTCGAAGTCGTGGTAGGAATCCCCGACGATATAGCGGTAAGACGTGTTGCCGTCCGCGTCCGTCACGATCTGCACCAGGAAGGAGACGGCTTTCCCGCCCAGGGTGCCGCGCGCGGCAAGTTCGAACACGCCGTCCGCCGTGCGGTTCTCGAAGGTCAGCACGTCGTTGCGCCCGCCTTCCCGCCGCATGGTCATCTTCAGTTCGGTCTCGCCGTCCTCCGCCTCGTATTCCAGCGTCACGCGCTCCGTTTCCCGACCGTTCTGCACCGTCGTGTAGACAAATTTCTGCTCGGTCTCACCTTCCTCCTGCTCTTCCTCCCGCTGCACGCGCAGGTAGGAGTTCTCCCCCGTCTGCGCGGTAAAGCGCAGTTCGCTCTCGCTCTCGCCGTCCTCGCTCTCCGTCTCCCGCTCGCCCGTCACGGGATACGCCGCGCCGCTGACCAGAAGCACGCCGTCGATGTTGTATTCCGCTTCCGTTTCGCCGTCCTCGGTTTTCTCGGACAGGGGCGTTTCGTTGTAGTACATATGATAGGTGACCGCCGCGCCCGTCAGGTCGCGGTAGGAGATCTCCATGCCGTAGGCGTAGTCCGTAAATTCGGCGGGCACCGCCGCGCTCGCGTGGTCGATGCTCCCGTCGCTCAGCAGTTCCTCGGCGAGGGGCATGTAGCGGTTGAGGGTCGCCATCTGTTCGTCCGTCAGGTCGGCGGAGCCGCTCTTCCCGTTGCCGTTCAGCTCCTCCCGCGGGGCGGCTGCCGCAGCGTTCATTGCCTTTGCCGCGCTCATCGCGCCCGCCGCAGTCGCCGTCGCCGCTCCGTCCGTGCCGCCCAGCAGCGCGCCCACGGACGCCGCGCCGTATGCGTAAAAGTCGTCCGTCGTCCGTATCTGAGAAAACTTGTTCCCGCCCGGCCCCGGCAGGGGGGAGAAAGGGTTCAGAAGAAAGAACACGGTCAGGAAGACGGCAAGCAAGATCGCGACCGCCGCCGCGGCAAGGGGCAGGACAAGGCGGGACGCCCGCCGTCCGCCTCGTTGCGTGCTCGCGCCGGCTCCGGCGGGCGCATAGGCGAATTCGTCGGCGGTCGCGCGTTCGGGCTCCGGTCCCGCCGCGGCTCCGTCGATGCTCAGATCGCGTTTGATCTTCCCGCGGAGGGCTTCGTCGGGCAGTATATCCGCGGCTTGCGCCCGCAGCATTTTTTTCAGATCTTTTTCCTTCATTCTCCCGCCTCCTTTTCGGCGTTCTCCATCTGTCTTTTGAGTTTTTTCAACGCCTCGTTGTTCTTCCATGTGACCGTGGCGACGGGCATGGACAGCATTTCGGCTACCTCCCGCCGCTTGTAGCCCGACACCTGGCAGAGCATCAGAATTTCGTACTCATCCTCCGAAAGGACCTTGCGCGCCAGGTCGAAGAGGAAGGGGATCTCCGGCTCCGCCGTGCCGTAGCGGTGCGCGTCCGTCTGGAAGTCGGTCAGTTCCTCCCGTTTTTTCTTTTCCAGGAAATTGAGCGCGAGGTTCTTGCCGATGCGGGTGAGCCAGGCGATGAAGTCGGTGCCCGCTATGTAGGAAGAGATGTTCTGCATGGCGCGCAGATAGGCGTCGTGCAGTATGTCCTCCGCGTACATCTTATCCCGCACGACGTACAGGATGCGGAAGTATACGGCGCGGTGGGTCATGTCGTACACCGCGTCGAACGCCCTCCGGTCCCCCGCCTTGTATTGCGCTATTTTTTCTTCCAGTAGGTCCTTTCTCATAACTTTCCCGTTAATATAACAGCCCGAATGTTCGTTTTGTTGGTAAAAAGACAAAAATTTTATAATTTTTCCTCAAAGGAGAAGGGAACGTCCGAAAAAAGCATAATGCAACATATTCTCCATAAAAGCAATATATTGCACTACTATAATTCGACGTAGATCTTTTCCCCGCGGCAGGGCACGGTGACGAAGGCAAAGCCGATTTCTTTCAGAATGGCGGCGGTTTCCCGTCGCTTGTCCGCCAGCCGCCGCGCGCCGTGCGCGTCCGAAGCGATAGAGATCTCCCGCCCGCCGAGCGCGAAGTACCGTCGCACGATCGGGGGGAAGGGCAAAAACGGGGCGTCCGCGCCCGCGGCCGAAGTGTTCACTTCGAGAATTTTGCCCCGCGCTATGATGGTCGTCAGAATGTCGTCGAGGGCGCCAATAAAGTCCGCGCCGTCCATGCTCTTGTCCGCGTAGGGGGCGTAGCGCGCGGGGTAGCCGATGTGCCCCACAATGTCATAGGGGTAGTCGGCGTCCAGGCTCTCCCGCACGAGCGCGAGGTATTCCCCGTAGGCCGTCTTTTTGTCTTTGCCTCGGAAGGGGGTGCGGTAATAGTAGTCCTGCGTCCCCTGCGTGTGCACGCTGTTGACGATGAAGTCGGGGCGGTACCGCGCGATGAGGTTCCTGTACAGGGGCACGACGGCTCTGTTGCGCGTGAAGCCGAGCTCCGCGCCCGCGAGAATGTGCACCTCTTTCTCCGACTGCTGCAACGCGCGCGCCGCCGGAAAATAGGCTTCGGGGTCGGTGAATTGCGCCGCGCCGTCGTCGAAGGGAATGTTGTCCGTCAGATAGTCGTAATCGAAGTGTTCGGCTATGCCCCACCAGGCGAGGCGCAGTTCTTTCGCGCGGGCGAGCATTGTGTCTATGTCGTCCTGCCCGTCGGGGGAAAAGGCGGTGTGGGTGTGTACGTCCGTTAAAATATCCATACGCACAGTATAGCGTACTTTGCGCTTTTTGTCAAGACGGGGCGCACGAAAAGGGGAGCGGGCCGGCAGGGAATATATTGCACGTCGGCGAGAAATATATTGCAAAATAAAAAGAGAGGCGCAGCCTCTCTTTCGGGACGGAACATATTTGCCGTCAGATATGCACCACGCGGCGGGTCTCCAGGTAGTACCCCCAGCGCCGCGCGGAGATCTCTTCGATCTTGCAGTAGTCCGAGGCGGTGTGCAGAATGAGGTTTTCCCCGAGGTATACCGCCACGTGCCCCACGCGCTCGATGCCCGTCTTGTTGTAGCGGGTGGAATTGGTGAAGAACATCAGATCCCCGCGCCGCAAGTCGCTTCTGTCCACGTGCGTGCCCTGCACGATCTGCGTACGCGTGGTCAGATCGAGCAGCGCGCCGCTTCCGTGGTAGTATATGTATTGCGTGAGCGACGAGCAGTCGAACTTGTTCACGGAAAACCCGCTCAGCCGCGTGCCCTTGCCGTTGTGGTAGCGCACCGCGCCGTATACATAGGGGGTGCCGATGAGCTTCGTGCCCTCTTCGATGACCCGCTCCACCGTCTCCGAGGCGGGTTCCATCTCGTGCAGCTCGGTATAGGCGCTCTTGGCGGAAACGTACCCGGTGCGGTTGCGGTAATAGGTCTTATGGAACCCGTTCTCCGTCCCGAGGTAGATCATGCTCATGTCCGCGTCCACCTGTCCCAGAGAGGAAGTGGAAGCCGACGCGCCCGCGCGCACGTTCAGCCCGTTCGTCTTGATGCGTATGTATTTCGCTTTTTCCGCTTCGGGCTCCGCGCTCCCGTTCTCGTCTTGCGCGCCGCCGCTGCTCTCGCCGTCCGCGGGGAAAGAAGTTTCGGGCGATTCGGGCAGGGTGCCTTCCGCGCTCTGTCCCGGGGAGGTCCCCCCGCTCTCCGTCTTGCCCCCGTCCGTCCCGCATGCCGCCGCCGCAAAGGCGAACAGCACCGAGCAGGCGATCGCCGCCAACAGTTTTGCCGTTCTCTTCATTTTCTTTTTTCTCCTTTCAAAAATTTTTCATGGCCACATTATCGCACATCCCGGGGAAAAAAGCAATGCAAAAAATTTTCCGTTTGCGGCAACCCCTGCCTTTTTCCGCCGCCCTTTCCCGCATTCTTCCGCTTTTGCCGCCATTTGGCGAAAGGAAGGGGGCATGTCCGCGCCGAAACGCAAAAAAAGCCCGCCTTTGTTCAAAAAGGCGGGCGGCGGAAGCCGTATGGGATCTAAGGAAAATAAAGGCGCAAAAAACCTCTTTAACAAGGGCATGGGCGCCTTGTCTTGCGCTTTTCGGAAGTTTCGGAAAGCCGGGAAATCAGTCCTCGTTGCCGCGCGTGACCTGTTGCAGACGGAACCCCTTGAAGATGAATTTTCCCGTGCCCTCGTAGGTAAAATACAGGGCGTGCTTGCCGTTTTCCACGTGCAGGGGGGCGTAAAAGTCGGTCAGGTCCTTGCAGGGGGTCAGGCGTATCTTGGCGACCGCCCAGCCCGTCGGCGTCTCCGAAACGATGAGTTTGCCGTGCGGGTTGCCCTTGATGGTCACGATGATCTGGTTGGCGCCGTCGAACTCGAAGTATTTGAAGCCCGCGGTGGCCCCATGCCTGAAATTGGCTATGTATTGGGCGGGGGTGTGGTTGCGGTCCTTGCCCGATTGGGTGAAGTAGGGGTGAATGCCCTTGCGCAGTTTCAAAACGCCGTACCGCTTTGCGCCGCGGCGGGAATAGAGGTGGCAGGCGATGCGCGCTTTATACGCGCCGATGCCCCGCAAAGGCCGCCCGTTCAGCCCGCAGGAAGTCAGTTCCGCCTGCAAAAACCTGCCGCCCGAATAGCGTATCTCCTCGGCGCACGCCTGGCGGGAAAACTGGTTGCGGTTGGTCTGGCGGTGGTAAAAGACGTAGTACTTGTATTTGATCTTGACGAGGCTGCCGTGGGTATTGCCGATGTAGTTGAGGGGCTTGGTGTTGCCGTTCAGCCCGATGTCGCCGATGGAAACGAGGGTGCCGCCGTAGCGGAAACCCGCGGTTGGTCTGTTGCTCACCGCGTAGCACAGCTCGTGCCCCTGAATGGAGGAATAGATGAAGTAATACTTGCCGTTGAACTTGCGCATGGAGGGCGCCTCAAAAAATTCGTGACCTTCGAACCCCGTGCCCGCACTGTTCTTCACGGTGGCGCAGATGTAGTTTATGTCCCCCTCCACGGTCAGCATGTCCGCGCCCAGCTTCATCGCCATCGCGCCCCGTTCGGCGGGGGCATGCCCCTGCAAAAGGATCTTGGGGTACTTGGCGGGCGCAAATCCCGTGTACAGGTATACCTGCCCGTCGTCGTCGGTGAACACGCCGGGGTCGAATTGCATCGGTTCGCCCTTTGCGCCCAGCAGCGTCCCGTCGGGGTAGTGCACATAGCCCAAAAAGCGATACTGCCCCGCGGGCTTGTCGCACACCGCCACGCCCACGCGCGATGTATAGCCGAGGGTATAATAGAGGTAAAATTTCCCGTCCGCGCCGCGCGCCACGTCAGGGGCGTAGAGAGTATTGACGAGGGAGAAGAGCGGGGCTTTGGGGTCCTGGCGGCGGCGGTAGATGATCCCTTCGTAGTCCCACGTGGTCAAATCGTCCACGCTCGCCGACCAGCAGACATAGTCGCCGCGGCAGAAGGAAACGCCGTTGAACTTGTCGTGCGAGCCGTACAGGTACACGCGGTCGCCGAAGACGTGCGGTTCCCCGTCGGGAATGTATTCGTAACTTGGCAGAAAGGGGTTGACCGCTTGCCGTATCCTCATTTTTTTCTCCTTTGCGTTCTTTTTGCGTTTTTCGTGTATAGTATAGCATACTCCGCGCAAAAATGCAAGGGTTGCAACGAAATTGGCGGGCTTTTCGGCGGCGGAAAATTGAGGAAAAACCCGCGCCGCCCGTCTTTTTCCGCTATGGAAGAGCCCCTTTTCATATGTTTATATTCATTCAGTTCGTAAACAATTGACAATTTACGTGGAAAAGGTGTATAATAAGATCCATAACATTCCTTTTCGGGCGGGTAACTGCGAAAAAACGAATGAGAAAAAATTTTTTCGGGAGGATTTCAAAAATGAAAAAGAGAACATTGCTGGCGGTTTTCGCCGCGCTGACCCTCGGGGCATGCACCCTGGGCATGGCGGCTTGCGGCGGCGGTGCGGACAGCACGGGCGGTTTGAGCGGTTCGGGCAGCAGCGCGACGGACAGTACGGGCGGCGGCTCGGGTGAAGCGGAGGAGCCTTGGACGGGCGAAGTGACCGAGGCGGAGTGGAACGCCTTTCCGTTTGCGGCGGATGCAACAAGCTATCTCACGGGCAATGACAACTATACATATCGGTTTGATGTGGAATATATGGGCGATATCATGAGCACGATGATCATGGTGGAAGGCAGGAAGTATGTTGTCGGCGATGTCGGGACGGACGGAACATTCTTGGCAAAAATCTGTTTTGAATCGAACGGTGAAATTGACCCGGAAAACGATTCGTTTATACTGGGAACGAAATATGACCGTTTTGGCGACGCATGGACGGTTGCGGAGGGAAGAGTCAGTTTCAATGACGTCGACGCCAATATGCCCGGTATGGGACTGTCGGAACTGGAGTATGCCGTATTTGAATACGATGCGGCGAACGGCTTTTATAATAGCACGGAAAGCATCAATGCCGGAGGCACAGAGGTCGCAGCCGGCGATGTGACGGTCACGTTTGCGGCGGACGGCAGCGTGCAAATTCGTTTAATCGTTCCGAGTGGGGAAGAATATATGTATGTAACATGTAAAATCTCCGCCGTCGGCGTGACGACGGTCACTCTGCCCGCGGTCGCATAAGGGCGGTATAGAACGGTGTAAAAGGGGCTTTTCCTCTTCGGATGGGCTCCTTTTTTTCACGTATCGAAAAATTTTTTCACAAATACTTGATTTTGCAGAGGGGAAGATGATATAATCTTTACATAAACGGACACGATCCGACAATTTCGACCCGATAAGGAGGGGAACCATGGGATTGATTGCGGCAAAATGCGTACAGTGCGGTGCGGACATCGACGTGGACGAATCGCGGGAGTACGGTTACTGCCCGCATTGCGGCACGAAGTACATCACCGAAAAAGTGGTGCAGAACGTCTATAACACGGTCAACAACACGGTGAACAACACGACCAACATCGCGCACGCGACTATCGTGACGCAGGGAGAGGACGGATCGTCGGCGTTGCTGGAACAGTTCGAGGCGTATATTCGCTTAAACGACCCCGACCGGTTGCTTTCGACGGCGGAAGAGATGGTCAAAAAATACCCGCAGTCCGCCGAAAGCCACCTCTGCCTTGCTTATGCCGCGGCGCGGGCGGCGCAAATTTATTACGAAAACGGATTGGCGTGGCTCGAATCGGGCGAATGCGACATTTTTCTCCCGCAGTATATGCGGACGGGCGCGGCGGCAGGACCCGCTGTGTTGGCGGAACGCATCGTCGATTCGCTTCTGCGGCAGAAGAATGTTTCCGTGCAGAGTTGCAAACGAATCATGGACGGCGCGGCGCGTCTCGACCCGTCCGACTCTGACGGCAGGCAGATCGATGATTTCTTCGCGTCCGTTCCGAAGGATGCAAACAAGGACGAAATATTCGCTTGCAATGTGATCGTCGGCGCGGCGTGCGTCTGCGGCAACGATTGTCTGCTGCGTGCACGGGAAGCGGCGGAAAATGCCGAACGGGTGCAAGGCGGCAGCGCGGAGGCGCGCAAGCGGGCGGCGGACGCGATCGCCGCGGCGGAAGGGTTATACGACCGCATGGAGAAGGAGATCCGCGACGGGGCGGTCGCGGAAATACAAAAGGCGGGTGCAGCGGAAAACAAGCCCGCCGCGCCCGGCAAGGCGCGCAAGATCGTCGCCACGGTCTGCATGATCATTGCCGTCCTTGCATTCACCATCCTCATCGTCAGTTCTCTCCTTTAACGGATATTGCCGTTTTCGGACGGGGCATGCCCGCGGAAAAGGCGTAAAAGCGCGGCGCGGCTGCGTGCGCGGGGGCCGAGCGGGAAAGGGGAAGGGCCGACGGACAAACGGCCATAAAGCGGACAAAAACGCATTGCAAAACAAACAAAAAGCAAAAAACCGGCGGACCGGAAGGTCCGTCGGTTTTTGTTGTTTTTCTTTTCGTCTTTCCCTTACATGGATTCGTGAATGGTACGGGAAATAACGTCGTCCTGCTGTTCCTTCGTCAGCTTGTTGAAGTTGACGGCATAGCCGGAAACGCGGATGGTCAGCTGCGGATATTTTTCGGGGTGCTTCTGCGCATCCAGAAGGGTTTCACGGTTGAATACGTTCACGTTCAGGTGATGTCCCCCGTCTGCAACGTATCCGTCCAGCATCGTTACCAGATTGTCTACTTGCGTGTTTGCCATGGCAATACATCTCCTTTCAAAATGTTTTCTTTACTGATATTATATCCTAATTAGATAAAATTGTCAACGGATTTCAAGCACAATGTTTAATCTTTTTTGCCCAGGGACTGCGGCGTGATGGAGAAGGTGTTGGAAATGCCGTCGCGGGCGAACTCGTAGGGGAGTTTTGCGACCGATTCCAGGGACGCGAGCGCGCCGTTGTGGTCCCTGCCGTGCATGGGGTTGGCGCCGGGCGCGAGCGGGGTACCTGCCTTTCTGCCGTCGGGCGTGTTGCCCGTCTTTTTGCCGTACACGACGTTCGACGTGATGGTCAGGATGGACATCGTGGGGATGCTGTCGCGGTAGGTGAAGCGCGCCTTGATCTCCCGCATGAAGGTCTTGACCAGCCACACGGCGATCTGGTCGGCCCTGTCGTCGTTGTTGCCGTATTTGGGGAAGTCGCCTTCGATGCGGAAGTCGACGACCACGCCCTCTTCGTCGCGGATGGGGTACACCTTGGCGTACTTGATGGCGGACAGCGAGTCGACCACGCAGGAGAGCCCCGCAATGCCCGTCGCGAAGAAGCGGCGCACCTTGGTGTCGTGCAGCGCCATTTCCAGGGCTTCATAGGAATATTTGTCGTGCATGTAGTGGATGAGGTTGAGCGTGTTGACGTACAGCCGCGCCAGCCAGTTCATCATCGTTTCGTACTTGTCGATGACCTCGTCGTAATCGAGGGGGCCGTCGGAGGTGATCGCCTCGAACTTCGGAGAGACCTGCAGGTGCTTGCCCGTCACCTTGTCGCGCATCAGTTCGTCCTTGCCGCCGTTGATGGCGTACAGGAGACACTTCGCCAGGTTGGCGCGCGCGCCGAAGAACTGCATGTCCTTGCCCACCTTCATGCCGCTCACGCAGCAGGCGATGGCGTAGTCGTCGCCCATTTCCACGCGCATCAGGTCGTCCGATTCGTACTGAATGGCGGAGGTGCGGATGGAGATGTCCGCGCAGAAGCGCTTGAAGGCGACGGGGAGTTTCTTCGACCAGAGGACGGTCATGTTGGGTTCGGGGGCGGGGCCGAGGTTGTCGAGAGTGTGCAGCACGCGGAAGGAGTTCTTCGTGACCAGCGTTCTGCCGTCGATGCCCATGCCGCCGATGGATTCGGTGACCCAAGTGGGGTCGCCCGAGAACAGTTCGTTGTATTCCTTGATGCGCATGAAGCGGACCATTCTGAGTTTCATGATGAAGTGGTCCATCAGTTCCTGCGCCTCTTCTTCGGTGAGGACGCCCCGTTTGAAGTCGCGCTCGATATAGATGTCGAGGAAGGTGGAGTTCCTGCCGATGGACATGGCGGCGCCGTTCTGGTCCTTGACCGCGCCGAGGTAGCCGAAGTAGAGGAACTGAATTGCTTCCTGCGCCGTCTTGGCGGGCTTGGAGATGTCGATGCCGTAGGTCATCGCCATTTCTTTGAGCTGTTTGAGCGCCTTGATCTGGTCGGAAAGCTCCTCGCGGCCGCGGATGCGCTCGGGCGTCATGTTGCCGTTGTTGGCAAGTTTGTCCGCCTCTTTCTGCTGAATGAGGTAGTCGATTCCGTAGAGGGCGACCCGGCGATAGTCGCCGATGATCCTGCCGCGGCCATAGGTGTCGGGCAGACCGGTCAGGATGTGCGAAGTGCGCGCGCGGCGCATTTCGGGGGTGTATGCGTCATACACGCCGTCGTTGTGCGATTTGCGGTATTTGGTGAAGATCTCCTTGACTTTCGGGGAGAGCTGATAGCCGTACATGTTGAGCGCCTGCTCCGCCATGCGGATGCCGCCGAAGGGCATCAGGGCGCGCTTCAAAGGCTTGTCGGTCTGCAGGCCGACGATCTTTTCGAGATCCTTGTCGATGTAGCCCGCGGGATGGGAATTGATCTGAGAGATGATCTCCGTGTCGGCGTCGAGCACGCCGCCCTTCTCGCGTTCCTGTTTCATGAGTTCGAGCACTTCGTTCCACAGTTTCGTGGTCGCCGCGGTCGGGCCGGCGAGGAAGGACCCGTCGCCCTCGTAGGGGGTGTAGTTCTTTTGGATAAAGTCACGGGTATCGATTTCCCCGTCTTCGCTCCATTTGCCCGGAGTGAACCCTTCCCATGCTTCAAAATACATACTGATTTTCTCCTTGATATATGTTAAAATTTTTGCTCTTTGTTTTATGCCTTCGGCGCGGGCATGCCCTCGCCGTTATTGTCTGTTTTGTTTTGCTTTTCCGTGCTCTTCCATCTTGGCGTCGATCCATATTTCCAGGATCTCTTCGGGCTGAAAGCCGTGGCAGCGGGCGAACGGTTCCCCGTCGTCCGTCAACAGCACGGTGGGCACGCGGTCCACTTCCCAGCCGAGCACCAGGTCCTTGTTCTCTTCGTTGACCTCCACGTGCACGAGCCTTAAATCGTCCCGCGCCGAAACCACGTTGTGCAGGACGGGCATCAGGGAAATGCAGCTCGCGCACCCCTCGCCGCTCAGCTCCACGCAGCACAGACCCTTGAATTGTTCCTTTCTCTCGTCCGTCATACTCTTTCTTGTCTCCTTCTCCTTCCCGGGCGGCAGGTCATTTCTGAAAGCCCGCCCGCAGGATCTTCTTGGCGTTCTCCACGCGCTCCGCCGTCGGCGGTTCCACGCCCTGCAAAGGGTAATCGTAGCCCAGCTTTTCGTACTTGACCACGCCCATGGTGTGGTAGGGCAGCACTTCCACCTTCTCCACGGTGTCCAGCGTGTCGATGAACGCGCGCAGGCGGGTCAGCCAGTCGTCGCGGTCGGTCTTACCGGGCACCAGAACGTGGCGTATCCACATTTTCTTGCCGTGGTCGCTCAGGAACTTTGCAAAGGCGAGGATGTTCTCGTTGCCGCGCCCCGTCAGCTTTTTGTGCTCTTCGGGGTCGATGTGCTTGATGTCGAGGAGCACCAAATCGGTCGCATTCAGCAGGGGCATGACCGCGTCGGGATCCTTTTCGTCGAACATTACGCCCGAGGTGTCCAGGCAGGTGTTCAGGCCTTCCGCCTTCAGTTTGTTGAACAGCTCGGTCACGAACGCCTGTTGCAACATGGGCTCGCCGCCGCTCACCGTTACGCCGCCGCCGTTTGAAAAATAGTTGCGGTAGCGCAGCACGCGTGCCGCCACGTCCTCGACGGAATGTTCCGTCCCGCCGCCCGTCCAGGTGTCGGGGTTGTGGCAGTAGAGGCAGCGCATGGGACATCCCTGCATGAACACGACGAACCGTATGCCCGGTCCGTCCACCGTGCCGAACGATTCAAATGAATGTATATGGCCCGTCATTCTCCCGCCTCCGTCCGTTTTTTGCGGCGTTTTTTTCGTTTTCCGCCTTTGCATGCCGTATTATATCACACCCCGCTTTGATTTGTCAACTTTCTGTGCAATGAAAATCAGTCCCAATAAAAAATTTTCCCGCGGGAAAATTCTGCCGCCGCACCTCTTTTGTGCCCTTCCTCGCGCGACATTATTTTATAAGGGGCGTTCGATACAGGGGATGCGGAGCGGAGCAAGCGCCCGTTCTGCGCGCAGGCGGATCAGTATTCCACGGCGGCAACGGCGCCGCCGCCCAGGCACACGTCGCCCTTGTACAGCACGGCGAACTGCCCCTCGGTCACGGCGCGCTGCCGTTTTTCAAATTCAATGCGGACATGGGTCGGGTCTTTCACGGTCACCAACACTTTCTGTTCGTCCTGGCGGTAGCGGAATTTGGCGTTGCAGACAAAGGTCTTTTCGGCGGGCATGGCGGGGATCCAGTTGAAGTTTTCCGCCTCGCAGGCGGCGGAGTAGAGGGGGGACTCGTCCCCGTGCGATACATATAATATGTTGTGTCCCAGATCCTTTTTCAGCACGAACCAGCGGCCGTCCTCGCCGTGCACGCCGCCCAGCCCCAGCCCCCGCCGCTGCCCGATGGTGTAGTACATCAGCCCGATGTGTTCGCCCACCTCTTTCCCGTTGGCGTCGAGTATTTTTCCGGGTATGGCGGGCAGATATTCCTGCAAAAATTTGCGGAAGTTGCGTTCGCCGATGAAGCAGATGCCCGTCGAATCCTTCTTTTTCGCCGTCGCCAGGGCATATTTCTCGGCAATGGCGCGCACTTCGGCTTTCTGCATGTCCTGCAGGGGGAAGAGCACGCCCGAAAGTTGGTCCTGGGTGAGCTGGTTCAAAAAATAGGTCTGGTCTTTGTTCTTGTCGGCGGCTTTGCGCAGGTAAATTTTGTCCCCCTCGCGGCGGATGCCGCAGTAATGTCCCGTGGCGATCAGGTCGCCGCCCAGTTTTTTGGCGTATGCCTTGAAGGGGGCAAACTTGATCTCGCGGTTGCACAGCACGTCGGGGTTGGGCGTGCGCCCCGCGCGGTACTCCGCGAGGAAATAGGAGAACACGCGGTCCATGTACTCCTTTGCAAAATTGACGGTGAAATAGGGTATATCCAGCAGGGCGCACACCCGCCGCACATCGGCATAGTCTTCCTCGGCGGTGCAGGCGCCGTCCTGTCCGCGCTCCTCCCAGTTGAGCATGAACAGCCCGACGACGTCATAGCCCTGTTCTTTCAGGAGGAGGGCGGCGACCGAGGAATCGACCCCGCCGCTCATGCCCACCACCGTTTTCTTTTCCATAAAAATGTCTTCTCCCGATTTTTTCAAAAATATTATAGCATAACTTTCAAAAAAGATAAAATATTTTTTGCAAATTTTGAAAAAAGGTGTTATAATATAGAAACCGAGCATGTATCCGTAGCTCAGCTGGATAGAGCAATAGCCTCCGACGCTATGTGTCGATGGTTCGAATCCATTCGGGTACACCAGATCTTGCGGGGCGGGCGCATTCGTGCGCCCGCCCCCTTAAAATACAAAGAGAAAATCGAAGAGAGAGAAGAAAAAATGTTGTTCAAAAATTTCAGGCGGGACCTGACGCCCCTCGTCTTTGCCGTGTTCGCCGTGGTCGGCGGTTTTTTGGAGGTGTTCACCTTCGTATTGCACGGCGGCGTGTTCTGCAACGCCCAAACGGGCAACGTGGTCATGTTCGTGCTGTACCTCGTGCGCGGCGACGCGGCGGCGGGGCTGCGCTATCTTTACTCCATCGCCGCCTACATCCTGGGCATCGTCCTGACGGCGGTCCTGCCCGACCGGGCAAAGGTCAACCGCCCCCTGGTCATGACGCTCGTCGAGATCGCCGCGTTCGTCGTGCTCGCCTTTTTCCCGGCGGGCGCGTCCGATTGGTATACCTATGCCGCCGTGTCCTTCCTGTGCGCCGTGCAGTACAACACTTTCACCCAAATGCGCGGCAACGCCGTGGCGACCACCTTCTGCACCAACAACATCCGCCAGATGTTCCTGCACCTCGTGCGCGGGGTGCGCGAAAAGGACGGGGCGGAATACCGCAGGAGCGGGGTGTACCTCTTCATCGTCCTTTGCTTTGCGGCGGGCGCCGCGCTCGGCGCCGTCGCAGCCGACGGCATGGGCAATTGGTGCATCCTCGTGTGCGCCGCCTGCCTGCTGCCCGTCCTCGCGCTCTTTTTCGTCGACATCGCGCTGGGGAGAAAAGCGCCGCCCGCCGCGGGAGAGGGGACGAAAGGGGAACCGCCCGCCGCGCCGTCCGCTTCCGCCGCCCTTTCGGGGACGGGGGAAAGCGAGGAACGGGGCGGACGAGGAGAGTGATCTTGCCCCGCCCCATGCCCGCAAAAAGAGGGGAAGGTGCGTCATAAAAAAGAAGGGTCGCCCGTCGGGCGCCCCTTCGTCCTGTTTTCGCAGACCTTGCCGTCTCCGCGGTGGCGGGGGATCGTACGGTTTTACCATGATTTTCGCATGAAGGCGGCGGTTTCGCGGGGAAAAGGGAAGGGCGGCGGGCGGATTTTCGCCCGCCCTTAAAATTTTTTATCCGTATCTTAAAAAAATATTCACAAATTGCACATGAACGGCGGGTATAATACGGGTATAATATAGAATGTCGGGCGCGGGGAGGCGGAAACGCCTCAAAAAGTTTTCTCCCGTGCTTGCCAAACGCCGCGGGCGGTGTTATAATGGAAAAAAACGGAGGCACGCATATGGAAGATCTCTCTTACAAGAAAAAGAACGTTTACGAAGAAGCGGACGACGCAACGATGGGGCGCATCGAGGCGTTCGCACAGAAATACAAAGACTTTTTAAGTTACGCCAAGACCGAGCGCGACGCGGTAAAACTCTCCGTCGCCATGGCGGAACGCGCGGGCTACAAGCCCTTCCGCTTCGGCGATACGCTTGCCGTCGGCGACAAGCGCTACTACAACAACCGCGGCAAGAGCCTCTTCCTCTTCACCGTCGGCGGCGAGGACATCGCGCGCACGGGCGTGCGCATCCTGGCGGCGCACATCGACTCTCCCCGCCTCGACATCCGCCCCGTCCCCCTCTACGAACGGGCGGGCGGCGCGTTCTTCAAGACCCATTACTACGGCGGGCTGAAAAAATACCAGTGGACGGCCGTTCCCCTCGCCCTGCACGGCGTCGTGTCCCTGTCGGACGGCACGGTCCGCGACGTCATCGTCGGCGAGGACGAAAACGATCCCGTCTTCTATATCTCTGACCTGCTGCCCCACCTCGCGCAAAAACAGAGCGAACGCAAACTCGCCGTCGGCATCGAGGGCGAAGAACTCAACCTTTGGGTCGGGGGCATGCCTGAACAGAAAGGGGAAAAGGAAGGGCAGGAGAAAAAGGAAAAGGACCGCGTCAAAGCACGCGTTCTGCGCCTTTTGAACCAAAAATACGGCATCCGGGAAGAGGACTTTCTGACCGCCGAACTGACCGCCGTGCCCGCACTCAAACCCCGCGACGTGGGCTTCGACGGCGCGTACATCGCCGCCTACGGGCACGACGACAAGGTCTGTGCCTTCCCCGCCCTCATGGCGCAGCTCGAATACGAGGGCAAGGATACCACCATGACCGTGCTCGCAGACAAAGAGGAAATCGGCAGCGAGGGCGTGACGGGCATGCAGTGCGCGGTGTTCACCGACCTGCTCGCGGAGATCTGCGCGGCGCGCGGGGCAAACGAACGCGCGGTGCGGGCGGCTTCCGCCTGCCTGTCGGCGGACGTCACTTCGGCGTACGATCCCACTTTTGCGGACGCCTTCGAAAAGAACAACGCGGCGGTCTGCTCGTGCGGGGTCGCGCTCATGAAGTATACGGGCGCGCGCGGCAAGAGCGGCTCGTCGGACGCCGGCGGGGAATTTATGGGCAGGATCGCCGCGCGGCTGAACGCCGCGGGCGTCATCTGGCAGACTTCGGAACTCGGCAAGGTCGACCTCGGCGGGGGCGGCACGGTGGCAAAATACATCGCCTCCAAGAACATCGACACCGTCGACGTGGGCACGCCCGTCATCTCCATGCACTCTCCCTACGAACTCATTTCCAAGGGTGACCTCTATCAGACCTATTTCGCCTTCCGCGTCTTTTTCCGGTAAGGCAAGGGGAAGAAAGAGCGGGCGCTCCTCAAAAAACAATAAAAACCCAAGCCATCAGGAGGTAACGACTCATGAACAAAAAAATTTTGCCCGTTGTCGGCGTTGCGGCGGCGCTCGTCGCCCTGGCGCTCTCCGTCGCGGCGCTCGTCATCGCTTCTCTCGGCGGCAACAACGGCAGGGACGGTGAGGACTTCAACCTGTACGCCGTCTATCAGGAACTCGTGACGGAAGGGGAGTTTTCAGGCACCTATGCGGAGTTCATCGCCCAGTATTTAAGCCCCGAATACACCTATGAAGAGGGCAGCGAACTCGGCACGTCCGTCAACGCCTCGCTCGCGAGCGTGGTCAGCATCGACGTGGAGTGCGAATACACCGCGGGCGGGCGGTTCCCCGGCATCGGCGGCGCTTCTACCTTCATCTCCTACGGGAGCGGCGTCATCTACTCGCTGGAT
The DNA here is from genome assembly GCA_017886575.1 of Clostridia bacterium. GTDB lineage: Bacteria > Bacillota > Clostridia > Christensenellales > Borkfalkiaceae > RGIG4074. The sequence continues at coordinate 44,421 of JAGHJP010000003.1, forward strand.
AAAGAGGCGGGCGACGCCTACATCGTCACCAACTGCCACGTCGTCTACATGAACGATACCGTGACCGAGGAAAACGTGACGTATACCCGTTCGGGCGAACCGTCTTACTATGCTTATCTCTACGGTTTGGAGGGTATCTACTACGACCAGTACGGTGAGTTGCAGCGCAGTACAACGTACCGTATAGAATGCTCTCTTGTAGGATACGTCATGAGCCAGGACGTCGCCGTCCTGAAAGTGGAGGACAGCGACGTGCTCAAAGACAGTCTGGCGCAGGCGGTCACCGTCGGCGATTCGGACGATCTTGCGGTGGGGGACGAGATTTACCTCATCGGCAACGCGCTCGGCGAGGGCATCTCCGTCACGACGGGTGTCGTGTCTGTGGAGGACGAGATCATTCCCATTTCCGACGCTGCAGGCGATGAAACGCTCCGGCTGCACTCCATCCGCACGGACTCCGCCGCCAGTCCCGGCAATTCGGGCGGGGGCATGTTCGATAAATCGGGCAAACTCGTCGGCATCCTCTATGCGGGCAGCAGCGACGAGGATGCGCAGAACATCAACAGCGTCCTGCCCGTCAACCGCGTCGCGGGCATAGCCGATTCCATCATCGATGCTGGGGCAGACTCTTCTTCCGCCGTCACCGCGGTGGATAAGGCGACGATGGGCGTCACCGTGTACAGCGCCGCCTCCCGACAGGTATACGACGACGAAAACAATAAATTTTATTCCGTCGACGACGTGACGGTGGAATCCGTTTCCGCGCCCGCGTCGGGCGCGTTGCAGGCGGGCGACGTCATCCGTTCGGTCACCCTGGGCGAAGGGGCGGACGCCTACACGCTGGAAGTCAGGCACGATTGGCAGATCGGCGACTTTCTCTGGCGGGTGCGCCTCGGCGACACGCTGCACGTGACGGTCGAACGCGGCGGCGAAACGGTCGCCGTGCAGGTTCTCTTTGACGATGCGCGCTATTTCACGGCAACGGATTGAGCGGGCGGATAAAGCCGTGCGGAGGCACGGGAAAAGAATATAAGTTTTGTCCCGGACAGGGGACGGGCGCGCCGCCGGAGGCTTCCGGCGGCGCGCCTTTTCCCTTTCTCTCCATTTTCTCCCTTTTTTGCGCGCGGGGCGGAAAAATCTGCCAACGCAGTTGACTTTCGGCGGCGTTTTCGTTATAATATATTCTATGATCGGGCGGCGGACGGGCTCCGTCGCAAAAACAAAAACGGGCGTCGTGCGACGCGCAAGGAGGAAACCGCGGTGAAAGTTACGGTGTTGTCCGCCATGGCGGCGGCAAAGGGCATGAAAAAGGGCGAGGGGCAGAGCTTTCTCATCCGGTCGGGGGACAGGTCTCTCCTCTACGGCTTCGGCGCGGACGAAACGGCTATGGAAAACATGGCGCGCCTGCGCATTTCCCCCGACGTGGTCGACACGGGTTTTCTCGCAAGCGGCCTGCCTGCCGACGCGGGCGGGCTCATCCCCTTCATGCGCGAAAACCGCCGCGCCGACATCTATGCTCGCGTGAATGCCTTCGATCCGCGCTATAAGAAGGGGCTCTTCGGGCTCAAAGACATCTCGCCCGACAAGCGGCTGCGCTCCTTCCGCCGCATTCTCCGCTGCAAGAATTACTTTGCCGAAAAGGACGGCTCCTTCGTCACCTTTTCCCTGTCGGCGGAGGACGGAGCGCCTTCCCCCGCCGAGCGGACGTATTACCGCCGCGACGAAGAGGGCAGGGCGGTCCGCGATGATTTCACGCACGAAATGTATCTTTTGGTGCGCGGGGCGGACAAGCGCTGGACGCTCTTCTGCGGCGACGCGCACGCGGGGCTCGCTTCCGTCGTGCGGAACGCGTCGGCGCTCATCGGGCGCAGCCTCGGCGGCACGCTCGACGCGGTCGTGGGCGGCATGTACATGCCGGACGGCAGGGACATGCCCGCGTATAACGGGTACATCGACGAAGCGGCGGACGCCCTTGTCGGCAGCGGCGCGCGCTTCTATGCGGGCAACGAAACGGGCGTGTATGCCCGCACCCGCCTGTCCATCGCGCTCGGCGAAAAATTCGGCGCCTTTGCCGCGGGCGAAACGCTGGAATTATAACGCCGGCGTGGGCATGCCCGAAAATAAAGGGCAAAAGCCTGCCGAAAAAAATAAAACGGCGATCAAACGGAAACCCGCCGCCGCGCACTCTGGCGCGGCGGTATTTTTTTGCGTCGAAGGGGCATACTGTGGATACCATGCCCACAGCCATTACCCATCAGCTCCTCGCGGAAGAGGTGTATGAAAGCCTGCCCGCCGCGGCGCGGGCGGAAATCTTTTCGCCGCCTCTCTACTATTTCGGCGCGCAGGGGCCGGATGTCTGCTTTGCCTACAATCCCGCCGCGCCCGCCGACGAAAATTTCGGCCGCCTGCTGCATACAAGGGCGCCGCTCCTCTTCTTCCGTCTCCTTGCCGCCGCGGCAAAGGGGAACGGCGTGGTGCGTTCCTATGCCCTCGGCTATATCACCCACTATGCCGCCGACACCGCCTTTCATCCCTATGTGTACGCCGTCATGCGGGCGTTTCAAAGGGAGGGGCGGTATTTTCATCACGCTGTCGAGCACGCCGTGGACGGGGTGCTGCTCAAAGAACTCCGCGGCGAAGGGCTGTTTTCCTACCGCCTGCCCCGTCCGCGGGAGATCCCCGCGGAGATATATGCGGTCTACGCCCGCTACGCGTGCGCGTGCGGGAGAGAGGCATTGAACGAGGCAACTTTCCGTCGGGCGGTGCGCCGCTACTATGCGGCAAACGCTCTCCGCACGCCCTTCTACCGCGCGGTCTATGCCCGCCGGGCGGCAAGGCTCTTTTCGGAAGCCAAACAAAGCAGCCTGCGCCTCATCGGCATATTTCTGGAAGAGGAGGGAGAAGGGTTGCGGGCGGAAGATTTCGGCAGGCATTTCCTGACGGGCGAAGTCGCCGAAGGGAAAAACGCGGGGCCGGGCGGGGAAAAAATCGGCCGAAAAAAATAAAAAAGCGGAAAAAACGGAAAAAAACGGTTGACAAGCCCCTTTTTATGTGGTAAACTCTATTTACGCACCTGGAAAGGGGTGTAATTTTTTTGTACGGAGTTTTCGACAATGGCTACAAAGACGACGAGGACCAAGATCACGTTCGAATGCACGGAGTGCAAGAACCGGAATTACAATTCCTTCAAAAACAAGAAGAACGATCCCGACAGGCTGACCTTCAACAAGTACTGCCCGTTCTGCAAAAAGCACACCGCGCACAAAGAAACCAAGTAAGTATATTCAAGGAACGAACCGCCCTTTGTAAGGGGGAGGAGCGATAGGAGTCGACATGGCAAAGACAAAGTCCGATAAACCCAATATTTTCGTAAGATTCGGCAGAAAGGTCAAGGAGATCTTTTCCGAACTGAAAAAGGTCACCTGGCCTTCCTTCGGCAAGGTGGTCAAGACCACGGGCGTGGTCCTGTTGCTGGTGCTTGCGTTTGCGGTCGTGTTCACGGCCATCAACACGGGGCTCGCCGCGCTCTTGCAGCTGCTTACGAGCCTGAGCTGAGGAGTAGAAGAGAAGGGCAACTATGGAAAATGTAGCGACCGAAAAGCTGGAATGGTATATTCTGCATACCTATTCGGAATATGAGGCGATGGTCAAGGACAGCCTGGAAAGGCTCGTCGAGAACAACAATCTCAAGGACCAGGTGACCGACATCAAGATCCCGATGGAAGAGGTGATGGAGGAGCGGAACGGCAAGAAGAAGATCGTCAGCCGCAAACTCGTCCCCTGCTATGTGTTCATCAAGATGATCTATTCCAATCAGCTTTGGTACATGATCACCCAGACGCGCGGCGTGACGGGCTTCGTCGGCCCCCAGGGGCGTCCCATTCCCATGAAGGCGGACGAGATCCGCAGGATGCGCCTCGAAGAGTTCGTGTCCGACGCCGATTTCAAGCCGGGCGACACCGTCAGCATCGACGCCGGTCCCCTCGAAGGCTTCACGGGCAAGATCGTCGAAACGAACGACGCCACGCAGAAGGCGCGCGTGAACATCGAGATGTTCGGCAGGAGCACGGACGTCGAAGTGGAATACATGCAGATGAAGAAAGTCGACGTCGTCCTGCCCGCCGAGGAGCCCGATCCCGCGGAAACGCCGTCCGAACCGTCCGCAAACGAGTGACCCGTCACGGGCACGAATCAACATCGTCAATCGCGCGGCGCCGCCGCGTCGATCGGTGGGAGAGGGAACAAATTCAGTTTTTCCGTTTCCTTGTTAAAACCACTTTTTGGAGGATATTATGGCAAAGAAGATCACCGCTGTAGTCAAATTGCAGCTTCCTGCCGGCAAAGCCACGCCGGCGCCCCCCGTCGGTTCCACGCTGGGCCCTTACGGCATCAACCTGCCCGGGTTCACCAAGGAATTCAACGCCAAGACGGCGAACCAGCCCGGACTCATCATCCCCGTGGTCGTCACCATCTATCAGGATCGTTCCTTCACGTTCATCCTGAAAACGCCGCCCGCCCCCGTGCTCATCAAGAAGGCGCTCGGGCTGGAAACGGCAAGCGCCAAGCCCAACTCTCAGAAAGTCGGGCAGCTCACCAAGGCGCAGGTGGAAGAGATCGCCAGGACCAAGATGCCCGACCTGAACTGCACTTCCCTCGAAGCAGCCATGAGCATGATCAAGGGCACGGCGCGCAGCATGGGCGTCACGGTGGAAGAATAATAAGGAGCGCGTGGGAGAGAGTTATTCTCGCAGGTACCACGAGGAGGTTTTTTCATAATGGGTAAGAAATATTTAGACAGCGTAAAGAGCTTTGACCGCAGCAAACAGTACGAGCTTGCAGAGGCGGTCGGCATCGTATTGAACACTGCCAAGGCAAAGTTCGACGAGACCGTCGAACTGCACATCCGTTTGGGCGTCGATCCCCGTCAGGCAGACCAGCAGGTCCGCGGCGTGCTCGTCCTGCCCAACGGCACGGGCAAGGACAAGAAGGTCCTCGTCATCGCCAAGGGCGACAAGGCGGACGCCGCGCAGGCGGCGGGCGCCGATTACGTCGGCGCGGAAGAGATGATCGCGCGCATCCAGAATGATAACTGGTTCGACTTCGACGTCATCATCACCACGCCCGACATGATGGGCATGGTCGGCCGCATCGGTAAGATCCTCGGCCCCAAGGGCCTGATGCCCAACCCTAAGAGCGGCACGGTCACCATGGACGTCGCCAAAGCCATCAAGGAAGTCAAAGCCGGTAAAGTCGAGTACAGGCTCGACAAGACTGCCATCATCCACTGCCCCATCGGCAAGAAGAGTTTCGGCGTCGAAAAGCTGAGCGAGAATTTCACCGCGCTCATGGAAGCGGTCGTCAAGGCCAAACCTGCCGCGGCGAAAGGGCAGTACATCAAGAGCGTCACCGTGGCAAGCACCATGGGGCCCGGCGTCAAGGTGGCATACAGGGCGTAACCGTCCGAAAAACGGCTCTGTCAAAAATTTTTTCCGCCCCGGCGGGAAAAACGGTTGACAGAAAAGTTCAAAAACAATATAATAACAGAGAAAGCGAACGAATACCGTAGAAAGCAAGTGCCCGACGGGGCTTGAAGGCTTTGCCGCTTGCCGAGGGAAAGAGAATTTTTTGAAGACGATTTCAAAGGATCCCTGCGCCCTCGGCGCAGGGTTTTTTGCGGGTATTCGGTCCCAAACGTCGGGCGCAAGCCCTGAGGAGGTAATAATGTCAGCGAATTTAGAGGCAAAAAAGCAGGTCGTCGAAGAGATCAAATCGAAAATTCAGGCGAGCAAGGCCGTCGTTCTGGCGAACTATGACCGCCTGACCGTTTCGGAGGTCACCGCGCTGCGCAACAAGTTCAAGGAAGCGAATTGCGAATACAAGGTCTACAAGAACACTTTGGTGCGCAAGGCATTCAACGAACTCGGCGTCGCCGATTTCGACAAAGATCTGAACGGCACGACCGCCACCGTCTTTTGCACGGAAGAAACCGCTGGTCTGAAAATCATTTCCGACGCGGTAAAGGCAGACAAGACGATGGAGGACAAACTGGTCGTCAAGTGCGCGTATGTGGACAACGCGTATGTGGACAAGGCAGGCGCCGCCGCCCTCGCCGCGATCCCCGCAAGAGAGGTATTGCTCGCGAGAATGGTCGGATCTCTGCAGTCGTCCATTTCCAAGTTGGTCTATGTGTTGGACGCCATCGCAAAGAAGCAGGAAGCTTGATCAAAAATTTTATTTAAGAATTTATGGAGGATTAAAAAATCATGGATATTCAGAAATTTATCGAAGAAGTTAAGGGCATGACCGTTCTCGAGCTCAACGAGTTCGTCAAGGCGCTCGAAGAAGAATTCGGCGTTTCCGCCGCCGCTCCCGTCGCCGTCGCGGGCGCCGCTGCCGGCGCCGCCGCTCCCGCGGAAGAAGAGAAGACCGAGTTCAATCTGGTCCTGAAGGATTTCGGCGCGAACAAGATCGCCGTCATCAAGGTCGTCCGCGAGCTGACCGGTCTGGGTCTTGCCGACGCCAAGAAGATGGTCGAAGGTCTGGGCACCATCAAAGAGAATATGCCCAAAGCCGATGCCGAAGCCGCCGTTGCCAAGCTCAAGGAAGCGGGCGCGGTTGCGGAAATGCAGTAACCTGCCGACAGTTAAAAAGGGCCCCCGCCGTCTTGCACTTCTTTGCAGCCGGCGGGGGCTTTGTTTTTTTCGCGGTTGCGGCCGCCCTCCCTTCGGCGGGGTACGGGGTCGGCGCCCCTTAACGGTTGTACTCTATAAGCAAGCCGACAGGCTTGCGCAACACGGGATTTTCAAGGGTGAGCTACTCGAAAAACGATCGATGATCGTTTTTCGACAGCGCAAGACAAATCGCATATGCAGCGCGATTTGTTGGCCGAGGGCGAAATTCCATTCGCCCGAGAAGTGACCCTTGAACGGGTGGAGGGCAGAGCCCTCCGAAAGAAATGATCTTTCAAACGCGGAGCGATGCTCCGCGTCATATCGCCGCGGGCGATAAGACCGCAAGGCGCAGCCTTGCGCATAATGTTCACGGTTATAAGGGGCTCTGCCCCTTTGACCTCGCCAAAGGGACATCGTCCCTTTGGAAACCCGAGTTGCCGCCCGCACGGGCGTTCGGTTCGGACATGGTCGTCTTTGCCGTCGTCGCGCTTTTTGCGGCATGGGTGGGTGTTTTCAGACGCAGGCAGGTAATTGTTTGCGGGCATGGGTGCCTTGTATGCCCTTTAATGCGGGCATGGGTAGGGACGCAGAGAATTTGTTCGCGGCGCGGACGGGGCGGCGGGCGGGGAGAAAAATCCGGTTTTCCCCGCGACATTACGAAAAGTTTACTTTTTTTCGATATAATGATGGCGATACAGCAATATATATAATTCGGCGCGGTGCGGCATGCCGGCGGTGCGCTTTCTGCGGGAAACGAAGGGAAAAAAGGGAAGGAAAAACAATATTTCCCCGCAGCGGCAGCCTTCGGCGGGATTGCCGTCTTTTCCCCGTCCGAAAAGTGAGGGAAATATGCGACAAAACTTGACAAAACCGGGGCGTTCCTGTATAATGGACACAGTATGAGGAGAATATGCGAAAGAAAATCGTTGTAAGAGAGAGAAAAAAAGAGAACTGTCAGCCGCAAAGCGCGGCGCAGGAGCGGGAACGCGCGGCGGAGGAAGCCGTTTGTTCCGCGGCGGAATCGCAGGAAACGGCCTTGGCGGCCCTCGGGACGGCCGGGGAAGCCGCTCCGGCATCCGCCCTGCCGTCGGCCGCCCCTTGCGAAGTCGCCGTGAGCGCGGCCTCTGCGGGTACGGCTGCCGCCGGCGTCGCAGCGGCAACAACGGCGCCGGCCGCCGACGAAGACAATACAGACGCCCGTCCCAAGATGTTCGGTGTCGAGGTCGCCTATCTGTTCTTTTTGGGCATGCTTACCTCCATGGTCGGCTGGATCGCGGAAAACCTGGCGCGGCTGGTGACGCAGGGAATCCTCGATTCGCGCTATCATCTGCTGCCCTTCATCCCGGTCTACGGCATGGTGGTGTTTGCCGTGCATCTGGTGTTCGGCGACCCGGACGATCTCTGCTTTTTCGGTAAAAAACTTTTCAAAGAATCGACCAAAAAGACCAAGATCCTTTCCAACCTTACCTGCCTTCTGATGATGTATGCCGCCGTGTTCTTCGGCGAACTCATCGTGGGCAACGCCTGGGAGCTGATCTCGGGCGTGCAGCTTTGGGATTACAGTTCCATGCCGTTGAGCGTCACGCAGTACGCGGGGCTCATCCCCACGATCGGCTATGGTACGGGCGCTTTTCTGCTTTTCCGCTTCGTCCTGCGTCCGCTCATCGAGCTCATGCAGCGCAAGGCGAATTATAAACTGGTCGTGCTCTTCAACTGCATCTTCGGATGCCTGATGTTTGCGGACGACATCGCCATGTTCCTGCAGGTCGCCATCCTCGGCGAAGCGCCCGTCTATTGGCAGATCGTGCTTTGGTGACGGCAAAAGGGCGGTGAAAAAATATGGATACGGAAAAGAACAGGACAATCTATATCGTCGTCAGCCAGACGGGCAGCATCGTGTCCAAGATACTGAAACTGCTGACGGGCGCGAAGTACAACCACGTTTCGGTGTCCCTCGACGAGTCGCTGGAACCCATGTACTCCTTCGCGCGGAAGTATACATACAATCCCTTCTGGGGTGCGTTCGTCAAGGAATACCCCGGCAAAGGGGCGCTGGCGCGCTTCAAGGACACCGAAGTCGACGTGCTGGAACTGCCCTGCACCGAAGAGCAATACGGCATGGTGCGGGAACGGCTGGAAAAAATGTACCGCGAACGGGACAAATACCGCTACAATTACCGCGGCCTGTTTTCGGCGTATTTTTCCAAGAAATACCACAAAAAGCACCACTATTATTGTTCGGAATTCGTCGCGACCCTCTTGCAGCGCTGCGACATCGTGCCCGAGGGCACGTTCGGCGACATCGTCAAACCCATCGATTTCCTCTCCCTGGAGGGGACGAGGAGCATCTACTGCGGCAAACTCCGCAAATACCGCGCCCGCCCGAAGGGGGACAAGGCGGCGCAAAAGCCGTGTGCCGAAGGCGATATCGGGGTGTTGGTTTGATGAAAATTGTTTTTGCCCGCAATTTATTGTAAAATCGGGGCAAAAACTCTTGACGGAAAAGCAAAATACGGTTAAAATAGATAGTACATTGCACACCTCGGCAATGTACTATCTCTATATTCATGCAATCGCATGCGGAGGGTATAATGGCAAACGTTTTGCGTAAGACGATCGCCCGCGCGGCTTGTTTTCTCCTTGCCGCTCTGCTGCTCGTCGGCACTGTTTTTATGTTCACATCCTGTCAGTCCTCGAACCCGAAGGTGACCATCACCGTCTCCTTCAACAACAGGACGTATAACCTGGAGTACAGGCTGTACAGAAAATTCTTCCCCGCCACCGTGCAGCACTTCATCGAGCTGGCGGACGCGGGCTACTATAACGGCCTCTGCTTCCACGACTACGACGAGGCGGTGGGCATGTTCACGGGCGGCTATGTCTACGACGAAGCTTCTTCGGGCAACACCAACACCCGCGGCCTGGTCGGACGGGAATACTTCTCCTGGATCGAGGAGAACGACGTCGAACTCACGCAGACCGTCTTTGCGCACGTGGACGACGGGAACGTGCCCGATCAGAGCACGGGGCTCAATACCGTCGCGGGCGAGTTCGGGCAGAACAACTATTCCATCGAAAACAACGAGAAGAACTACGGTGCGAAGAAGGAAGGCTCCCTGGTCATGTACTACAACGGCGATGCCAAGGAGGGAATACGCAACACCAACGTCACCGTGCGCCGCAACACCCGCCGCGCCGAGGACGACGCGACCGGTATCACCGGCGACGCCCGCTGGTACGAAACGAGGAGTTACATCTATAACTCCGCCACTTCCCTCTTTTACATCAGCTTTGAGTCCGAATCCTCTGTGAGCAGCGAATACTGTGTGTTCGGCGAACTCTACAACGACGATGCGGAGGAAACGTACGATTCGCTCATGGCTGCCATCGATTCGTACATCTCTTCCATCGACGCGGACACGGAGGACGAAGAGGACCCCTTCACCGAGGAAGCCACGATGAACATTGAAACGGGCGATTGGTACTATGCCGATTATAATTTGAGGGCGACCTACGACGTGCCCGTCAGACCCATCGTCATCGAGCAGGTCAGAGTGGACAGATATTGATTTTACACCGCATGGACGGACGCGGAGCGGCATGAAAATGCGCTCCGCGCCTTTTTTTTGCGCTTTCGCGAATATTTGGCTCTTTCCCCCTTGTTTTTGCGCGGAAGGCGTGGTATAATGAAAAAAGCGGCGGAAAAAACGGAAGCGCCGCGCAAAACCACGCCGCGAAGGGCGGTTTTTCGCCGACCCGCGGAAGGAGAGAAATATGTACAATCTGTTTTCCGTTTGCCGGACACGCACGGGCGAGACGAGACCGGATGCCGACGCGTTCGTCGTCGCGCGGCAGGACGCGGCGGGCATGGCGCGCGTGCGGGAGTTGAAGGAGCAGGCCGCGTCGCTGCAAAAAAAGATCACGCCCGTTTGGCTGACGGTCCTCATCTTGATTTCCATGGTTGCGGGCATGGTATTGGTGGCCGGCTATTTCGAAGTCGCGTCCGAAACGGGGTTTGCCGCAGCGTGGCGGGACGTCTGGTGGCTGATTGCCGCGGGCGTGCCCCTGCTGGCGCTCGCCGCCCTGCTCGTGTTTTTTCTCGCCCGCAGGGCCAAAAAGATGATGGCGTCCTCCGCGGTGCAGGGGTATCTGGAGCGTGCCGAACGGGACATCGCCGCGTTGCATGCGGCCCTCGGCGTGCCTGCGGACGCCCCCGTGCTGGACGTCATCGCATATGTCTACCGCGAGGGGCGCAAAAAAAAGCCGATCTCCTCCGGCGGGGCGTTCCGGGCGTATATGCTTTTGGAATACAATGTGTTCGTGCGGGACGACATGCTCTGTTTCGCCGACGCGGAAGCGGTTTTCGGCGTGCCCCTCTCCATGCTCGTCGCCGCCTATCCCCGCCGCAAGCGGGTCACGGTCGGCAATTGGAACAAGTCCGAGCCTGCCGCGTCCAAACAGTACAAAAAATTTGTGACCTCTTCTTCGAACGGCACGGTCATCCGCAGCTATCTCGCCCTGCACGTCGCGGGCAGCCGCGGCGAATACGAGATCTGGATCCCCGCATACGATGCGGAAACCTTGCAGCGCGTCGCCGGTCTGCGGCTCGTCCTCTCTTGACCGCAACCGGCAAGCGCGGGGGGCGGGAAAATCACATAAGGAAAAGCAAAGAAAGGAGCGCACGCCGTCGGGCGTGCGCTCCGGATTTTTTATCAGCGAAGCGGTCTTGTTTGCCGCATTCCGTCTGTTCGGCGGGGGGCATGACCGCAGGCAAGCGGCCTTTCAAAACGTCCGCCGCACGTTTTCGATCTTGCCTTCCCGCATCGTCGCGGCATATCCCTTCAAAACGTACACGTTTTCGCGCTGCGGGCATACCGTGCCCGCGGCGAAGGGGGCGAAGGGCAGGGGAACGGCGGCGGAAAAGTCTCCGAAATAGTCCCGCAGGGCGGGCAGGCTGTTTCCGAGGTCGGCGGAAAGCAGGGCGCGCCCTTCTTCCTCTTCTTCGCCGCGCAGCGTTTCCAGCAGGCGGCAGAGGGCAAAGCGCCCGTCCGCGGGGAGAGGCGGAAAGGGGGAAAGGCGGCGCTTTCGCAGCACGGGCGCTTCCCCCGCGCAATCGAAGGTATATGCCGCCGTCCGCCCGCAAAGATCGCCCAGGGGGGCGGTAACGCGCAGTTCGTCTTTTTCCTCGTCCGCCGACCAGTCCTCCGCCCTGCCGCAGAAGAAGGGGGTGCCCGTCTTGTCCAGCGCGCACACCGCGCCTTCTCCCTCGATGAGGGCAAAATTTGCAAAGGGGCGGATGCGGCAGGCGGCAAACCGTTCGCTCAGGTCGCCCGTTTTTGTCCCGCTTTCCCCCTCGAAGAGGTAGTGCACGCCCGCCTGGGCATAGACGGTCAGCCCGCCGAAGGGCAGGCTTGCGCCGGCGACGGGGCGCAGGGCGGCGTCGGCGTATAAAAACCCGTCCGCATACAGGGCGACGCCGTCCGGAAGCAGGCAGACCTTTACGCCGCGCGGCGGCGTGCGGTGCAGGCCGCCGCGCAGGACAAAGCGGAGGGGCAGGCGTTCTCCGTCCGCCGGCAGGAATTCGCAGAGGGGGTCCTCCCGCGGCGAGAGCTCCAGGGTGCGGGCAAATCCGTCCGTATAGCCCCGGAAGGCGCCGTCCACCGACAGCGCGCACGGGCGCGCGGATAAAAAATATACTCTCATATTGCAAATGTATGAATAAATTGCCGCGGATATGTCAATAAAACGGGAACAAAGGCAAAACAAGGATGGTCGCTATTATGTCGAATACCGAAAAAATCAACGGTTACACCAAGGAAGAAGCCAAAGCGCTGGTCGACTACATCTCGGCGGGCAAAAAAGAGGGCAAGGCGCTCTCCTATCTCTTCGCTTCCTTCGGCAAGGAGCACGGCCGCGCCAAGGGCAGCGTGCGCAATTATTACTACACCCTTTTGAAACAGCGGGGAGACGAGCGCGTGGTGCGCCTTCTGGACGGCACGGATCTCTCCGTGGAAAAGATCCGCGCCTTTTCCGAGGAGGAGACGGACGCCGCGCTCAAAAGCATTCTGGCGGAAAAGGCGAAGGGCATGTCCGTGCGCAGGGCCATTCGCAACGTCGCCGCGGGGGACGAAAAACTGACCCTCAGACTGCAGAACAAGTACCGCAACCTGCTCAAAAAACAGCCCGAGCGCGTGAAGAAGATCGCCGAATCCCTGGGGCTGGAACCTGCCGCCCCCGTCGCCCGCCGCGGCAAGAGCGCGCTGCAAAGGCGGCTGGAGACGGAAATAGACGCCCTCGTCGAGCGGCTGACGGGCGATCTCATGGCGGAAAACGCGCGCCTCAGAGAGCGCGTCGCCGCCCTGGAAAAAAGGGAGGACAAAGGGGAATAAGGCGGCGTGAAAGTACGCATACTGTCCATGCGGCGGCAACGTACCGCCGCACGGAGGCTACGCAAATGGAAAAAATGTTTTGTTTGGGCCTGGCGCTCGGTCTGGCGGGCGGCGCCCTCATTGTAGCCAACAACTACAAGGCGCGTTCCCTCGTCAAAAAGGGGCAGCAGGAAGTCATGGACAAAGTGGACAAGATGATGGACGAAAAACTCAAATCCATGGAAGGTTCCGCGTCCGGCGGGGAACAGAGCTGAAAAACAAACGAAAAAGCGGGAGGGGCGGAGAAAGCATGCTTTCTCCGCCCCTTTCGTTCGCCGCCCGCCCCGCCCGCGCAAAAGGGGCGGAAACATATTTTCGGGAAAATTCCTTCAAACGCTTGAAAAATGCGGCGGCGTATAGTATAATACGGATATGGAAAAACGCATCCTGGCGCTGGACATCGGCGACCGCCGCATCGGCGTCGCCGTGACAGACCCCTTCAACAGCTATGCCCTGCCCGCCGAAACGTACCGCCGCACGGGGGACCTTGCCGCCGACGTCGGGGCGATGGCGAAGGCGGCGAAGGACCGCGGCGCGGGGCTCATCGTCTGCGGCCTGCCCCTCAACGCCGACGGCACCGAGAGCGCGCAGACCGAAAAGACCCGCCGCTTCATCGAAAAGCTGCAAGAGGCGGCAGGCATGCCCGTGATCTGCGAGGACGAGCGGTTCACCAGCATTGCCGCGCACGACACCCTGCACGAAGGGGGGGTGAAGGCGGAGAAGCATAAAAAGAGCGTGGACGCCGTCGCGGCGGCGTATATTCTGGAAGGATATCTTGCCCGGAAAGAGCGGGCAAATAAATAAAGGAGAGAGAAACAATGAGCGAAAAAGACGAACAGATCCCCGAAGAGGAATACGAGGACGGAGTGTTGGAGCTGGTGGACGAGGATGGCAAGACCGAAAAGTTCTACCATCTGGCGACCATCGAATACAAGGGTTCGCATTACGGCATCTTCGAACTCGCCGAGCCGCAGACCGAAGAGGACGAGGGCGGGTTCGTGTTCAGCATCGAAGAGGACGGCGACGACTTCATCCTCAACGAAGTCGAGGACGACGAGCTTGCCGACGCGGTGTTCGATCTCTATCTGCAGCAGGCGGAAGAGGCGGACGACGAGGAATAACTTTTCCCGCTTTCCGCGCCCCTTCGCGCATAAAAACGGACAACAGGAAAAAAGACCGCCCGCAGAGGGCGGCCTTTTGCCGTTTGACCGTTTTCAATAATCTTTCAGCCCGAGAATGTAGTCCGCCGACAGGTCCAGCGCCCTGCACAGCGCGGCAAAGGTGTCCAATTTGGGCAGTTTCTTGGTCGTCATGTACTGCGTGATCATCTCGGGTGAAACGCCCACCCGCCGCGCGATCTCCACCGTCGTCAGCCCGCTGTGTCTTATCTCTTCGCGCAGCCGTTCCTTGATCAATCGGCTGCTCTCTCCGTCACTCTTCATGTCCCGCCGTCCCTCCTTTTCCTAAAAATATAACCAATGGTTAGAAAAATGCTTGACAAATAACCGTTGGTTAGTATATAATAACCGAGGAAAGAAAATTCCGTTTCGATGGGGGATTTTTTTGGGAACAGTGCTCGGGGGCATGAGCGCGGGCGCAAAATTTTGCAAAAAGAATATGGGTAGTGTAGGCGCGCTTCGCAGCATTTCGTTGCGGGGCGCGCATACGGGTGAAAAGAAAGGCAAGGTAATTTTACCGTAAATAAAATCGATACAGACGAAAAATATGTTGACCGGGGAGGATTTTCCGCGATGAAAAGAAAAAAATCTGGAGCGTTATGATCGGGGCGACCTTTGTCTTTTCCGTTCTGTTCGCGGCGCTGGCGACGGGCTGCAAGATCGTCATGGACGATGCAAAGACTTCGGGCAGCGGATCGGGCGACGTGCCGGGGGACGATCTCGTCGGGGAAAAATTGTCCGAGGACGAATGGAACGATGCGTTTATCCTGCAGCTCGGCAATTTTTCCATGACGAACGAATACATGGAATCGGACGGTACCCGGACGGCGGGCGCAAAGTGCGATTTTCAGTTCGACGGAAAGAGTGCGCGGCTGACGATCGACGCGGACGAAAATACAGTGGAGAGCGATGCGGAAGGCTTTTTCGTGACTTACGTTGACGGGGAATGCCGGGGATATGTCTGCGAGGACGGCGTCTGGACGGAAGAGAGCTCGGACGGGTTCGATATGACGGATGAGGCGCTTTTCTATGCGACGGCAGTCGATATGGTGGAGATCGGTCTGTTCGGCGGGGACGTCGAAACGAAGGACGGGACGATCGTATTGAAATGCGACACGTTCGCAGGCTTTGTTTTTACGGACATGTATGCCGACGCCCTTTACGACGATGAGGCGGGGACGTATACCTTTGAAAGGAGCCGAACGGTTTCGGGGATGACGCAAACGGAACGGTATACATTGAGGTTCCTTGGCAAAAAGATCGCCCGGATCGATTACACGATAGAAGCAAAGAATATCCCCACCTCCCAACGCGGGTACGGGGAGATGCACTTCCGCCTTTATGACGTTGGCGCGACCGAAGTAACGCCGCCGGAGCTCGGCTGAAAGATGCGTCAAAAAATATAGGGCAGGGTAAGAACGTCCTGCGGCGGGAACGCCGCAGGACGAATTTTTTTCTGCCGCGGCCGATCGCATCCGTGTCCCGTATTCTTTCTTTGTTTTGCCGCGCGTCGGGCAAAAAAAGGGGCAAAAAAGATAAAAATACGATAATAAAGATATAAAAATTTGCGATTCGGCGCAAAAACGGTTGTCAATCGCGGGGAAATATGGTAAAATTATCGGTGCTTATAAAAATTCACACCCTGTATCCGCCGCACATTCCGTGCCCCGTAAATCTTTTTCATGCGGGGAAACATGTGGCAGAACGGCGGGAGGGGAGGTCAAACGGAGGAATTTATTATGGCAGTCATCTCTATCAAACAACTTCTCGAGGCGGGCGTCCACTTCGGTCACCAGACCCGCAAATGGAACCCCAAAATGAAGCCCTACATCTTCGCGGCGCGCAACGATATTCACATCATCGACCTGCAGCTCACCGTGCAGTACATCGAAAAGGCGTATAATTTCGTCGTCGATCAGGCAAAGCAGGGCAAGACCGTGCTCTTCGTCGGCACCAAAAAGCAGGCGCAGACCGCCATCAGGGAGGAGGCCGAACGCTGCGGCATGCCCTATGTCAACACCCGCTGGCTGGGCGGCTGCCTGACCAACTTCAAGACCATGCGTTCCAGAGTGGAGCGCCTCGAGCAGATCGAGCGCATGGAACAGAGCGGAGAATTCGATCTGCTGCCCAAGAAGGAAGTCATGAACCTCAAAAAGGAAAAGGATAAGCTGGAGTCCAACCTCGGCGGCATCCGCAATATGAAGACCCTTCCCGGCGTTCTCTTCGTCGTCGATCCCCACAACGAGGACATCGCGGTGGCGGAAGCGCGCAAACTGCGCATCCCCATCGTCGCCATCACCGACACCAACTGCGATCCCGACCTCATCGACTACGTCATCCCCGGCAACGACGACGCCATCCGCGCCATCAAACTCATCTCTTCGGTCATCGCCAACGCTGTCATCGAAGCCAACCAGGGCGAGGAAGCGCTGTTGAGCGCGCCCCCTGCCGAATCCGCAGAAGAGGTTCCCGCCGAGGCTGCCGAAGTTTCCGAAGCTGCCGAAGAGGTTCCCGCCGCGGATGAGGCGGAGAAGGCAGAGTGACCGTTCCGCGGGACTGTATTATTATTTAGTGTAAGGAGAAAGAAAGATCATGGCATTTACGGCTAAGGATGTTATGGCTCTGCGCGAAAAGACGGGCGCGGGCATGATGGATTGCAAGAAGGCGTTGACCGACGCCGACGGCGATATGGAAAAGGCGGGCGAACTGCTGCGCGAGCGCGGCATCGCCAAGGCGGAAAAGAAAGCTTCCCGCATCGCGGCGGAAGGCGTCGTTCTCGGCTATGTCGAGGGCAAGACGGGCGTGCTCGTCGAAGTCAACTGCGAATCGGACTTTGTCGCCAACGGCCCCAAGTTCCATGAACTGACCCTCGCGGTCGCCAAGCACATCGCGGCAAAACAGCCCGCAACGGTGGAAGAACTGCTCGCCCAGGATTTTGCCCTCGAACCCGGCAAGACGGTCGAGACCTTCATCAAAGAGCAGGTCGCCGTCATCGGCGAAAAGATCTCCGTGCGCCGCTTCGTCGTGCGCAATTCGGAAGGCTATCAGACGACCTATATCCACCTCGGCGGCAAACTGGGCGTCCTTCTGGACGTTTCTTGCAGCGAGCTGACCGACGCTGTCAAGGAGACGGCGCACGACATCACCCTGCAGATCGCCTTCACCAAACCCGCTTATCTCACCGAGGCGGAAGTGCCCGCCGAGAAGATCGCGAAGGAGAAGGAGATCTTGAAAGAGCAGGCGATCAACGCGGGCAAGAAGCCCGAAATCGCCGAAAAGATGGTCATGGGCGGCATCAAAAAGTTCTATCAGGAGAACTGCCTCTTGGACCAGGCGTTCATCAAGGACGACAAAAAGACGGTCGCTTCCCTGTTGAAATCCGCCGGTTCGGATATGTCCGTCAACGGCTTCGCCTTCTACGTCATGGGCGAAGGGCTGGAAAAGAAGCAGGAGGATCTCTCCGAAGAGGTCGCCAAGCAGGTCCAGGCAATGAAGAAGTAAAAATTTTGCGCGTTTTCGTGCACGCTCCCGTCCCGAAAGGGGCGGGAGTTTTTTGCTTTGCGGCCGCTTGCGGGATGCGATAACCGGAGAGCTTCAAGAGGCAGTGCCTCTTGAACGGGTGGGGTAGGGGGCAGCGCCCTCCGAAAAAGCAGCCTTCTGAAGCGGAACGGAGTTCCGCGTTCAACGCGGGCATGCCCGCGTCCAATTGCCCTTGGGCGATATTCAACGCAAGCCTGACGGCTTGCGTTTCCGGTACGGAAACGGAGGGCTCTGCCCTTCACCCGCCAAAGGGGGAGCAACCCCTTTGGAAACCCCAATATGGCACCTTGCACTGTCGGAAAAGATCATCGATCGTTTCCGAGCGGCCCGCCCTTGAAAATTTTCTGTCGGACGCCCCGCCGCCGCGGCGGCGGGGCAGGAAAGAAAAAAATTTTTTTCTGAATTTTCCGAACGGGCGGCAAATGTCTTGACACATGTCAAAATTTAGTGTATAGTTGCATGGTATACCAAGGAGAGGAAAGGCCCATGCAGAGTGTACGCGAGCGCGTTCTGGCGCTGAAAAAGCAAAAAAATGCCGTCATCCTGGCGCATTACTATGTACCGGACGAGGTGCAGGCAGTCGCCGACTTCGTGGGGGATTCCTTTTATCTCGCCAAAGCCGCGCGGGACGCGGCGGCGGACGTCATTCTCTTTGCGGGCGTGCATTTCATGGGCGAGAGCGCGAAGATATTGAACCCCGCCCGCCGTGTGCTCCTGCCCGATCCCGCGGCGGACTGTCCCATGGCGCACATGGCAAGCGCGGAGCAGATCTCCCGCCTGCGCAAAGAGGTGAGCGACCTCGCCGTGGCGTGCTACATCAACTCCACGGCAAAGCTCAAAGCCCTCTCCGATGTGTGCGTCACTTCCTCCAACGCGGTGAACATCGTCCGCGCGTTGCCCGAAAAGAATATCCTGTTCATTCCGGACGAAAACCTCGGCGCATTCGTCGCCGCGGCGGTCCCCGAAAAGAAATTTTATTTTTCGGGCGGGCATTGCCCCGTGCACGCCTTTTTCCCCGCCGAACGGGTGGCGCGGCTGCGGCAGGCGTACCCCGGCGCGCCCGTGCTCTCCCATCCCGAGTGCGGCGCCGCGGTGCTTGCCCTCTCCGACTTTGTCGGCAGCACGGCGGAGATCATCGCCTTCGCCGAACGGAGCGAAGGGAAGTCCTTCATTGTCTGCACGGAATCGGGCGTGCTCTTTCAGCTGCGCCGCCGCTGCCCCGGCAAGACCTTTATCGACGCGGGCATGGTATGCGCGGATATGAAAAAGATCACATTGGAAAAAGTGTTGAGGACGCTGGAAGAAGGCTCCGGCGAAGTGATTTTGGACGAAGAGGAGGCAAAGGGAGCGTACCGCCCGCTCGCGCGGATGCTCGCTTTGGGGTAAGCAAAGATGGAAAATCGCTTTGAAGGGCAATACGACGTGCTCATCGCGGGCATGGGTGTGGCGGGGCTCTTTTGCACCCTGCACCTGCCCGCGGACTGCCGCGTGCTTCTCCTCTCCAAGGACGGCGCGGACAAGAGCGACTCTTTTCTGGCGCAGGGTGGCATCTGCATGCTCCGTTCGCCGGAAGATTATGCCTGTTATTTCGAGGACACCGTGCGCGCGGGGCACGGGGAAAACGACCCCGCCGCGGTGGAACTGATGATCAGGAGTTCTCCCGCCGTCATCGCCGAGCTGGTCGGCTTCGGCGTGGACTTCGCGCGGGACGAAAAGGGAAATTTCCGCCGTACCCGCGAGGGCGGGCATTCGGTCCCCCGCATTCTGTTCCACGGCGACGAAACGGGCAGGGCGATCGCAAGCCGGCTCCTGGCGGCGGTGCGGCAATTGCCCAACGCGGAGATCGCCGAATATTGCGAACTGCTCGACATCGTTGCGGCGGACGGGGTCTGCCGCGGGGGCATCGTGCGCGACGGCAGGACGGGCAAGGTCTTTGCCGTCTCCGCCCGCCGCACCCTGCTCGCGTCGGGCGGCGTGGGCGGACTGTATGAAAATTCCACCAACTACCGCCATCTGACGGGCGACGGGGTCGCCGTCGCGCTCAAAAACGGCGTTCAGACCGAGCATCTGGACTATGTGCAGATCCACCCCACGACCTTCTATTCCGAAAAACACGGCAGGCGCTTCCTCATCTCCGAATCGGTGCGGGGCGAAGGCGCGGTGCTCCTCGGGGCGGACGGCAGGCGCTTCTGTAACGAGCTTCTCCCCCGCGACGTGGTGACGGCGGCCATCCGCGCGCAGATGGCAAAGGAAGGGTCGAAGTTCGTGCGGCTGGACATGCGCCCCGTCGGCAAAAAGACGCTGCGCGAGCACTTTCCCACCATCTGCGCCCATTGCCTTGCCGAGGGGTACGACGTGACAAAGACGCCCGTGCCCGTCGTGCCCGCCCAGCACTATTTCATGGGCGGCGTCAAGGTCGACCTGTGGGGGCGGACGAGCATGCGCGGGCTGTATGCCGCGGGCGAAACGGCCTGCAACGGCGTGCACGGCAGGAACCGCCTCGCCAGCAATTCCCTGCTCGAAAGCCTGGTCTGGGCGGAACGGGCGGCGCAGGCGATGGCGTCGGACGGGACGGAAGCGGGCGACGGGTCTTTCCCCGCCGTCGACCTGTCGGCATATGCCGATTACGAAGGCTTGAAAGAGGGCTACGCGGCGGCAGTCCGCGCGGCAATGCAAAAACAAAAACAAGAACAAGGAGAACGGGAGGCAAAATCATGATCGATGAAATTACCATGAAGATACACGGCGACGAGATCATTCTCGCCGCATTGAGAGAGGACGTGACGGAAGAGGACCTGTCCACCAACTGCGTTCTGCCCGCCTATAAAAAGGGCGAAGCCGAGCTCCTGTGCAAGCAGGACGGCGTCATTGCGGGGCTGCCCGTGTTCGCCCGCACCTTTTCTCTGCTCGATCCCGCCGCGGAGACGGAATTTTTCGCCAAGGACGGCGACGAAGTGAAGAAGGGGCAAAGGCTCGCGCTCGTGCGCGGGGACATGCGCGCCATTCTCACCGGCGAGCGCACCGCGCTCAACTTTTTGCAGCGCATGAGCGGCATCGCCACGGCGACGCGCGCCATGGCAAAGCTCCTCGAAGGCAGCGGCATGCGCCTCGCCGATACCCGCAAGACGGCGCCGGGCATGCGCCTCTTTGAAAAATACGCCGTCCGCGCGGGCGGCGGCGCCAACCACCGTTACAACCTGTCGGACGCCGTTCTGCTCAAAGACAACCATATCGGCGCGGCGGGGGGCGTGAAAGAGGCGGTCGCCGCAGCAAAGGGCTACGTCTCCTTTACGACGAAGATCGAAATCGAGGTCGAAACGGCGGAAATGGCGCGGGAAGCGGCGGAAGCGGGCGCGGACATCATCATGCTCGACAATATGTCCGACGAAGAGATGCGCGCCGCCGTCGCCGCCATTGCGGGCAGGGCGGTCGTGGAGATCTCCGGCAACGTCACGGCGGAAAATATCGCGCGCCTTCGTTCCGTCGGCGCGGACGTCGTTTCCTGCGGGGCGATCACCCATTCCGCTCCCGTGCTGGACGTTTCGCTGAAAAATCTGCACGCTGTATAACGGGGATAAGAAAGGGGGCATGTCCGGAATGACAGGGGAAGAGAGAAGAAAAGAGATCTTGGAGATGCTGGGGGCTCGCCCGCTTCCCGCGGCGCGGCTGGCGCAGACCTTCGGGGTCAGCCGCCAGGTCGTCGTGCAGGACGTGGCGCTGCTGCGCGCCGAAGGCAAAGAGATCGTCGCCACCAACCGCGGCTACATCCTCTCGCGCGGCAGGGCTTGTTCGCGGGTGTTCAAAGTGCGCCATTCGGACGGCGAAACGCGGGAAGAGCTCTGCCTCATCGTCGACGAGGGGGGCTGTGCGGAGGACGTGTTCGTGCACCACAAGGTGTACGGCACCATCCGGGCGCACATGGGCATCGACAGCCGCAGCAAGGTCGGCGCGTTCATGGCGGAGATCGCAAGCGGCAAATCGGTCTTTCTCAAAAACATCACTTCCGACTATCACTATCATACGGTGACCGCCGCAGACGAAAAAACGCTCGACCGCATCGAAGAGCAACTCTTCCGCCGCGGGTTTCTGATCCCGCACAAGGTGTAAAACGTCCGTCCTGTGTGACAGAGCGCCCCGCGCAGGGAAATCCCTGCGCGGGGCGTTTCTTTTTGTCCTTCGCGGCTGCCGTGCCCGCAGAGAAGGGAAAAAACGCCCGCGCGGAACCTTCTCCGCGCGGGCGCAAAGCGAGGGCATGCCTCGGTTATTTTGTAACTTTCTCGAAGTCCGAGGCGGGGTGTTTGCAGATCGGGCAGACGAACCCGTCGGGCAGTTCTTCGCCGACGTATTCATACCCGCATATCGTACACCGCCACACGGTCTGTCCCTTGTCATTTTTCTGCGGCTTGGGCTTGACGTTGGCGTGGTAATAGGCATAGGTGCAGGATTCTCTTCCGGAGAGCACGGCGCCGTCGGTGACGTCGGCGATGAAGAGATAGTGCGTGCCCAGGTCGCACACGTCGGCGACGTCAGCGCAAAGGTATCCGTTCGTTCCCGCGGTCACGAAGGCGCAGCCGTTGGAGGCGGTGTCCCAAGCGTCAAAGCCCCGGAATTTATCGGTATCCCGCCCGCTGTGGAAACCGAACCGTTCGAAGAGTTCGAATTTTACCGACGTATCGAGCACGGAAACGGTAAATTTTTTGGTCGCCAGAATGCGTTCGGCTGTGTAGTTGCTCTTATTGACCGCCACGGTGATGCGGTTGGGCGTCGAGGTCACCTGGGTGACGGTATTCACGATGCACCCCGTGTCTTTTACGCCGTCCTTATCCTTGGTGGTCAGCACGAACAAGCCGTAACTGAGTTTGTGCATTACTTTTTCATCCATTTTTATCATTCCTCCTTATCGATGATATAGCCGCCCGTATGGGCGATAACTCGGGATTTTCAAGGAGCGCTGCCCCTTGAACGGGAGTGCAGAGGGCGGAGCCCTTTGCGAATAAAAGCCTTCCATAAGCGGAGCATTGCTCCGCTTTCATGCCCATCGCCCGTATGGGCGATCAATCGCAAGGCGTTGCCTTGCTTTATTTCTTTTTGAAAGGGGTCAGGTCGAGGGTGGCAAAGTAGTCGGCGGGGGTCTCGGCGCGGCGGATGAGCTTGACCGAGCCGTCCTCGCGGAGCAGGAGCTCGGCGGAGCGGAGCTTTCCGTTGTAGTTGTACCCCATGGAAAAACCGTGCGCGCCCGTGTCGTGAATGACGACGTAGTCGCCGATGTCCACCTTGGGCAGCATGCGGTCAACGGCGAATTTGTCGTTGTTCTCGCACAGGCCGCCCGTCACGTCGTACTTGTGGTCGCACGGCTCGTTCTCCTTGCCCAGCACGGTGATGTGGTGGTACGCCTTGTACATGGCGGGGCGCATCAGGTTGGCGGCGCAGGCGTCCAGCCCCACGTACTCCTTCCAGATGTGCTTTTCGTGCAATACTTTGGCGACGAGGTGGCCGTAGGGGGCAAGCATGAACCGCCCGAGTTCGGTAAAGATGGCGACGTCGCCCATGCCCGCGGGCACGAGGATGTTTTCATACGCCTTTCGTACCCCTTCGCCGATGACGAATATGTCGTTTTCCGGCTGGTCGGGGCGGTAGGCGATGCCCACGCCGCCCGACAGGTTGACGAACGCAATGTGCGCGCCGGTCTCTTCGTGCAGTTCCACGGCGAGGCGGAACAAAATTTCGGCAAGCTTGGGGTAATAGCCGTTGTCGGTGGTGTTGCTGGCGAGGAAGGCGTGGATGCCGAAGTGCTTCACGCCGTATGCCTTCAATTTCCGGAACGCCTCCTTCATCTGCTCCTTGGTCATGCCGTACTTGGCGTCCCTGGGGGTGTCCATGATGGCGTTGTTCAGGGTAAAGTCCCCGCCGGGGTTATAGCGGCAGCACATGGTGTCCGCAAAGGGGGCGATGCCCGCGTAAAAATCGATGAGCGTGAGGTCGTCGAAGTTGATGATGGCGTTCAGTCTGCGCGCCAGGCGGAAGTCCTCCGCGGGCGTGACGTTGGAGGAGAACATGATCTCGCTGCCCGAAAAACCCACGGCGTCCGAGAGCATCAGTTCGGTGAGGGACGAGCAGTCCACGCCGCAGCCCTCTTCCCGCAATATCTGCATGATGTAGGGGTTGGGGGTCGCCTTGACGGCGAAATATTCCTTGAAGCCCTTGTTCCAGGCAAAGGCTTTTTGCAGGCGGCGGGCGTTCTCGCGGATTCCCTTCTCGTCATAGATGTGGAAGGGGGTGGGGTAGGTCTTGGCGATCTCTTCGATCTGCGCTTTGGTGACGAAAGGTTTCTTTTCCATGGCCGTAAATTTTTTCCTGTGTGATCGTTTTTGTCTATTGTAGCATAAAATCCCCGTCCGCGCAAGCTATTTTTTTCTCTTTTTCGAGGTCGTGAAAGAAAACAATTGACTGTTTCGGCGGGGAATGTTACAATAAACGGCGTAGAAAGAGCACACAATGGTGTGTAGGGAGGGCGGTTTCATATGGGAGGCAATATCGCCGGAAAGATCGCGGGGAATTGGTTCCACCGCGGCCTGCAACTTCTTTTCATGGGCTGCGTCACGGGTTTCCTCGCGGGCGTGGTCGTTACGTTCTATAACATCTGCGTTTCGCTTGCGGAGGGCTTTTCGACCGATCTGTACGCCTATGTGCGGGAGCATTGGTTCCTCGTCCCCGTGCTCCTTGCGGCGTTGGCGGCGGTCGCCCTCCTCATCGGCGTGCTCGTGCAGCTCGTGCCCATGGTGCGCGGCAGCGGCATCCCCCAGACGGAAGGGGCGGCGCGGGGGATACTGAAATACAATCCCTTCGTGACCCTGTGTTCCATGTTCGCCGCGTCTTTGCTTTGCGTGTTTGCGGGAATGTCGGCGGGCGGCGAGGGGCCCAGCATCCAGATCGGAGGCATGTGCGGTTACGGTCCCTCCCGTCTCTTTTCGCGCACGGACATGCTCCGCCGCTATCAGATCACGGGCGGCGGCTGCGCGGGGCTCGCTGTGGCGTTCAACGCGCCGCTCACGGGCATGGCGTTCGCCTTCGAGGAGACGCATAAAAAGTTCTCCCCCGAAGTATTCATCTGCGCTTTCTCCTCGGTCGTCACGGGCGTGGTCACCCGCAACCTCATCCGCGGCGGGCTGGGGCTCGGCACGGGCGCCGCGTTCTCTTCCTTCGCCTTCGCCGAAATCGCCTATCCTTATGCCGCCTACGGCTATATCCTGCTCGCGGCGTTCGTCTGCGCCCTGTGCGGCGTGATTTTTTTCCATACGGTGAAGGGTCTGAAAAAGGTGATGGAAGAAAAGGTAACATTCCTCTCCGGTGCGGGCAGAATGCTCATCCCCTTTCTGCTCGCGGGCGTATTCGGGCTGGTCACAGTATATGCGATGGGAGGGGGGCATGCCCTCATCGAAGCCCTCGGCACGCAGGGCGGCGCGACGGAAATGAGCTTGCAGGAGAGCTTTTCCCTGGGGCTTGCCGGCACGCTGGCGCTCGCGCTCCTCTTCAAGTTCGCCGCGTCCGTCGTCAACATGTCCTGCGGCGTGCCCTGCGGGGTGTTCATCCCCATGCTCGCCATCGGCGCGGCGGCGGGAGCGCTGCTCTCCCTCTTCATGCAGGAATTTTTGGGCATGGATGCTTCGTATTCCGATCTCATCGTCATGGTCAGCCTGGCGTCCTTCTTCACCTGCGTGGTGCGCGCGCCCATCACGGGCGTGGTCATGGTGGTGGAACTGACATGGAGCTTCACCCCCCTTCTGCCCGTGGTGCTCGGCGTCGCCGTGGGCTATATGGTCGGACAGGCGGCGGGGACCGAGCCGATCTACGAGTACATGCTCGGCCGCATCGTCGAAGAGCGGGGCGTCCGTCCCGAACACTTCTCCCGTTCCTTTCTCGTGCGGGCACACAGCATCGTGTCCGATATGACCGTGAAGGACGTGCTTTGGCCGGCGGGCGCGGCGGTCAAGGCGCTCTCGCGCGGGGAAGAGAGCATCGTGCCCGGCGCGGACACCGTGCTGCGCGCGGGCGACGTCATCACGGTCGACGCCGAAACGCCCGACCCCGCCGCCACCGAACGCGAGCTCTGCCTTCTGACGGGCAACCCGCCCCCGCGGAAAGTGCCGAAAAACGGTAAAAAACGCAAGCCCGCCGCGCGCTGAACGTTCCTTTTCCTTCCGCCGTCTTGCTCATAAAGCCCGCCCGCCCGGCATACATTAAGGAAAACAAGGAAAGACAAAGGGGTGGAAAGATGCGGCTTTGGCAGGAGATCCGGGAACAGCTGAACGAAGGTCCCCCCGACGGCGTCGTGACGGGCGCGCTCTATACCGTCTGGGAGGGCAAGGGCGGCTACTTTCAGAACATCCGCTCCCTCGGCGCCTTTTCCCCGCAGGAGGTCGTGCTCTGCCTGCGGCGGGGGACCCTGCGCGTCGCGGGCGAAAACCTGTGCGTGGCGAAATACTGCGAGAGCGACGTGTTCATCCGCGGCAGCATCTTCTCCGTCGCGCGCGAGGGAAGCGAGGGTAAAAACGGGGGCGGGGCATGAGCGGGCTTTTTTTGCTGCGCCTCACCGTCGAAGGGATCTATCCCGAAGGGGCGCTGGCGCGCTTCCGTCGGGCAGGTATCCCCGTGTCGGACGTCAAAAAGCGGGATAAAAAGACCCTGGAACTGTGTATCGAGCGGAAATACCGCGAAAAAGCCTTTACAACTTTGCGGGATTCATGCTATAATATCACGGGAACAAGCCTTTTCGGCGTATGGCGGCTCTTTGCCGCGCTGCGGCGGAAGATCGGCTTTTTCATCGGCGCGGCGCTCTTTGTCCTGCTTGCGGCTCTGTCCGATCTGTTCGTATTGCGCATCGACGTCGTCGGCACGGGCGCGTACTACCGCGACCGCGTGCTTTCCGTCCTGCGCGAAAACGGCGTGCGGCCCGGCGGGCTGTACCGCGCGGAGAAGGTTTCGGCGATCGCCGCCGAGGTGCTCTCCTTCGACGGCGTCAGTTTCTGTTCCCTGAAAAAGGAGGGGAGCGTGCTGACCGTGGAGGTGCAGGTCGACCGTTCCCTGCCGCCCGCGGCGGCGGGCGGGCTGTACGCCCCCGCCGACGGCACGGTCTACTCCCTCACGGTCCTGCGCGGCGAAGCGCATGCCGAAGAGGGGGACGAGGTGGCGCGCGGCAGCCTTCTCGTCGGTGCGGCGGAAGGGCAGTCCGTCGTCATGGCAAGCGCGCGGCTCCTTTGCCGTTACGAGTCCCTTTCGTCCGCGTCCACGGCGGAAGAGGCTGTGGCGGAGGGCGTCCTCGCGGCGCTGTCCGCGGGCGAGGCGGAGATCGTGTCGCAGAACGCGGAACCGCAGGCGGACGGCTACCTCGTGGAGATAGAGTATCTCCTCACCGTCGCCGTCAACATGGACTGAAAAAGGAAAAAGGGGCATCGGGGATATTTTCCCGCACGGGAAAGCCCCGCCGCATACATATCAATTTTTTGGACGCGGGAGGAAACACTTTACGGCACAGATCAGAAAAACGGTGGAAACGTCCGGGCTGGACGAATTGCAGAAAGCGCTCGGCAATTTCGATGAAAACCTGACGATCGTCACCCGCGCGCTGGGGCTGACGGCGCGCGTGGAGGGGACAAGCATTTTGCTCGACGGCGAGGAATCGGACGCGGCGGCGGGCGCGGCGGTCATGGAGAGCCTGCTCGGCATCATCCGCAGCGGCGAGCCCATCGACAAGAGCCGCATCGCCTATTGCATCGAACTCGCCCGCGAGGGCAGGGCGGAGGACATCGGCTCGATCATGTCGGGCGTGGTCGCCATCACCGCCCGCGGCAAGCAGGTCAAATGCAAGACGGTCGGGCAGAAGAAATACGTGGACGCGGCGAAGAGCAACACCATCGTGTTCGGCATCGGCCCCGCGGGCACGGGCAAGACGTATCTTGCCGTCAGCCTCGCCGTCGCCGCGCTCAAAAGCCGCCAGGTGGAAAAGATCGTGCTCACCCGCCCCGCGGTCGAGGCGGGCGAAAAACTCGGCTTTCTCCCCGGCGACCTGCAAAACAAAGTCGACCCCTACCTGCGCCCCTTGTACGACGCGCTGCAGGAACTGCTGGGGCTGGAAAATTACACGAAATACATGGAACGCGGCGTCATCGAGATCGCGCCGCTCGCCTACATGCGCGGGCGCACCATCTCCAATGCGTTCATCATTCTGGACGAGGCGCAGAACACGACGCGGGAACAGATGAAGATGTTCCTCACCCGCATGGGCGAGGGGAGCCGCGTCATGGTGACGGGCGACCTGACGCAGATCGACCTGCCCGAAGGCAAGCGGAGCGGTCTTGCCCATGCGGCGCGCATCCTGAAGGGGGTGGAGGGCATCGCCGTCTGCCGCCTGACGGACAAGGACGTGGTGCGTCACCCGCTGGTCATGGCGATCATCCGCGCCTACGAGCGGGACGCCGAAACGGCGGAAGGAGGTAAAAACAAATGATAATCGGCGAAGAAAAGCCCTTCACGGGCGCCGTGCTGGCAAAGAGCATCCTTTTGTTCGTGCTCAACTTTCTCATTCTGCTCGGCATCACGCTTCTGATGGTCTTTTTCCACGACCCCGCGGGATATTCGCAGTACCTGGCGGACAATCTCTTCATGCTCTTTTTCACCGTGGGCTGTCTCTTTCTCCTGTGCTGGATCATCTATCTCTATTACTTCTTCGACAAGCGCAGTTTTCTGACGGACATGAAGAACATCTGGCTGGTATTCTGGATCCTCGACGTCAGCATCATCGTGTCCGCGCTCACGGGGGACTACATCAGCGCCTACGCCCGCCCCGCGGCGATGCTCGCGCTCCTGACCCTCTTCCTCGTCGGCTACCGCGACGCCATCTTCCTGAACGTCGTGTTTTCGGTCACCATGTTCGTCCTGGATATTTTCGTCGATTATCAGACCTATGTCGCCACGGGCATGACCAACGAAATTTTCTCCTCGTTCATGATCTGTTTCATCGGGGGCATGTTCGCCGTCTTTGTGGGCAATTCGGCAAAGACAAGGGGGCATGTCCTGGGCACGGGGTTCGTCATCGCCATTCCGACGGTGGTCATCATATTGCTTCTGAAGGTCACCGACTATACCCATCTCGACGGACTGGAACTCCTGCAGTCCGCGGGGTTCGGGCTGGGCGGCAGCGTTTTCTCCGCCATTCTCGCCCTCGCCCTGCTCCCCGTGTTCGAAGGGGTGTTCAGCGTCCTGACCGTCTTCCGCCTGCGCGAGCTGACTTCGCCGGACGCCAAGCTCCTCAAACGCCTGAAAGCCGAGGCGCCGGGTACCTTCAACCACTCTATGGCGGTGGCGCAGCTCGTCGAAAGCTGCGCGTCCGCGCTGGGCGAAAACGTCGAGCTGGCGCGCGCGGCGGCGTATTACCACGACGTGGGCAAACTCCGTCAGCCGGAATTCTTTACCGAAAACCAGACCGATCACAACCTGCATGACGAGCTCACGCCCGAGCTGTCTGCCGACATCATCCGTTCGCATACCAAGGACGGTTACGACCTCATCAACGCCTATCACCTGCCCAAATTTTTCGCCGAAGTCGCCCTCGAACATCACGGCACCATGCCCATAAAATACTTCTATGCCAAGGCGCTCCGGATGTCCGACGGGGAGATAAACATCGAAAACTATTCCTACCAGGGTCCCAAGCCGCGCACCAAGATCGCCGCCATCGTCATGATCGCCGACGCGTGCGAAGCGGCGACCCGTTCGCTCACCGACCGTACCCCCGAAAACGTGGAAAAGGCGGTGCGTTCCATCATCCAGGAGCGCATGGATCTCGAGCAGTTCTCGGAGTGCGAGATCACCATGAACGATCTGAACACCATCAAGGAGACGATGGTCAGCGCGCTGACCGGGCTCTATCACCACCGCATCAAATACCCCGACGTGCGCTTCACGCGGAGCGGCGTGGAGGACAAAGGGGGGCGGGTCGATGCCTGAACCCTTCACCTTCTACCGCGACGAAGGGGATGCGGCAATGGCGTACGCGCCGCTCGAAGAGGCGCTCTCCGCCTTCATCGACGCCGACGTGCCGCTGGCGGCCGAAGTCGTGTTCGTTTCGGAGGAGGAGATCCGCCGCCTCAACCGTGAGCAGCGGGGGGTGGACAGGGTGACGGACGTTTTGAGCTTTCCCGCCCTTGCCCTTGCGCCGGGACGGAAGATATGCGGCAAAGATCATCCCTTCGGCAAGGACGAAAACGGCAACCTTCTTTTGGGCTCGGTGGTCATCTGTGCCGCGCGGGCAAGGGAGCAGGCGGAAGAGTACGGCCACTCCTACGAGCGCGAGCTGCACTATCTCCTGGTGCACGGCGTCATGCACTGCCTGGGCTACGACCACATGGAAGAGGGCGAAAAGTCCGTCATGCGCGCCGCCGAAGAGAAAGTGCTCTCGCAAATCGGCATCACGCGCGATTGACCCGCAAAACGCGGGCATGCCCCGTGCCTGTCGCCCGAACGGGCGGATAATATGGGATTTTCAAGGGACGTTGTCCCTTGAGCGGGTGGAGGGCGGCGCCCTCCGAAAAAATTCCGAAAGAGCGGAGCATTGCTCCGCGGTAATCGCCGCAGGCGATGGAGGTGCAAGGCGAAAGCCTTGCTTGAAGGGAATACTATCAGTCGGGAACGCCGTTCCCGCACCCTTGCCAAAGGGACAATCGTCCCTTTGGAATCCCATGTTGCGCAAGGCGAAAGCCTTGCTTGGGGCATTGCCCCATGAAAATCCCAAGTCGGAAATTTTTACGGAGGAGAGTGAAAAAAGAAGATGAAGAGCGGATATGTCGCCGTCATCGGCAGATCGAACGCGGGCAAGAGCACGCTCATCAACGTGTTGGTGGGCGAGAAGGTCTCCATCGTTTCGCCCAAGCCGCAGACCACGCGGGACAGGATCCTCGGCGTGCTGACGAAAGAGGAATATCAGATCGTGTTCGTCGATACGCCCGGCATCTATAAGGCGCACAGCGCGCTCTCCAAACAGATGATGCGCACCACGGACGTCAGCGCCAGGAGCGTGGACGAGATCTTATATGTGCTGGACGGGCACGAGCGCGTGGAGGAAGAGGACGCGGCGCTCATACGCCGTTTTTCCTCTCCGGGCGTGCCCCTCCTCGTCGCGTTCACCAAGACGGACATCATGCCCGCCGAAAAACTGCCCGAACGGCTGCTGCAGCTCTCCGGAATGGGCGTGGAAGCGGATATCTATCCCGTGTCGGCGCGCCGCGGCCGCGGGCTTGCCGCGCTGGAAAAGGCGATCGCGGAGCGGCTGCCCGAAGGGGAAAAGTGTTTTGAACAGGACATCGTTTCCGACCGCAGCGAGCGGTTCATGGTGTCCGAGATCATGCGCGAAAAAATACTTCTGAAGTTCGACAAGGAGATCCCGCACGGCGTTGCGGTGGTCGTGCACACCTTCCGTTTGCAGGAAAACGGCGTATATGAGATCGGGCTGGACATCGTGTGTGAAAAGCCCAATCACAAGGCCATTCTCATCGGCAAGCAGGGCAAAGCCATCAAGGAAGTGTCCTCCTTCGCGCGGCAGGATATGGAAAAATTTCTGGGGAAGAAAGTATTTTTAACGACCTATGTCAAGGTCAAAGAGGACTGGCGCAACCGTCCCGGGCTGATGAAGGAATTCGGCTACGACGATACGGCGGAATAGCGCGGCGTTTTCTGCGCATACTTCTTGCAGATAAGGAGGGGGCATGCACAGAAACACATACGATGACGACGCGGCGGAAATCGCTTGGAAACTCTTTCAGAAAACGGGCAACATGAGTTATTATATGCTGTATAAGCAACTCAAACATTGACCGTTCGGCGCGGGGCATGCCCGCGCCGAACGGTCATAAGACCGTGGCGGACCGTCTTGCTCGGCGCAGGTTTCCAAAGGGACTGCTTTTTTGGCGTGCCTTTGCAGGGTAAGGGGCGGCGCCCGCAATCACCGGACTTCACAAGCAAGCCGACAGGCTTGCGCAATACGGGGTTTCCAAAGGGACGATGGTCTCTTTGGCGGGAGCAAGGGGCAGCGCCCCTTGATTATCGGATTTGACAAGCAAGCCGACAGGCTTGCGCAACACGGGTTTCCAAAGGGACGATGGTCCCTTTGGCAAGGGTGCGGGAACGGCGTTCCCGCATAACGGGCTCTTTGAGCAAGGCTTTCGCCTTGCATTTATATCGCCGAAAGGCGATCGGAACGCGGGCATGCCCGCGTTGAGCGCGGAACTTCGTTCCGCTTTTCAAAGGCAATTTTATTTGTAAGGGGCACCGCCCCTTACAAACCCTGTTTAAGAGGCAATGCCTCTTAAAAATCTCCCGCTGTCGCCCGCTGAGCGGGCAACGGGCGCGGGGCATGCCCGCGCCGGACGGAAAAAACAGGATCGACGGACGAAAGAAAAAAATGGAACTCAAATGCGACGCCCTGATGCTGCGGGCGACGGATTACAAGGACAACGATAAGATCCTCACCCTGTTCGCCGCGGGGAAGGGCAAGCTCACCGCCGTGTGCCGCGGGGTCAGAAAGGCGGCGGCAAAGTTAAAATTTGCCGCCCAACCCTTTTGCTTTGCCGAATACGTCCTCGCCGGGCGCGCGGGGCGGTACACCGTCATTTCCGCTTCCTTGCACGACGGGTTCTATCCCCTGCGCGAGGACATCGGCAAGTTCTACGCCGCTTCCGCCGTCCTGGAGGTCTGTAATCTCCTTCTGCCCGAGGGCATGGAGAGCGACGGTCTGCTCCTTTCCGCCGTGCGGACGCTGGAAGGGATATGCGACGGGGACGAAAGCGCCACCCTCATCGCCTTTCTCCTTTCCGCCCTCGAAGCCGCGGGCTATACCCTCCGCACCGACGGGTGCCTGCGTTGCGGCAAGCCGCTTTCCGGCAGGGGCTTTTTCAGTTTCGACCTCGGCGGCTTTTTTTGCGCCGATTGCCCGCAGGAGGGGTGCGAACCCGCCGGCGAGGCCACATTCCGCACGCTCCGCGCCGCAAAGAGGGGAGAGCCGCTGCCGTCGGGCGACGGCAAAAAGCGGGCGCTTCGGCTCCTCAGAGAGTATTTTGCCCGCAAAACGGGCTGCCGCGCGGACAGTCTGTCGGAATACATACGCCTGATTTGAGCCGAAAAATGGCATTTATTTTCCAAAATGCGGAAAAGTTGGAAAAATTCTGCCGAAAGGCTTGAAATTTGCGGCGGTTTATATTACAATAATAAGAGGCAAAAGTATTTTCTTATTGCGCAAAACTTGCAAAAATACAGTCAAGATCATTATCAGGAGGAGTGAAACTTATGGCAAAAAAGTATTGCTACCTTTTTTCCGAAGGTAACGCGAAAATGAGAGAGATCCTCGGCGGCAAAGGCGCGAACCTGGCAGAGATGACCAACATCGGCCTGCCCGTCCCGCAGGGTTTCACCATCTCTACGGAAGCGTGCACGCAGTATTACGAGGACGGCAAGCAGATCAATCCCGAAATTCAGAAGGAGATCATGGAGTACATCGAAAAGATGGAAAAGATCTGCGGCAAGAAGTTCGGCGACAAGGAGAACCCCCTGCTCGTCTCCGTCCGTTCGGGCGCCAGGGCGTCCATGCCCGGCATGATGGATACCATCCTCAACCTCGGCCTCAACGAAACGGTCGTCAACGTCATCGCCGAAAAATCGAACAACCCCCGCTGGGCGTGGGACTGCTACAGAAGATTCATTCAGATGTTCTCCGACGTCGTCATGGAAGTCGGCAAGAAATACTTCGAGAAACTCATCGATAAGATGAAGGAAGAGAAGGGCGTGGAATACGACGTCGACCTCACCGCCGACGACCTCAAGACGCTCGCCAACCAATTCAAGGCGGAGTACAAAAAGCAGATCGGCAAGAACTTCCCCGACGATCCCAAGGAACAGCTCTTTGCCGCCATCAAAGCGGTCTTCCGCTCCTGGGACAACCCCCGCGCCAACGTCTACCGCATGGACCACGACATTCCTTACAGCTGGGGCACCGCCGTCAACGTGCAGATGATGGCGTTCGGCAACATGGGCGACGACTGCGGCACGGGCGTCGCGTTCACGCGCAACCCCGCCACGGGCGAAAAGGGCCTCATGGGCGAATTTTTGACCAACGCCCAGGGCGAAGACGTCGTTGCGGGCGTCCGCACCCCCATGCCCATCTCCGAAATGGCGGAAAAATTCCCCGAAGCCTTCAAGCAGTTCAATGAAGTCTGCAAGATCCTCGAAAATCATTATAGGGACATGCAGGACATGGAGTTCACCGTCGAGCACGGCAAGCTCTACATGTTACAGACCCGTAACGGCAAGCGCACTGCTGCCGCCGCCATCAAGATCGCCTGCGACCTCATCGACGAGGGCATGATCACCGAACAGGAAGCCCTCATGCAGATCGACGCGAAGTCCTTGGACATGCTCCTCCATCCCACGTTCGACCAGAAGGCGCTCAAAGCCGCCAAGCCCGTCGGTAAGGGCATCGCCGCTTCCCCCGGCGCCGCCGCGGGACAGATCGTGTTCACCGCCGAAGACGCCGTCAAAGAGGGCAAAGAGGGCAAGAAGGTCGTTCTCGTCCGTCTCGAAACTTCCCCCGAAGACATCGAGGGCATGAAGTACGCGCAGGGTATCCTCACCGTGCGCGGCGGCCAGACCTCCCACGCGGCGGTCGTTGCCCGCGGCATGGGCACCTGCTGCGTCTCCGGCTGCGGCGACATCAAGATGGACGAGGAGAATAAGCAGTTCACCCTCGCCGGCAAGGTGTATAAGGAAGGGGACGTGCTGTCTTTGGACGGCTCCACCGGCAATATCTACGGCGAACTCATCCCCACCGTGCCCGCCGATCCCAACAGCGGTTACTTCGGCCGCATCATGGACCTCGCCGACAAGTATAAGGCACTGGGCGTCCGCACCAACGCTGACACCCCCAAGGACGCCAAGCAGGCGGCGGCGTTCGGCGCGCAGGGCATCGGGCTCTGCCGTACCGAGCACATGTTCTTCGATCCCGCGCGCATCGGCGCGTTCCGCGAAATGATCTGCTCGGACACCGTCGAAGAGCGCGAAAAGGCGCTCGCCAAGATCGAGCCCATGCAGCAGGCAGACTTCGAAGGTCTCTTCGAGGCGCTTGAAGGGCAGCCCGTCACCATCCGTTTCCTCGATCCCCCGCTGCACGAGTTCGTGCCCACCGAAGAGGCGGACATTGAAGCGCTCGCCAAGGCGCAGGGCAAGACGGTCGCGCAGATCAAGCAGATCATCTCTGACCTGCACGAGTTCAACCCCATGATGGGTCACCGCGGCTGCCGTCTGACGGTCACCTATCCCGAGATCGCCGTCATGCAGACCAAGGCGGTCATCAAGGCTGCCCTCGCCGTGCAGAAGCGTCATCCCGACTGGAAGGTCGTGCCCGAGATCATGATCCCGCTCGTCGGCGAAGTCAAGGAACTGAAATTCGTCAAAAAGACGGTCGTCGAAACGGCGGATGCCGTCATCAAGGCAAGCGGCGTCGACCTGAAATACGAAGTCGGCACCATGATTGAGATCCCGCGCGCGGCGCTTACCGCCGACGCGATCGCCGAGGAGGCGGAATTCTTCTGCTTCGGCACCAACGACCTCACGCAGATGACCTTCGGCTTCTCGCGCGACGACGCGGGCAAGTTCCTCCCCGCCTACTATGCGGCGAAGATCTATGAATCCGACCCGTTTGCCCGCCTGGACACCACGGGCGTCGGCCAGCTCATGCAGATGGCGGTGGAGAAGGGCAGAAAGACCCGTCCCACGCTGCACTGCGGCATCTGCGGCGAACACGGCGGCGATCCTTCCTCCATCGAGTTCTGCCACGATATCGGTCTGGACTATGTTTCCTGCTCGCCCTTCCGCGTGCCGATTGCGCGCCTCGCGGCGGCGCAGGCCCGGGTCAAGGAGCTTGGCAAGGCGTAAGCATCCGATTGGAAGCGCTGAAAAAACCGATAGACAGCAAAATCCCCTGCACGGTATCCG
>JAGHJP010000038.1 GCA_017886575.1 Clostridia bacterium
ATATATATGAAAACGGTAAAATTTTTACCGTAATCAAAATTTTTGGATGAAAAGGAGGCGAAAACCATGCCGGGACCGGGAGGCGGAAGACACGGAGGCGGATTCGGCGGGGGACGGGGCGTCGGCGGCGGAGGGCCGCACAGGCCGCCGCCCCGCGGACCCCGCCGCTTCGGGTTTTTCGGGCCGCGTTTCTATGGCGGCGGCTGCCTGGGCGGGCTGCTGTCCTTCTTCCTCGCGCCCGTCATCCTCATCCTGCTGGCGGTCATTCTGGTGTTCGCCTTTTTCGGCGAGGGGTTTGCCTCGCTGGCACAGGGCGGCACGGTGACGTACAGCGAATCGAAATTGCAGGCGTATGCCGACGAGCAGTACGCGGCGGAGTTTTCTTCCTCCTCGGCGTATGAGGACAATCTGCTCCTCGTCTTTCTGACCAACGAGGACGCCGACGGCTACCATGCCGTCGCCTGGGTGGGCGACCACATCCGGCCGCAGATCAATTATCTGTTCGGCGACGAGAATACCGCGTTCGGCAGGGCGGTTCGTTCCGCCATCCCCGAAACGTATTACTACTATTCCCTCGACACCGCGTTCGTGAACATCGCGTCCGAAATGGCGGACGAGATCGCGTCGCTGGGGCTGCCCTCCGCATTTTCCTGCAACGAGGAGCATGTGCAGGTTCCTTCCCGCCTCTCCAACCATACCGACCTGCCTCTCTCGGCGGATACCGTCGACGCGGCGCTCGCCGCCTTCACGGAAAAGACGGGCATTTCCGTCGTCATCGCGGTCGAGGACATGGAGGAGGTGTTCGGGAAATATCTCTCGCCCTTCGCCATCGGGTTCATCGTGTTCCTCGTGCTCCTTGCCGTCGTGCTCATCGTCGTCGGCGTCGTGCGCTATAAAAAGCGCAAAGACCGGGGCGGCTCGCCGGGCGGATATTCCGGCCCGGGCGGCGACGCGGGCAACGCTTATTACGGCGGCCCGAAGGACGATGAATTTTATCCGTAAACAAGAGCGCAGGGCGCCCATGCCCGCCGGTACAGGTCCGGCGGGCTTTTTCCTTTCCTTTTCGGCGGAGCGGGCATGCGCTGCCCGAATATCCCGTTTGGCGCGGGCATGGGTACGCCGTATGGCGGGGAAGAGGAGGAAGGGCGCGCTGCGGACGGAAAAAATAATGCCGCTCGCAAAAATGAAATTGTAAAATTTTGCAAAATCACTTTTATTTTTCCGCAATATATGATATAATAGGGAAAACCTCGGGCAAGGAGAAAAATATGCAGCCGAAATACAAGAGGATATTACTGAAACTGTCGGGCGAAGCGCTGGCGGGCGAGCAGCATTTCGGGCTCAACGAGCAGGTCATCTCCCGCGTAGTCGATCAACTCGTCGCCGTGCACGAAATGGGCGTGGAGATCGCGCTCGTCATCGGCGGGGGGAACTTCTGGCGGGGCAGGCAGGGCACCAACATGGACCGCGCCACCGCCGATCAGATGGGCATGCTCGCCACGGTCATGAACGCCCTCGCCATGATGGACGCCATCGAAAAGCGGGGCATTCCCACCCGCGTGCAGACGGCGCTCAACATGATCTCGGTCGCCGAGCCCTACGTTTTGCGCAAGGCGCTGCACCACTTCGAAAAGGGGCGCATCGTCATCATGGCGTGCGGCACGGGCAATCCCTACTGCTCCACGGACACCGCCGCGGCGCAGCGCGCCTGCGAGATCAACGCCGACGTGCTCCTCATGGCAAAGAACATCGACGGCATCTACGACAGCGACCCCAAGGTCAACCCGCATGCGAAAAAGTACGCCGTGCTCTCCTATGTGGACGTCATCTCCAAGGGGCTCAAAGCCATGGATTCCACGGCGGCGACCATGTGCATGGATAACCACATGCCCGTCCTGTGCTTCGCGCTGGATGAGGAGGACTCCATCGTCCGCGCGGTCTGCGGGGAAAAGATGGGCACCATCATCACCGACGGGGAAACGGCGTTCGCCGATCGATCCGCATCTTGCGTATAAATACGAATTTGAACAATCCGAAACAAAAAACATAAAAAATCATCGAGTGGAGGACGGAATTATGGTAGAGAACGAAAAGCTGGAGGAATTGTTCCTGGAACTTTCCGAAAAATTGGAGGGCGCGGTCAACGCGCTCAGCGAAGAGTATTCGCAGATCCGCGCGGGGCGCGCCAACCCCCGCATTTTAGACAGCCTGCGCGTCGAGGCGTACGGCGGCATGTCCCGCCTCGTCGAGCTCGGCAACGTCAACACGCTGGACGCCCGCACACTGGTCATCAATCTGTGGGATAAGTCCCTTCTGAAGGCGGTCGAGAAGGCCATTCTGCAATCGAACATCGGCGTGACGCCCACCAACGACGGCAACGTCATCCGCCTGAGTTTCCCCGAACTCACCGAGGAGAGCCGCAGAAATCTCTCCAAACAGGCGAAGAAACTCGGCGAGGACGCCAAGGTCGCCGTGCGCAACGTCCGCCGCGAGGGCATGGACGGCATCAAGAAAATGAAGAACGCCAAGGAGCTCTCCGAGGACGAGGCGGCGGACGCCGAGGACGAGGTCGAAAAGCAGGTCAAAAAGACCGTCGAAGAGGTCGATAAGCTCATCGAAGCGAAAGCCAAAGACATCATGACCATCTGAGTCCGGGGGCGCGCACGGTGGCAGTTTACGACAACGAAAAATCTCCCGCACGGGGGCGCGTCCCCGCGCACGTGGGGATCATCATGGACGGCAACGGCCGGTGGGCAAAGAGCCGCTTCATGCCCCGTTCCTACGGACATCTGAAGGGCATGGAGCGCATGATCGGGCTGTTGGAGCACGCCTTTGACGTCGGCGTGCGCGTCGTCACGGTCTACGCGCTCTCCACGGAGAACCTCTCCCGCCCCAAGGACGAAGTGGACGCTCTTTTCGGGCTGTTCCGCAAATATTTCGGCGAATATGCGCGCAAAATTATAGAGAGGGAGAGCCGCCTGTGCATTCTGGGCGACATGTCCGCCCTGCCCGCCGACATTCGCGGGATGGCGGAAAAGGTCGAGGCGGAATCGGCGCGCTTTACCGGCCGGCGGGTCAACATCGCGCTCAACTACGGCGCGCGGGACGAGATCGTCCGCGCGGTCAACCTTGCCGTCTCGCGGGGGGAACGGGTCACCAAGGAGAGTTTTGCCTCTCTCCTGTATACGGGCGGGCAGCCCGACCCCGACCTCATCATCCGCACGGGCAAGGAGCGGCGGCTCTCCAACTTCCTGCTCTATCAGGCGGCGTATTCCGAGCTGTACTTTTCGGATAAAATGTTCCCCGCTTTTTCGGACAGGGACTTCGACGCGGCGCTCAAAGACTATGCCGCGCGCGACAGGCGGTTCGGAAAGGTGTGAGGGAGAAAGGGTGGCGTATGAAACAGAGGCTGATCACGGGAACCTGCTATGTCGCGGTGCTCGTCGGGTTTTTTCTGCTGAAAATATATCTGCCGTACCCCTGGAACAACCTGAGTTTCGACTTTTTGCTCTGGGCGTTCTCCGTCGTGGGCAGTTTTGAATTGCTGCGCGCGCTCGGGGGCAGGCTGACGGCGGCGGAGCGGGTGGTCGTCCTGCTCTTTTCCCTGCTCTATATCCCCGCATACGACGTCAGCGTCTATTGCGTGGAATACGACAAACTCTCGGTTATGGGTGTCTCCTTTTTCCTGGTCTGTGTGGTTTTGTTCGCTCTTTTGGTGGTGCAGTACGAAAAGACTTCCGTCGAAAGCGTGGGCTGCGCCCTGTTCGCGTGCGTCTATCCCACCCTCTTCATCGGCACCATGGTGCTGTGCAATCACCTTCCCGAATACTCCGACCTCGCGCTCCTCTTCGTGTTCGTCATCTCTCCCTGCGCCGACTCCCTCGCCTATTTGTTCGGCATGGCTCTGGGCAAAAAGTTCCCGCGCAAAATGTCCCCGCACATCTCCCCCAAAAAGACGGTGGTGGGGTGCGTCGGCGGCGTCGTCGGCGGCGTTCTGGGTGCGCTCATCCTCTTCTTTGCCTATCATCTTGCCGTCGGCGGCGGGCTGCCCTACGAGCGGCTGTGGATATACCTGCTCGTCGGGGCGGG
The DNA here is from genome assembly GCA_017886575.1 of Clostridia bacterium. Classification (GTDB taxonomy): domain Bacteria; phylum Bacillota; class Clostridia; order Christensenellales; family Borkfalkiaceae; genus RGIG4074. The sequence continues at coordinate 4,090 of JAGHJP010000038.1, forward strand.
CGCGTCCCTCTTCACGGAGTTCGGCGACCTCGTGGAGAGCGCCGTCAAGCGCAAGGAGGGCATCAAGGACATGGGCAACATCCTGCCCGGGCACGGCGGCATCCTCGACCGCATCGACGGCACCATGTACGCCGCCGTTCTGGTCTACGCCGTGTTTTACATCCTCATCGGCATAAATGTTCTGTAAAAGACATATAGTATTGACAGGGAAATGCTTGCCGCAAGGCAGGCATTTCTCACAAAAGGCGGCGCGCTCCCGCTTTGCGCGGAAAAAGATTGTTTTACGGGAGAAAAGAGAATGATTTCCATTGCGCTCATCGGTTCCACGGGCTCCATCGGCAGACAGGTCTGCAACGTCGTCAGGCGGTATCCCGACAGATTCCGCCTCTCCGCGCTCGTCGCCCGCCGCAATAAAGAGTTATTTTTTGAACAGATCTCCGAATTCCGCCCCGCCCGCGCCGTGCTGACGGAAAGGGGCGTCATCGCGGGCATGCCTACCGCGCCCGACGGCGTTTTTCTCGCGGAAGGGGAGGAGGATGCGTTGAAGTGCGTCGAAGATTGCGACGTGGCGTTCGTCGCCGCGTCGGGGTTTGCGGGGCTCAAATATTCCTTAAAAGCCATCGCCTGCGGCAAAAAACTCGCGCTCGCCAACAAGGAAACGCTGGTCTGCGGCGGCGAACTCGTCATGCGGGAGGCGGCGCGGCGGGGGGTCGACCTCGTGCCCGTGGACAGCGAGCATTCCGCCCTCTGGCAGGCGCTGCACTTCGACCGCCGCGCCCCCTTCGAGCAACTCATTCTGACGGCGAGCGGCGGGCCGTTCTACGGAAAGACGCGGGAAGAACTGCGGAACGTGACGGTCGAAGACACGCTGCGCCACCCCACCTGGCAGATGGGCGCGAAGATCACCGTGGACAGCGCGACCCTGCTCAACAAGGGCTTCGAGGTCATTGAGGCGAGGTGGCTGTACGATGCGTCCTTCTCCAAGATCCGCACGGTCGTCCAGCCGACGAGCATCGTCCACTCCATGGTCGCCTTTGCGGACGGCAGCGTGCTGGCGCAGATGAGCTATCCCACCATGGAAGTGCCCATCCAGCTCGCCCTCACGTACCCGGAGCGGCTGCCCGCGGGGCTGAATATCCCCGACTTCGCCGCCCTCGGCGACATTCGCTTTCTGCCCCTCGAACGCAAGGCGTTTCCCTGCTACGACCTCGCTTTGACGGCGGGAGAGCAGGGGGACAATTATCCCTGCGCGCTCAACGCGGCGGGCGAAGAGGCGGTGGGCGCGTTTTTACGAAGGCAGATCGGCTTCACGCAGATCGCGGAGGTCATCGAAGAGGTGCTGTCCCGCACGGAGCGCGCGCGGGCGGATGATTACGAGAGCCTCTGCGGCGTCGACCGCAGGGCGCGCGAGGAGGCGGTGAAAATTATCGGAAATGCTCAATAATCTCTTGGACGCCGCGTCGGTGTGGGCGGGCATCGGTTCGGTGCTGCTCGCCGTCCTCATCCTCCTCGTCATGGTCACCGTGCACGAGTTCGGGCATTACGTCGCGGGGAAGATACTCAAATTCAAGATCAACGAATTTTCCGTCGGGTTCGGCCCCGCGCTCCTGCAGCGCACCAACAAAAAGACGGGCGAAAAGTTCTCTCTCCGCCTCATCCCGCTGGGCGGCTATTGCGCCTTCGAGGACGAAGACGGGCTGGAAGAGGAACGCGAAAAAGCGGAAAAGGCGGAAAAGGACGCCGCCATGCCCGGGGATAACGGCGCGGACGACGTGTTTACGGACGAAAACCTGCGCCCCCTGCCCGCCGCCCCGCAAAAAGCGGGCATGGATGGGAGGAAAGGGGCGGAAGCGGTCAAAAAACCGTCGGGGCGGTTCTGCGACCAGGCGCCCTGGAAGCGCATCATCGTGCTCGTTTCGGGCGCGCTGATGAACTATCTTCTGGCGCTCCTCCTCATCTTTGTCTCCTTCTTCGCTTTCGGGCAGCTCATGCTCATGACCTACCGCGTGGAGCCGTCGACGGACATCGCCGCGGAATATTCCTTCCGGGACGGCGACGTCATTTTAGAGGCGGAGGGCAAGGGGATCTACATGACCACCGACCTCATGAGCGCGCTCAAGGACCGGCGGGAGGGCGACTTGGTGCAGTTCCGCGTGTCCCGCATCGTCGACGCGGCGACGGGCGAACGGGCGGAAGAGGACATCGCCGTGCAGCTCCGCCGCGCGACCGATTTTCAAAACAGCGCGGACACCGACCGGCTGTGGGAGGCTTTGGGCGTCGCCAAGCAGACGGACGAGGCGGGCAATGTGACGGCGGACGCGGACGGCAACCCGAGTTATCTGGTCTATTCCACGTCCTATCGCTTCGGGTTCTTCGAGACCGTCGGCCGCGCGTTCATGTATTCTTTCCGCATCGCGGGCGCGATCTTCCGGGTACTCGGCGAACTTCTGATGGGCGCGCTCGGGCCGGAGGCGTTCGGGGGACCCGTCACCACCATCGCGGTCACGTCGCAGATCGCCGCGCGCGGCTTGCAGCCCTTTTTGGAGATCGCGGCGTACATCGGCGTCAACCTGGCGGTGTTCAATCTGCTGCCCATCCCCGCCCTCGACGGCAGCAAAGTGGTATTCACCGCCATCGAGTGGGTGCGCGGCAAGCCTGTCAACCGTAAGGTCGAAGCCGCCATCCATGCCGTCGGTTTTCTGCTCATCCTGGGCTTTGCCGTCCTCGTGGATATTTTGCAGTTTCTGTAAAATTCGGATATACGAAAACGCCGCATTGCAAGCGGCGTTTTTTTTGCTGCGCGGCGAGGACTTTTTTCTCCCGTTTTTTGCCTGCGCGGCGCGTGGCGCGCCCGCGGACAGGGGAAAGAATGTAAAGTCGCTAAACACTTGACAAATCCTTGCGGCGGGATATAATAAATTACGGAAGAAACATGCAGGGCGGGAACGGCCGCGGGCGGACTCTCCCGTCGGTTGCGTGCGGAGAAAACCGGCGGGTTCCGATACAACCGGCGGGTGAAAAAGCCGAAAATTTCAAAATGCCCCGCCGCCGTCCGAAAGGGGGAAAAATAAGATTTTTCGGTCAAAAAAATTCGTTTTCAGGTCAAAAAAGGCAAAATCAACTAAAAATACAGTAAATACAACCAATGGTTGATTGACTGCGTTTTCATTTTGCCCGAGAGGTGTGCTATAATTTTCTTGACTTGAAAATCAAGGAGGTTTTGTATGAATTACGGAGAAGTGATTCAGCTGTTGAGAAAAAAGGCAAACATGACGCAAGCCGAACTGGGGGAGAAGATGAACGTCTCCGGCCAGGCGGTCAGCAAGTGGGAGAACGGGCTTTCGCAGCCCGACTTCGAAACGGTGCGCAAATGCTGTGAATTGTTCCATATTACAATGGATGATTTTTCCAAAATGATGAAAGGCGAGGAGATCGCCCCCGCCGCCGCGCCCGCCCGCGCGCAGGACGGCGCTTCGTTTCTCGGCGTCTGCACCAAATGCGGCAAGGCGATCGGCCCGGACGATCTGGGGGAGAGCAGCCCCCATTTGCTCTGTAAGGATTGCGTGGCGGCGCGCAAGAAAAAAATTGCCGGCGAGGTAAAATTTCAAAGGGAAAAGCACCGCCGCCGCGTCGTCGCGTCTTTCATCGTTGCGCCGATCGTCGCCGCCGTATTCATTCTTTTCGGGATCGTCGGCGGCGAATGGTGGGTGGGGCTGCTGCTGGCGGTCTTTGGCTTTACCTTTGCCGCGCAGCTCTTCTGGGAAGGCTTTGTGCCCGATTTCGTGCTGGGCAGCCTGCATATCTTCGGCGGCCCCGGTGTCATCTTCGAATTCAGCCTGGACGGATTTATCTTTCTGATCGCGGCGAAAATCATCATCTTTGCGGGGCGTTTGCTGCTGACTTTGGTCATTTTCCTGGGCGGGTGCCTGATCGCCTTCCTGCTCAGCCCGTTCACCTTTATCCCTGCCGCCGTGCGGTATCTGCCCTTCCGCGAGAGCGAGGTCAACGCCGTTGTCGGCGCCGGACAGAAGGAAAATTGAAAAGGAAAAGAACGGACCTTTGCGATCCGTTGTTGATAATAAAGGAGGAATTTTATGAAAAAAGGCAAAAAATTGCTGCTTGCATTGCTGGCAGCCGCGGCTTTGTCCTGCGCTTCGTTCGCGCTTGCGTCCTGCGGCGGGGGAAACGCCGACTCGGGCACGGGCGCCTCTTCCGCGCAGACCGAACTTGCGGAGATCGAGGGCGTCGTGTTTGAAGACGGTACGTTCGTCTATGACGGAACGGAGAAGAGCATCACCGCCTCCAATATCCCCGCGGGCGTGACCTGTACATATTCGGGGAACAGGGGAACGGACGCGGGGACGTACACCGCGACGGCGCACCTGACGGGGGAAGGCTATGAACCGCTCGATCTGCAGGCGACCCTGACCATCGAAAAGGCGGACATCACCGGCGTCACGCTGGAACAGGACGGCGAGACCGTCTATGACGGCGAATATCATGCGCCCGCTCTGACGGGAGTTCCCGCGGGCGTGCAGGCAACGTTCTCCTTCGACGGGGAAGAGGCGGAAGGCGTGCGCGCCGTCGGAACGTATGACGTGGAAGTGCTGTTGCGCGGAAAAAATTATAACGACCTGACGCTGACGTGTACCTATACGGTCAAGATAGACGCCGCGGCGCTGGCGGCGGAGATCGTCGATTCGTTCGGCTCCGTTCCCGATCTGTGGGCGTTCCTGCCCGAATCGTTCGCGCCCGAAAACCGCGCGATCGCTTCGATTCCGGACTATACGCCTTTCGTCAACGTTTCTTCCATTCCCCTGAACGGCCTGGGCAAACAGATGGACGTCGTCTACGGGCTTCTGACGAAGACCGCCGCAGTCCTGCCCTATGTCAATCAGGTGTATGCCGTCATGAACACGGTCAAAACGCTGTATACGCAGTTCCTGGATAACAATCCAGAGGACTACAAGACGTTTACCGCCACGGCGGGCGGGCTCTCCTTCACGCTCGTGGCGGGGGAAGACGCCTATGCCATGAAGGCCTCGGTCGGGCCGGTCAGCGTGGAGTTGACTTCTTCGCCCGCGGCGGAAACATACGGAGCGCGGGTGCAGCTGACCGAGGGGACGATCTTCAAATATACCGTCGGCCCGTCCGCCCTGAAAGTCGCCATGGATATCCTGGATACGGCTTCCACGCAGATAGAATTTGTGCGCGAGGGCGACGCGGTCGCGGGATATTTGTATGAATATCTCGTCGCGGAGGAAACCGAGCTGGCGGCGACGAGCGCATTGCTCGCCGTGGACGCGGAATACACCTATGTCATCGGCACCAAGGGCGATTTCGTCCCGACGGGCGACGGCAGGAACTGTGAAGTTTACCGCAATTCGGACGGGCGGCTGTGCGGCACGGAAGTGCGGGAAACCGTCGAGATACAGGGGACGTTCAACACGCTCTGGTATCCGTTGGCGAATGTCGCCGGCATCTCTTCCGTCCGGAAGACGGACGAGCAGAACGGTCTGAATGCGGATACCGTCTATATCAACGGGGCGGCGGAAGCCATACACACCAAACTGATCGGCCTTTCGGGCGGGCTGCAAGCGCCTTCCAGAAGATTCGACATCGAGTTCAAAACGATGTATTTCTATATGTACGATGCCGAGGAGGGGGACTATGAATCGGTCTCCTGCGAGATACCGATGATCTTCATACAGGAAGCATATCTGGACGAATTCGAGGACGATTTCTCCGATGTCAACGCGGAGTATTTAAGCGGCGGCGTATCGCTGAACGTCTCTTCGTCCGTACAGGAAGCGGTGCGTTTCTGCTACTATGAAATGCTGGACGACTACGACGCCATCAAAGAGAGCGTGTCGCACGACGATATCGTCGCTTATTGCAAGGCGACGACCCTTTGAGGAAAGACAAAAAATCGGGGGACGCCTGTCGGCGTCCCCCGATTTTTCATGCAGCGGTCTCCGGCGCGCTGCGGCGCGCCGGTGTTCATTTTTTGCGCGCCCGTCCCGTCATGACCCGCCTTCCGCGGGCGTCCGGGGTTCGGCGGCGTTCGTGCGGCTCATTTCTTTTCCGCCGCGGCGGGCGCGGGCAGAGGGCGGTTTGCATATTCTTCGATCTTCTTGATGAAGGAAGGGGAGGAGAACACAAAAATGCCCGCCGCGACGACCAGCGCCATGTCCACGAATACGAAGGAGTTATAGGCAAGGCTGTACGCCCACACGTTGCTGCCCCCGGCATACGCTTCGAAGGCGAACACGCCCGAGAGCACGTGCGAGGCAAAGCGCAGCACGGCGGCGAGGATCGCGCCGAGGGTAAAGCGCACTTGCGGCCATTTGACGGCACGCATGCCCGCGAACAAGCCCGCAAAGCCGATCATGGCGAAAGCGACGGGATAGTCCAGAAGGAACTGCGCGGGGTGGATGATGTAGGGATCCTGTACGGCCTGCAGAATGCCGTACACAAAGCCCGCCAGCACTCCCTTTTTCGGCCCGTAGATGTAGGCGAAGATCATGAGGGGGAGAAGGGAGACGAGGGTGACGGTGCCGCCCTGGGGCATCTCCCACAGTTTGACATAGGAGAGGGCGAAACTCATGGCGACGCACACGCCGGCGAGGGCGATGCAGCGGCTGTCGAAGCCGCTCTTGTCCTTTCTGCCGAAGAAGAGGGCGCCCGCGATGAGCATGGCGACGAGAACGGCGGCGCAGACGTAGAGGGCGACCTGGTTGACGCTCGCCGTATCGGAGTTATAATAGCCGTCCTCGGCGATATAATTGAAATAGTAGACGCCGATGAGCACGCCCACGGCGACGACGCCCGCGGCAAGCAGGCAGCCGAAGACGATCGCCATAACGCGGAAGGGCTTTTTCGCGCCGAGCACGGAGGCGGAAAAGAGCAGGATGCCCCCCGCCAGCGCGAGGGCGAAGAGGGCGAAGAGGGGGATGAACACGTAATAGACGACCTCGCCGTTGACGCCGCTGTCCGTGAGATAGTCGGGATCGCCGTTTTTGATGATGTTCAGAATGAGCATGACCATGCCCAGGATCAAGGCGTAAAAGACGAAGCCGACCGCGGCGAATTTCACGTACTTTGCAAAGACTTCCCGCTTTGCGAAGAAGAGAACGATCCCCGCCGCGACGAGGGCGGCGACGACGCCCACCGTCAGCCAGGTGGCTATGGGCTCCGCCGTATCGGCGGCATACGTCGTTGCCAGAAGCATGTTGAGTGACATTTGTAAAAAACCTCCTTGTCCGCCGCAAAGGCAAAAAAAAGCCCCCGCGCAAAAATGCGTGGGGATATTCTCCGACCTTCGTCAAATCAGTCTCTCGCTCAAGTATTACCTTGCCGATTCCATGGTATGATCTCAGCCTGTTACAGCACCCACGACGGATATTTATTTTGTTACCTGCATTATAGTATAAAAATTTTGCAAAGTCAAACGAATTGATTGAATTTTCCCGAATTTTACGGTATAATACGATAGAACAAAGAAACGGCGGTCGTCCGCCGCGCAAAACAAGGAGGCGTTTGCCGTGAAATATAATTTTTACGCCTATATGGACCGCATGAAGTACATCAAGCGCTGGCAGCTCATGCGCTCGGTCAGGGAGGAGAACATCATGGAGCACTCCCAGAGCGTCGCGCTGCTCGCCCACGCCCTCGCCGTCATCCGCAACAAGGTGTTCGGCGGCGCCGTCGACGCGGGCAAAGCCGTGCTCTGCGCCGTCTATCACGAGACCGCCGAGGTCATGACGGGCGACCTGCCCACGCCCATCAAGTACTTCAACCGCGGCATCCAGGGGGAATACAAGCAGCTGGAGCGGCAGGCGAGCGAAAAGATGCTTGCCATGCTCCCCGCGGAACTGCAGGGGGAACTCTCTCCCTATGTGCTCGCCGACGAGAAGAGCGAGGAATATAAATTGGTCAAGGCGGCGGACAAATTGGCGGCGTACATCAAGTGCCTCGAAGAGCTGCGCAGCGGCAATTCGGAATTTGCCCATGCCAAAAAGACCATCGAATCCGACTTGAAGGAAAGGGCGCGCACCATGCCCGAGCTCGGCTACTTTTTCGAACACTTCATCGACGGCTATTCCCTGACCTTGGACGAACTCGGTTCCTTCGGCGATTGATTTTACGATTTGTTCCTTTTTGGCGGGCATGCCCGCCCCGTTTTTTCGGGATCGGGGAGGCGGCGCGCCGCTTTTTTTTCTGTGCAAACAAAAACCGCCGCGGTCCGCCCGCGCGGCGGTTTTTGTTGTTGCGGAAGAGTCTTGCGGTGCCTTGATTTTCTTCGGGCAACGCAAAAATTGATCCGGCGGGCAACAAATCGCCGCACGGCTCCCGCCCGAAGGGGCGTGCCGGTAGGCAGGGTCTTGCCTTGGAAGGCGGGCGGGGCGAGCCCCCGTTCCGAAGGGCGGGGGAAGGATAAGGTCCTCCCGAAAAACAAAAGGTAACCCCCTTGCGCAGGGCGCAAGGGGGGAATTTTCTTTTTTTCCGTTTTTATTCAGTTGTCGGGACATCGTTTCTGCCCTCGTTCCGTGCTTTCTGAATCGTTACTCCTATGCAGATACTACCCCGTGCTCTGCTCTTTTCTTTGCGGAACTTGCCTAAATCGATTGTCCCTCAGTGAAACTGTTCATTGGAATAGCCCTCCCCGAAAGATTTTGCGCGCGAGAATTCTTTTCATAGCCCGTACCTCCTTGTCGTTTCGTTGGCGCAGGAAAAATTCATTTTCCTCTGTGTGAACCTTTCTTTGCTGTTACTCCTTTTCCGGACAATCCCTTTCATGTCCGGACATTTCAAAAAGTGTTGCGCATTAACTTTTTGTACTTTTATTATAGCATAAAAAAATAGTTTGTCAATACCTTTTTGAAAAAAAGTTGAAAAAATTTTTTTGCCCTGTTTTTGCGGGGGAAAACGCCGCCCGCCGTCCGCTTTCCGCGGGGGAGAAGGGGCTCTCAGTCCGAGTCCTTGATCTCGGCGGAAAAGGAGGGGACGGCACGGTCGAGCAGCACGTCCTTATAGGCGGCGTGGAAGCGGGTCTCATATTTGCGCAGCCGGTCGACCGCCCCGAAAATGTCGCAGTGCGCGGCGCGGCACTTTTCGAAGAGGGAAGAGAGGTCGTTTTCCAAAATCCGCTCCGCCTGCCGCAGGACTTCGGGGGGAATGGTGTTGGTCGCGGCGATCTTCCCGATGGGTTCGGGCGCGGCGGCGTCGCTCATGCGCGCCACGGCTTTCAACCGGACGGAAAGACGGGGAATGTTGTTGTCCACGTCCAAGTCTATCTTCGAGGACACGTCGGTCAGCGACAGGGCGTACGCGGCGTCCCCGAAGGGTACCTCGAGTGTCGCCTGCCGCACCGAGCCGACGGCGAGGTTCAGGGCAAAGGTCTCTTCTTTGTCGAGGATGCCCGCCTGCCTGCCGTCGTAAAATACTGCCGTGCGCGAAGCGTCGAAGGTCTGTCCGCCGCTCTTTCCCCCGGCATTTTTGCCGCCGTCCTGCGCCGCTGCGGCGGCCCGGCTGCCTCCCTCGGTGCCGCCCCCGCTTTCTCCCCCCTCTTCCGCCGTCAGGCGGACGTAGGGCATGTAGCCGCTCTTGTGCTCGGCGTAATAGTCCGCGGCGAAGTCCTTTAGGTTGACGGCGGAAACGTTGCCGCTCGCCTTAGCTTCCGTCGCCAGGATCTTTTGCAGGGCGAGCGCGATCATGTTCTCGGTCGGGGCGGCGGCGTTCAACACCGCTTCGGCGCTCCCCTCGCATGCGGCAAGCAGGCAGTTGTCCGACATCTGTTCGTTGCGCAGAAAATAACCCAGGCAGTCGAACACGTTCCCGTCCGTCACGCTCTCGCCGAGCACGATGAGGTCACAGAAGATGAGTTTGGGGAACCAGCCCGTTTTGATGCTTATCTCGTTGAAGGCCTGCGCAAGGGTTTCGCCCGTGCCGTTCACGGCGGCGGACTGTGCCGCGCTGCCGCTCTTGGATGCCTGCGGCACGGCGATCTGCGCGGTCACGCTGAACGCGCCTTCTTCCGTGCGGTCGATGCCCGCCGCTAAAATGATGGCGGTCTTTTGAATGTCGATCAGCCCGAAGTCGTTGCTGAAAAACAAGGTGAAGAGGAAGAAGAGAAGGACGAGAATTATTTTTTCTCCCCAATGGCGGGGCACGTGAAAGCGGAATTCCGTCATGGTTTGATCCCTCCCTTTTGCTTCTTTTGCCCGAGTGCGAAGAGGGGGCACAGCAGGGGCAAAAGATCGGCAAAGACCAAAAATACGGGGAACAAATACTCATTGACCGCGCGCTCGAGGGAGGGGAAGGCCTTGGCGCTCAGAAGCACGACGAGCAGCAGCGCGGCGTTGACGATGACGGAAAAGAGCGGGGGCATGTCCGCGTTGAACGCCTTCCCGAGCGCATGTGCGCTCAGCTGTACGGGCAGGACGAGGGCAAAGAGCTGGACGAGGGAAAAGATATAGATGAACAGGTAGTCGATGCGCCCCAGCGTCTTGAGCGCGTTGTAGTAGCGGGCGATCTTGACGATCGCAAAAGCCTCGTTCATCGCCACGGTGGAGAAGATGCCATAGAACACGGCGAGGAAAAAGAGCACGACGAGGGCGCCGAAGGCGTAGGAAGAGGCGGTCTTGGCGAGAAAATGCCTCTCCACGCGCACGTTGCCGAGGAAGATCAGCAGCCATGCGGCGTCCGAACACCAGCTCAGGATGTGTGCCGAACCGTGCAGAACGTCGGGGAAGGGGGTGAAGCCGAAGGGGAGCAGCTCGGTGAAGTCGGCGCTCGCGATCGCCATGAACAGCAGGACGGGCAGGGAGATGAGGAACAGGGGCATGCCCACGTCCGCCGCCCTGCCCGCGCATTGCAGTCCCTTGGCGGCGGCATAGGTGGAAAAGAAGAAAAAGGGCACGAAAATGAGGATGGTCGGCAGGGTGTCGTACATGGTGTTCTGAATGTACAGCCGGTGTTCGGTGACGGGCAGAACGGCGGAAAAGGCGAAGTAGACGGCGAGCAGGAAATAGAATATCCGTGCCGCCCATGCCCCGAATTTCCTTTCGATCAGTTCAAACAGCGTCGCGTCCGTCTTCGTCATCAGCCACAGAAGCGCGAACACCGCCGCGCCCTGCAAGAGGAAGACGAGCAGGGCGGAGAGCAGCAGGTCGTTCCCCGCGTCCCGTGCGAGGACGGAGGGCAGCAGAATGAGTTTGTTGGCGGGCAGGAAAAAAGCCAGCATAAAACACAGCTGCCGCGCGGTGATTCGGTTTTTGTCGTTCGCGCTTTTATCTTTCATCGTCTTTCAACCTCGTCTTGTTCTTGCCCCGCAGCAGCGCGGGGCGCTCTTTCAGCCCGCTCAGGTTGTACTTTGCCAGGCTGTCTTTGAGATCTCCCTTCACCAGCGGCGAGAAGGGTGCCAGCAGGGGTGCGCCGTAACTCTCCGACGAGAAGAGATAGTACAGAAGGAAGGCGGTCAGTAAAATGATGCCGTAGGTGCCCACGCTCCCCGCCGCCAGCAGCATGAGCATGCGCACGAGCGAGGTGGTTTCGATGAGGTTGGGCACGGTGTACAGGCAGATGCCCGACAGGGCGATGATCAGAATGGCGGGCGTGGACAGTATCCCCGCGTTGACAGCCGTGTCGCCGAGCACCAGCGCGCCCACGACGGAGAGCGCCATGCCCACGTACTTGGGCATGCGCACGCTCGCCTCGGTCAGCACTTCCAGAAGGAGCAGGGTGAGGAACATCTCCATGCTCGGAGAGAGGGGCAGTCCCTGGATGTTGCTGGCGATGGTGAGCAGCAGCCCGAGGGGCAGAAGCTGCAGTTTGAACAGCTGCGCCGAAACGTAAAAGGCGGGCAGATATATGGAGATGATGAGAGAGAAGGCGCGGATGAACCGCGTAAAAGAGGCGCGGTAGGGGGACACGAAATAGTCCTCGCTTGCCTGAAAATCCTCCGCCACGAGATAGGGCAGCGTGAGCGCGATGGGCGACCCGTCCACGAGGAGCCCCACCCGCCCTTCCAGCATCTTGGCGGCGAGGATGTCGGGCTTTTCCGTCGTACCCGTCTGTTTGAACAGGGAGTGCCGCCGCCCGGAGAGAAAGGGGGCGATGTACGAGGAATCGGGCACGCCGTCGATGTCGATGCGTTTGAGCCGCGCGACGATGCTCCGGACGACTTCCTCCCGCGCGATGTCTTTGAGATAACAGACGACCACTTTCGTCCGGCTTCGCCGCCCGATCTTGACGGTGGAAAAGAGCAGTTCGGGGGTCTTTAACCGCGTGCGCAGCAGGGACATATTGGTCTTTACGTCCTCCACGAACCCCGCGCGGGGCCCCTTGATGGCGATGTCCGTCGGCGGCTCGGCGATGGTGCGCAGGGGCACGGTCTTGACGCCGAGGATGAGGGTGCGGTCAAACCCGTCGAAAAAGAGGGCGGCGTTGCCGTCCAATATCTCCTCGGCAAGGGCGGCAAAATCGCCCCCTTCCTTGTTTTCGGGCGCGGCGAGCGCTTCGGAAAACCCCTCGAAAGTTTCCTCGCCTTCATATTCGCGCAACGGCTTTGCCACCTGTTCGCCCAAAAGTTCCTTGTTGGTCACGCCGTCGGTGAACACGGCGGCGCACGCCCTGCCCGAGGACAGGGCGAAGTCGAACACCAGCACGTCCTCGGCGGGCAGGCGTTTTTTGATCTCGGCTATGTTTTCTTGCAGGTTGCGGCTCGGTTTTTGCATGATCGCTATTCAGTATAGGCATTCGCCCGCAAATTATCCGCTCCGTCCGTCGTCCGTCTGTTTCTCCGCGTGGAATTTTTTTGCGCCCGCGGGCGAAAAATTTCGGCAGGGGTGACGGGTTTTTCGGCGCGGCGGGTGTATAATGTATATCGGCGGGTGGAAATTTTTTCCAAAGGCGGCGGAAGCACGGGAGCTGTTTTCCGCCGCCGAAAGGCGGTATCGGAATCATGGAAGACTTGGAATGGTTGGAAGTGTTCGGGCGCTTCGGCGCCGACGCCGTACTCGTCGCCGCGGCCGTCGCCTGCGGCGTCCGGCTCCTGAAGTGTACGCTGCTCAAAGACAGGGGCGGCGCGCTCTTCACCGCTCTTTTGCCCTTCGCGCTCGGCGTCGTCCTGTTCGCGGGGCTGCAATGCATTCTGCATCCCTCTTTGGACTATCTCGCGGAGCACATCGGCAACATCCTGTACCGCGGCTTTACCGCGGGCTGCCTCTCCACGCTCTTCGGTGCGTTTCTGTCCCGCTTCACGGGCAAGAAAACGCTCTCCGGCAAGGAGGCGGTGGTGCGCGAACTTCTGACGGGGCTTGCCGCGGGCGACGCGCTCGACGCGCTCGCCGTCGAAGTCGCCGCCTGCGTTTCGGAAGAATATTCCGACGAGGACGTTTCCAAGGTGGAAAAAGCCCTGCGGGCGTTCGCGGAAGGGAACGCCGCGGCAGACGCGGAAGAGGGCGGAGAAAGCGCGGAAGGCACGCAAAACACGGCAGAGGGCGCGGACGCCGGCACGGCAGCCGACCTGAAGGCGCTGGCGGAACTCATCGTGCAGACGCTCAGAACGGCGGCGGTATAACGCCGCCGCGGCTTAGGCCGCCGGACAAAAAAGCCCGTATCGGACGGGGAAGGGGCGGTCCCGCAGAAACGGGGCCGCCCCTTTTGCCTTATTCCGCCGGGAAATCGATCGCAAGGAGAAAGAAAATGAAATATGAAGATTGGCTTGCCGTATGGCTGGAAAGTTATGTCCGCCCGTCGGCAAAGGCGCGCACTTACGAGCGGTACGCTTCGCTCATACGCCTGCACATTGCGCCCCGCCTCGGGGCATACGACGCGGACGGACTGACTCCCGCGGTTTTGCAGTCCTTTGCCGCGTCCCTGTCCGCCGGCGGCAACCTCCGCGCGGACGGCGGGTTGTCGCCCAACACCGTCTCCGTCGCGCTGTCCGTGGTCAAAAATTTCCTGCGCGCCGCGCGCCTTGCCGGGGTAGTGCAGACTTCTCCCGCCGAACACCTCGTGCACCCCCGCCGCACGGAAAGGCCCGTGGAGTGCTTTACGCTCGCCGAACAAAAGAAAATCGAGCGGGCGGCGCTCTCCTACAAAAAAGAGAAGATGCGCGGCGTGGTGCTCTGCCTCTATACGGGGCTGCGCCTCGGCGAACTTCTGGCGCTGACCTGGGCGGACGTCGACCTCAAAAAGGGCGTCCTCACCGTCGCAGCATCCTGTCACGACGGCAGGGGCGGACGGGTGACGGAGGCGCCCAAAACGCCCTCTTCCCGCCGCGTCATCCCCCTGCCCAAACAATTGCTGCCCCTGCTGCGGGCGTGGAAGAAGGGGAGTGCCTCGCCCTGCCTCGTCGCCGAGGACGGCAATCCCGTGTCCGTCCGCTCCTATCAGCGCAGTTTCCAGCTGCTCCTGCGCCGCCTGCACATCCCGCACCGCGGATTCCACGCCCTGCGGCACACCTTCGCCACGCGCGCCCTCGAGTGCGGCATGGACGTCAAAACGTTGTCCGAAATTCTCGGGCACAAAAACGCGACCATCACGCTCAATCGCTACGCCCATTCGCTTCTGGAACACAAGGCGAGCATGATGAACAGGCTGGGTAAACTTTTATAACAAAAAAGTACATCGATTGGCATAATCGATGTACTTTTTTATTCAATTATAGCAAAATTATTGATTAAATGCAAGATATTTTTTCATTTTATCAAAATAAGTTGCGGGCGTGGTGCGCCAAATCCTTTTTTTCGATGTACTTTTACCTTTTATTTGTACATCGATTATGCCAATCCATGAACAAACGGGCGTCGCCCGCGTGCATCGATCGGCGGGGGAGGACGCATGGCGAACAAGACGCTGAGCGACGCGCGGAAAAAGAAGGCGGACGAGTTTTATACCCAACTTTCGGACATCGAGGCGGAGTTGAAACATTACAAGGACCAGTTGCGCGGTAAGGTGGTTTTCTGCAACTGCGACGACCCGTTCGAGAGCAATTTTTTCAAATATTTCGCCATGAACTTCAACCACCTCGGGTTGAAAAAACTCATTGCCACAAGTTACGACCCTTCGCCCGTCGCCTACACGCAACTCTCCTTTTTCGGCGAGGGGCGGACGGAACTCAACAAAAACCGCCGCGCCTACAAGATAGAGATCGGCGAAGTGCCCGACCTGAACGGGGACGGCGCGACCGACCTCGGGGACGTCAAGACCCTTTTGCAGAGCGACAAAAACGTGCTCTCCCTGCTCCGCGGCGACGGCGATTTCCGCTCGGAGGAGTGCGTGGAACTTCTGAAACGGGCGGACGTCGTGGTCACTAACCCGCCCTTCTCCCTCTTTCGGGAATATGTTGCGCAATTAATGCAATATCATAAACAATTTTTGATCATAGGGAATCAAAATGCCATTACATATAAAGAAATTTTTCCGCTGATAAAAGAAAATATATTGTGGCTTGGATATAAAGTCGGTGATATGAAATTTAGGGTTCCCGAATATTATGAAGCGAGGACAACCAGATTTTGGGTAGACGAAAAAGGCAAAAAGTGGCGAAGTTTGGGGAATATTTGTTGGTTCACCAATCTGGACGTGGCAAAGCGTCATGAGGTGTTTAAGTTTTACAAAAAATATACGCCCGAAGAATACCCGAAGTATGATAATTATGACGCCATAGAGGTTTCAAAAGTTGCGGATATTCCCTATGATTATCTCCCGTCGGACACATGCAGCGGTGAAATGGGTGTACCGATAACGTTTCTCGACAAGTACAACCCGGAACAGTTTGAAATCGTAAAATTCAGAAAAGGAAATGATGAAAAAGACTTGACATACACAATCGGGTCGAATACAATCCTTGACAGACAGACAGACAGACA